>JAGRPN010000225.1 GCA_019449555.1 Ramlibacter sp.
CCGCTGCTGACGCTGGGCATCCCGCCCAATGCCGTGATGGCGCTGATGGTCGGCGCGATGACGATCCACAACATCCAGCCGGGCCCGCAGGTGATGACCGGCAACCCGCAATTGTTCTGGGGCCTGATCGCCTCGATGTGGCTGGGCAACCTGATGCTGGTGATCCTGAACCTGCCGCTGATCGGCATGTGGATCAAATTGCTCACGGTGCCCTACCGCTGGCTGTTCCCGGCCATCGTGCTGTTCTGCGCCATCGGCGTGTATTCGACCAACAACAACACGTTCGACGTGTGGATGGTGGGCATCTTCGGCTTCGTGGGCTACCTGTTCATCAAGCTCGGTTGCGAGCCGGCGCCGCTGCTGCTGGGCTTCATCCTGGGGCCGATGATGGAAGAGAACCTGCGCCGGGCGATGCTGCTCTCGCGCGGCGACTGGAGCGTCTTCGTGACCCGCCCGCTCTCGGCCGGTTTGCTGGCGGCGGCGGCGTTGCTGGTGGTGATCGTCGCGCTGCCTTCGATCAAAGCCAAGCGGGAAGAGGCGTTCGTCGAAGTCGATTGAGCCCGGCGCATCCCCAAACACGGCGCCCCCGGCGCCGTTTTCATTGGCGGCGTGCACGCGGGGCGAGCCGCCGGGCACAGGCCTTGCGTCACAATCCGGGATTCGAGGGGAAGCATGCCGCTGAAGAAGAGTCACCCGCAGCGCGTCGCGCTGCACAACGAAATCCACGCCCGGCCGCCCGAGGCCATGAGTCCGCCGCTGGCGATTTCGCACGTCGTCATGGTCGCCGACGGCGCCGAGCGCGAAGCGAGCCGCGAACACGTGGCCGCGCTGCTGCGCGACCATCACCTGCCGCTGCCCGACGCGCAATCGAGCCACATCCGCATGGACCTGGGGCCGTTCCGGCTGCGCTGGGAACTGCACACGGAGTTCGTGACCTGGACCTTCTCGCGCACGATCGACGCCGCCGGGTTCGGCGAGCACGAACCGCCCACCGCGATCGAGGAGGTGCCGCAGGCGTGGCTTGCCGGCTTGCCGGGCCAGTGCCTGGCGAGCCTGCACCTGTGGGTGCTGCCGGCGCGGCCTTTCGGCGGCGCCTCGCTGGTCAAGCACGTTCTCAACGAAGACATGCTGGTCGCTTCGCGCGTGGCGGACGGCCAAGGCGAGGTCTATACCGATTTCGCGCTGCACGCCGACGGTTTTTCGCGGATGGTGCTGCTCGCCGGAACGCGGGCGATGGGCGCTGTCGCCGACGCTGGCGAGGCGGCGGGCCCGGGCGGATCGATTTCGCCGCGGCGCCTGGGCCGGCTCGTGCAGCGCCTGCTGGAGATCGACACGTACCGCATGGCGGCGCTGCTGGGGCTGCCGGCCGCGCGCGAAGCCGGCGCGGTGCTCGCGTACGCCGAGCGCGAGCTGGCCGAACTGGCCGACGCGATCCGGTTGGCCGGCCGCCACGAGGAACCGCAGCTATTGGACCGCCTGACCAAACTGGCCGGCCAGGTGGAGAGCCAATACGCGGCGACGCATTCGCGTTTCTCGGCGAGCTCGGCGTATTTCGAGCTGGTGGACCGGCGCATCGCCGACATCGCGGAGTCGCGCCTGGCCGGTTTGCAGACGATCGGCGAATTCATGGACCGGCGCCTGTCGCCGGCGCGCGCGACCTGCGAGTGGGCCACGCGCCGGCAGGACGCGCTGTCGCAGCGCGTCTCGCGCATCAGCAACCTGCTGCGCACGCGCGTCGAGATCGAGCAGCAGCAAAGCAGCCAGGCGCTGCTGGCCACGATGAACAAGCGCCAGGGACTGCAGCTCAGATTGCAGGCGACCGTGGAGGGCCTCTCCGTAGCGGCCATCACCTACTACATCGTCGGCCTGGTGAGCTATCTGGCCAAGGGCGCGCATGCGATCGGCTGGCCCTGGAGCGCGGAGAGCACGGCAGCCATGGCGATCCCCGTCGCCGCGCTCGCCGTGTGGTGGTCGCTGCGGCGCCTGCATTCGAAAGTGTTCGACGCCAGACAGGAAGCGTGATGCGAGCGGCGTGCCGCTTGCGATGCGCGACGCGCGCGTTTCCATGCCAGACTCGCCGGGTGGGCTACGACACGACATCGAGCAAGGCGCCTGACCAGGGGCTGCTGGCCGGCCTGGCGCTGGCGATGTTCGGCGCGATCGCCTTCAGCGGCAAAGCGATCATCGTCAAGCTCGCCTACCGTTATGGCGTCGATGCGGTCACGCTCATCATGCTGCGCATGCTGTTCGCGTTGCCGATCTTCGCGATCATGGCGTGGTGGGCCGGCCGCGGCAAACCGCGCTTGTCGGCCGGCGACTGGCTCGGCGTGTCGGGCCTGGGCGTGACGGGCTACTATCTTTCGAGCTTCCTGGATTTCGCCGGCCTGCAATACATCAGCGCGTCGCTCGAACGGCTGATCCTTTACCTCAATCCCACACTGGTGCTGCTGCTCGGATGGCTGCTGTATCGCAGGCCGTTCCGGCGCATCCACGTGCTGGGCATGGCCATCAGTTATTGCGGCGTGATCCTGGTGTTCGGCCGCGAGGCGCACCTGGAAGGCGGGCAGGCCGCACTGGGGGCGCTACTGGTGTTCACCTCCACCATCACGTATGCGATCTACATGGTCTACAGCGGCCAGCTCGTGCAGCGCCTCGGTGCGTTGCGGCTGGTCGGGCTCGCGACCACCGTCGCCTGCCTGTGCTGCCTGCTGCAATTCGCTCTGTTGCGGCCGCTGGCGAGCGCGTTCGCCGTCGCCCCGCAAGTGGTGTGGCTGTCGGTGCTCAATGCGACGGCCTGCACCGCGGTGCCCGTGCTGATGGTGATGATGGCCATCGAGCGGATCGGCCCGGCCTTGTCGGCGCAGACCGGCATGGTGGGGCCCATGTCCACCATCCTGATGAGCGTGCTGATCCTGGACGAGCCGTTCACCGTCTGGATCGCGGCGGGCACGGTGCTCGTCATCGCCGGTATCTTCGTGTTCACCCGGGCCGCGCGCTAGCGCCGGCAGCCGGCCGGCCGCGCATTCAAGTGGATTTGCGCCCTGGCGGGGCCGCCGGCTTGGGGGGTGCGACCGGCGCGAACTTCCAGCCGGCCGGCGGGCCCGCCTCGAGCTTGTTGCGCATCTCGGGCGTGGCACACGCGGCGGAGTAGGCCAAGGTCACTTCGGCACTGCCCGCGCCCGCCAGGGTGAAGCAGTCCCGGCCCAGTTTCGCGTTGAGGGGCCGCACGACCGCGTCCTGCACCATGTCGGGCCCGCTGCCTTGCGCCAGCTCCAATTGGAACCGCCCGGGTTCAGCCATCGCCTGGGCGTCGAGCACCGCGCGCATCGCCCGCAGTTCGCGCAGCATGAGCGCGCTGCCCGCCTCCGGCAGGCCGGTGACGAGCAGATGGGTCTTCATCGTGCGGAAGGCGAAGTGCTGCAGGAAGAAATCGCGCGAGAACTCGTCGCCGACCCGCTTGCCGATGTCGGCGAGCGCCTGGTCCTCGGACGCCCAGCTCTGCCCGGCCGGCAAGCGCGTACTGAGGTACACCTCCTCGCCGGTGGCGTTTTCGATCGCCTTGAGCGTCCAGGACGTCAGCGCGGTCTTGGTGATGGTCAGCCCCGAGGCTGCAAGCTTCGTGGACAGCTGCTTGACCTTCACCTCGCCATGGATGGCGAAGTCGGCCGCTTCCGCCGGGGACGAGGGCGACTTGTCGCCTTCGGCGGCCCACACGCGAAAGCCGAACGATTTGATCCGTTCCTTGACGATGTTTTCCGCGAGCTGCGAGCGTTCGCGGCCCAACGCACCCCCGGCGTCGGCGATGTCGATGCGGATCGAGATGCGCGGATCGCCCTTGTTGCGGATGAATTCGACGCGCTCTTCCCGCGACAGCTGGTTGAGCGATTTCTGCACGTCGCGCAGGCCCACGACGGCGCGGGTCTGCATTTCGACCATGCTGCCCGGGGCCGATGCGCCGGCGCTTTCCTGCAGCACGGAGCGGATGAAAGGGGCCGGGTTCGATAGCAGCCTGCGCTCGATCAGGCCGCGGTGGCCGTCAAGGGAATCCTTGTCGACGTAGAGCGCCAGGGCCTTCTCGATCAATTGGCGCCGGGCGCCGTCCCGCGCTTCCAGTTGCGCCGCCGCGAGACTGCCGTTGAATCGCGCGTCGTGCGGGTCCGCCAGCCCCAGCGCGCTGATGACCAGCGTGCCGGGCGCGAGTGTCGGCGTGTTGGCCGTGGCCGCGCTCGGCGCTGCCGGTGCGGCGGGTGCGGCGGCGGGAGTGGCGGGCGCCTGCGCGACGGATGCCGGAGCCGGCCGGCCCGATGCCAGCAATACGTAAGCGCCGCCGCCCGCGATGAGGAGCGCCGCGGCCGCGGCTGCCGCCCACAGGCCGGCGCTGCGGTGCGATCCGGCCGCCGGCGCGGGCGCCACGGATGCTGCCGCACGCTCGCTGGCCTGGGCGCGCAGCGATGTTTCGGGTGCAGGGGTGACCGCGGTCGGCACGGCCGCGACCGGCGCATCGGACCCGCCGGCGAGCGCGGCGTGCAACGCCTGGGCGAATTCCTTGCCGTTCTGGAAGCGCTGCGCCGGCTGCTTGGCCAACGCCTTCTTCACCACCGCGTCCAGCGCCGGCGCCAGCGACAGGTTCAGCTCCGAGGGCGGCACGGGCTCCTCGCGCAGCACCTTGTACATGATGGTGGTGGTGGACTCGCCGGTGAACGGCTTCTCGCCCGTGAGCAGCTGGTACAGGATCACGCCGCACGAGAACAGGTCGCTGCGTCCGTCCACCGGATGGCCCATGAACTGCTCGGGCGACATGTACGAAGGAGTGCCCAGCACGGCCCCGGTCTGGGTCAGCTCGGACGCTTCGATGCGGGCGATGCCGAAGTCGGCCACCTTCACGCGGCCGTCGCCCAGCAGGATCAGGTTGGCCGGCTTGATGTCCCGGTGCACCACCCCCTGCGAATGCGCGTGATCCAGCGCGTCGAGCATCTCGGTCATGATGCGCAAGACTTCCGGCAGGGGGAAACGCTCGCCTTTTTCGAAGAAATCGCGCAGCTCGCGGCCCTTGACGAACTCCATGGCGATGTAGGCGACGCGCTGCGCCGAAGCGGCCGCCGACGGCGCGGCCATCATGGTCGCTTCCTCGTCGCTGATGTCCTGCGCGATGTCCTCGCCGTATTCGTAGATCGCGACGATGCCCGGATGGTTCAGGCGGCCGGCGGCCTGCGCCTCGCGCTTGAAGCGCGCCATCACGCCGGCCACCTCGGCGCCGGCGAGCTGAGAGGGCAGGATGGTTTTGATCGCGACGGTGCGCTCGATGCCCGGGTCGAACCCTTCATAGACGATGCCCATCGCCCCCTTGCCCAGGGTGCGGCGGATCTGGTACTTGCCCAGCTTGTTCATCGCGGGAGGCTCCGGGGCGCGGCGGCGCCGCTCACTTGTACTTCGAGTCGATTTCCCACACCGTGGTCTGCACCAGGCGCTGCACCATGGTGTCCAGCCCGACGCCGCCCTTGGCCTGCTGGGATACGCCCATCACGCTGGTCGCGTTGGCGCCGACCTCCATCTTCAGTTCCTTGTAGCCCTGCGCCACCTGCTCGGTGGTGTTGGCGTCCATGATCTTGTAGCGCATGCCGATCAGCCACACGCCGGCGGATTCCTGCGTCTGCACCGAGCCGGTGATGTGGCCGGCGGCGCTGCCGCCCAGGCTGCCGCCGCCCAGCATGGACATCAGTCCGCCGATCGCGCGGCCGTCGAAGCCCTTCTTGTTCTCGGCGATCTGTTCGGCCTTCAGGATGTCGAACTTGACGATCCACTGCGTGGTCTTGAGCTTGCCCACCTGCATCGTCTTGCGGGCCGCCTGCGCATCGCCGAGGTTGTAGGCGAGAGAAACCTCCTGCAGCAGGTTGCCCAGGTTGGCGCGTTCGAGCACGGGGAAGTTGGCCTGCGACAGCTCGAGTTCGCCGAAATCGGCGATGTTGTTGGGGCCGAACTTCTGCACGAAACTCGCGTTGTTGCTTTTCACCTCGCCGGGGATGACCACGAGGGCCGGCCCGCGCTTGGCCTTGTTCACGTAAGCGACTTCCTGGTACGCGGCCGCGTCCGCCGCCGCATTGGCCTGCTGCGAAGTGGAACTGCCCGCCGTGGGCGACGGATTCCCGAACGTGGGCTGGGCGATCGCGGACGCGGCGGCCAGGCAGCACAGGGCCGCCAGCGCGCGCAACTGAAGGGACGGTTTGTTCGACATGATGCTTCCTCCTCGGAAAGTGAAAATCCTTGCAGCGGTCAACGCGCGTTGCGGCAATAGTCGCTGTACAACCTCGCCACCACTTCGTCCGCGCGCTCCTCGATCAGGGCGAGCGCCATGCCTGCGGTGTCGCCGCCGGCATAGCTCTCGCCGCGTGCGGAAGCGGTGGACACGGGCTTGCCCGCTGCGTCCGTGAGGGTGAAGTCCATGTTCACGCTGACCTGGTTCACGTTCACGATCGGGTTGCGGACAGCGCGGCTCGCGATCACGCCCCGCAGCACGTACTGCGCGGCCATCCGGCGCGATGCGCTCAGCGCGCGGTCCGGGTCGTTCTTGAAATAGGCGTCGACCTCTTCCTGCGCCACCTGCTTGCGGATCTGTTCGGGCGAATAGGTCTTCAGGCCGAGACCGGCCAGCCGCCCGTTCACGGCCTCGACGTGGCGGCTGAACCGGCCCTGGCTGGCAATCACGGATCCATTCGCCTCTTCGCCGATCAGCACCATGATCTTGCGGTCCCTGATCTTGTCGCGGCACGGCGTGGCGAGCTGGGACGCCGTCGCCGCCTCGCGCTGCGCCTGGGCGGCGGCATCGGCGGGCGCCGGGGTGTCGGAAAATCTGAAGCCTTGGGCCTGGGCAGCAGCGGCGAGGCCCCAGAACACAAGCAAAATCGCCGATGATGTGCGCATCACGAGGCTTCAGCTAAGGAAGGTTGATTATTATGGATTTGGGTATTGCGGGCAAATGGGCGCTGGTGTGCGGCGCGAGCAAGGGCCTGGGGTTCGGCTGCGCGCAGGCGCTGGTGCGCGAAGGCGTGCATGTGGTCCTGGTGGCACGGGGCGTGGAGGCGCTGGAGGCGGCGGTGCAAAAGCTGCTGGCCGATCCCGCGCGGCCGGCCGACACGGCGGTGCAGCACGTTGCGGCGGACATCACGACCGCCGAAGGCCGCGCCAAGGTTTTCGAGCAACGGCGCGAGTTCGATATCGTGGTGACGAACGCGGGCGGTCCGCCGCCGGGCGATTTCCGCACCTGGGACCGCGAAGCGTGGATCAAGGCGGTGGACGCCAACATGCTCACGCCCATCGAGTTGATCAAGGCGACCGTCGATGGCATGGCTGCGCGCGGGTACGGGCGCATCGTCAACATCACGTCGAGCGCGGTGAAGGCGCCGATCGATATCCTGGGGCTGTCCAACGGCGCGCGCAGCGGCCTGACCGGATTCGTCGCCGGTGTGGCGCGCAGCAGCCGGCTCGCCTCGGCCAACGTGACGATCAACAACCTGCTGCCGGGCGCGTTCGAGACCGATCGCCTCAAGGTCACGATGGCCGGCGCCGCGCAGAAGACCGGGCGGCCGATCGAGGAAATCATGGACGCGCGGCGCAAGACGATCCCGGCGCAGCGCTTCGGCACGCCCGAAGAGTTCGGCGCTGCCTGCGCCTTCCTGTGCAGCATGCACGCGGGCTACATCATCGGCCAGAACGTGCTCACGGACGGCGGCGCGTACCCGGGCACGTACTGACGGTCAGCGACAAATGACGCGCTCTCTCGGGAGCGCGTTTGTCGCTGCTTAGGTCGAGGCGGTGCTCCATGGCCAACGTGCGACTGTAAACGGACTGGGCTGTCGCGCCTGGGCACGGCGTGCGTTTTCATGGCAGGATGCGCGCCTGAACTTCGGAGAAAACAAGATGAGCAGAGCCGTACAGATCGCCCAGGCCGGCGGTCCCGATCAGTTGAAACTCGTCGATGTGGATGTGGGCGAGCCCGGCCCCGGCGAGATCCGCATCCGGCATCGCGCCGTCGGCCTGAATTTCATCGACGTTTATCACCGCACCGGGCTGTACCAGCTCAAGCTGCCCCACACCCTCGGAATGGAGGCGTCCGGCGTGGTGGAGGCGGTCGGCCCGGGCGTGCAGCACCTGAAAGCCGGGGACCGCGCCGCCTATACGAGCCAGCCGCCCGGCAGCTACTCGGAGCTGCGGGTGATGCCGGCCAAGACGGTCTGCAAGTTGCCGGATGCGATCGACTTCGACACCGGCGCGGCCATGATGCTCAAGGGGCTCACGGCGCAATACCTGCTCAAGCGCTCACAGCCGCAGGGCGGGCTGCAGCAGGGTGATTTCGTGCTGTTCCACGCGGCCGCCGGCGGTGTCGGGCTGATCGCGTGCCAGTGGGCGCGCGCCATGGGCCTGCAATTGATCGGCACGGCCGGGTCCGATGCCAAGTGCGCGCTGGCGAAAGAGCATGGCGCCGCGCACGTGATCAATTATTCGAAGGAAGATTTCCTGGCCCGGGTCAAGGAGATCACCGGTGGGCGCGGCGTGAAGGTCGTGTACGACTCGGTCGGCAAGGACACGTGGGACAAGTCGCTCGATTGCCTCGCACCCTTCGGGTTGATGGTGAGCTTCGGCAACGCGTCCGGCCCGGTGCCGCCGTTCGCACCCGGCATCCTGGGGCCGAAGGGCTCGCTGTACGTGACGCGCCAGACGCTATTCACGCACATCGCCACGCGTGAGTCGACCCAGGCTATGGCCGATGACCTGTTCGAAGCGGTCACCAGCGGCAAGGTGAAGATCCGCATCAACCAGCGCTACCCGCTCGAGCAGGTGCAGCAGGCGCACCGGGACCTGGAAGCGCGCAAGACCACGGGTTGCACCATCCTCACCTTGTGAGCCGGCCGCTGCCTGCCGCCCCCTGGCTGGCCGCGCTGCAGGCGGGCGCCGACCAGCCTCCGCGCCGGCCACGCGTGCCGCTGTGGGCCGGCGAGGCGCGCATCGGCTCGGTCGAGCCCGATCTCTTCGCGCGCGCGACCCTGCGCAGCGGCCTCGTCGCGCCGGCCGAGCGCCGCGGCGAAACGGGCTGGCAGGTCGTCGGCGACGTGACGGCCAGCATGCGCGAGGTCGCGGCCGCGATGCGCGCCGCCGGCTTGGCGCATGTGTGGCGCGACGAGCAGTTGGCCGTCACCGACGAGGAGGGCCGCTGTCTCGGCACCGTGGAGCGCGCCGTGGTGCGGCCGCTCGGGATCACGACGTTCGCGGTGCACCTGGTGGGACTCGCGCCCGATGGGCGCCACTGGGTCCAGCAGCGCTCGCTCACCAAGGCCAATGATCCCGGTCTTTGGGACACGTTGATGGGCGGCATGATTCCGGCCTCGGATTCGATCGCGCAGGCACTGGAGCGCGAGACCTGGGAGGAGGCGGGGCTGCGTATCGGCCAGCTGGCCGGGTTGCGCCGGTGCGGCTGCATCAGCGTGCGCAGGCCGACCGGCGAGGAGCGCGCGGGCTATGTCGTCGAACACATCGAGTGGTACCGCTGTGTCGTGCCGGACGGCGTGGTGCCGGCGAACCAGGACGGCGAAGTCGCGCAGTTCCGGCTGATGCCGCGCGAAGAGGTCGTGGAGCGCTTGCAACGTGACGAATTCACGATCGAAGCCGCCTTGATCCTGGCGCAAGCGCTCCTGTAGTCCCGCTCCCACCCGCGCGCGAACTGGAAGGCAGCGAACTCTCCTACAGGTGCTTGGCCTTGCAGCTTGCATCCTGCCCGAGCGTAGCGCGGTACATTGGCCTCAACTGGGCGAGAGCCGCGGCCAGCCTCCTGCCGGCGCGGATCTCCAGTGGAGAAAGTCATGAAGTTCCGTGCTTACATCGTCGAAGACTCACCGACGATCCGTGAGAACCTCATCGAGACCTTGCAGGAACTGGCGCTGGTGGATCCCGTGGGCGTGGCCGAGACCGAACAAGAAGGCAAGAAATGGCTGGCCCAGAACGACGAATACTGGGATTTGGCGATCGTGGACCTGTTCCTGAAGGAAGGCAGCGGGCTCAACATCCTGGAAGCCTGCCGCTGCCGCCGTCCCACGCAGAAGATGGTGGTACTCAGCAACCATGCCACGCGCGACGTGCGCTGGCGCTGCCACCAGCTCGGGGCCGATGCCGTGTTCGACAAATCCACCGAGATCGAGGACCTGGTGGACTACTGCGTCAGGGAGCGGGTCAAGGTCGAGCATTAGCGGCCGCGGATGTCCGGGCCGCGTCGCCACGACGGTCAGGGGCCGTCGGCGAGTTGCGCCTGCCTCAGTCGGCTGGGTGCGAGCGCGCCCGCCGAGTCGAGGATCGGATAGGCGATCGAGCAGATGTGCGAATTGATGCGCTTCAGGTCGCTGATCAGGTCGATGTGCAATGAGCTGGTCTCGATGCTCTGCATCGTGTTGCCGGTCAGCCGGTTCAGGTGGCTCGAGGCATAGGCGCGCTCCAGCTCGCCAAAACGCGCTTTCTGTTCCAGCAATTTCTGCGCGTCACGCACCGAGCCGTTGAGGAACACGCTCATCCCCAGGCGCAGGTTGTCGACCAGGCGCGCATGCAGCTCGCAGATCTCGGCCATGCCGGCGTCGGAGAAGCTGCGGCCCTTCTTGATCTTCTTGTCCTCGATGTCGATCAGGATGCGCTCGACGATGTCGCCGATCTGCTCCATGTTGATCGTGAAGCTGATGATGTCGGTCCAGCGCCGGCTCTCCTCCTCGCCCAACGCCTCGCGCGAGATCTTGGTCAGGTAGTACTTGATGTCCGAATACAGCTCGTCGACGTGGTCGTCGAGCTTGCGCAGGTCCTGCGCCAGTTTCAGGTCGTTGTTCTTGATGACCGACAGCATGCCCACGATCATCGTTTCGACGACATCCGCCTGGTGCAGCGCCTCGCGCGCCGCGCACGAGATCGCAAGCGAGGGCGTCTCGAGGGCGGAAGGGTCCAGGTGGTGCGGCCGGCCCGCGACGAGGCTGCGGTCCGGCTTGGGCAGCCAGTGATCCACCCAGCGGGCAATCTGCGTCGTGAATCCGATGAACACGAGAGCCGTCAGCACGTTGAAGCTCAGGTGGAACAGCACGACCAATGTGGCCTGGTCATGCACGAACGGCCGCGCGTAACGCAGCCACAGGCCCACCATCGGTGCGGTGATCAGCACGCCCAGGGCCTTGAAGACGAAATTGCCGAGCGGCACATGCCGCACTTCGACCGACGATTTCGCGGTGGTGAGGACGCCGAGCAGGCCGCTGCCCAGGTTGGCGCCGAGCACGAGGCCCATCGCGGGCTCCAGCGGCACGAGCCCCGATGCCGCCATCGTTGCGACCAGCAGGACGATCGCAAGGCTCGAATACGCGACCACCGACAGGAAGGCACCCACGGTGATCTCCAGCAGCAGGTCGCTCGAGATGGAGCCGAGCAGCGCCTTGACCGCGGGCGATTGCGTCATGATCTCGGTGACGCCGGCGACCAGCCGCAAGGCCAGCAGCATCAGCCCCAGACCGATCAGGATGCGGCCGAAGCGCCCGATCGGATTCGACTCGCGGGTCATGTACAGCACCACGCCCAGGAACAGGAACAGCGGCGACAGCCACGACAGGTCGAACGAGAACACCACCGTCATCAGGCTCGTGCCCACGTCGGCACCGAGCATCACGGCGAGCGCCATCGGCAAGGTGACGAGCCCCTGGCCCACGAACGAGGAGACGATCAGCGCGGTGGCGGTGCTTGACTGCACGAGCGCCGTGACGCCCAGGCCCGAAATGGCCGCCGCCCACCGGTTGGCGACGCTGTGGGACAGCATGGTGCGCAGGTTGGCGCCGAACACCCTGAGGATGCCGGTTCGAACGAGATGGGTTCCCCACACCAGCAGCGCGATCGCTGCCAGCAGATTCAACAGATGCTTCATTGCGACAGATCAAACTATACGCTTGATGCGGCGCAGCATCGAGCCGCTGCGCCGCGTGGCAGCGCTCGCGCGGCTACCTGGCGCGCCGCACGCGCAGCAGTTCGTCGAGGATCAGGCACGCGGCGCCGACGGTGATCGCGCTGTCGGCCACGTTGAATGCGGGGAAATACCAGCCATGCCAATGCACCTGGACGAAATCCACCACGTACCCGTGCAGCAGCCGATCCACCACGTTGCCGACGGCCCCGCCGAGGATGGACGCGAGAGCGAACGAGAACAGCTTCTGGCCGGCGTGCGAGCGCAGCATCCAGACGATGAAGATCGCCGCCGCGATACCGACGGCGGTGAAGAACCAGCGCTGCCAGCCGGAGGCCGCCGCGAGGAACGAGAATGCGGCGCCCGTGTTGTGGGCCCGCACGATGTTGAAGAAACTCGCGACGTGAGTGGTGTCGCCCAGCCGGTAATAGCCCAGGATCAGCACCTTCGTGAACTGGTCCACGATGAAGATGGCCAGCGACAGGCCCAGCCAGGGCAGCCAGCCGCCAGTACTGCCGCGCGCCACCATCAGGCGAACTTCCGGTCTTCGCCGGGACCGAACAGGTTGCTGGTGCAGCGCCCGCAAAGCGTCGGGTGCGCCGGGTCGTGGCCGACGTCCGCTCGCCAGTGCCAGCAACGCTCGCACTTCACGGCTTCCGAAGGCGTCACTTCCACGCCCATCTTGTCGCCGGCCACCACGCCCATCACCGACGTGATGAACACGAACTTCAAGTCATCGCCCAGGCTGGCCAGCGCCGACCACAGCTCGCCGTGCGTCGCCATCGGCACCGTGAGTGCCACGTTGGCCTGCAGCGAGGAGCCGACCTTGCCGGATTCGCGCAGCGTCTCGATTTCCTTGTTGACCACCTCGCGGGCGGCGCGGATGCGCGTCCACTTGTCGATCAGCTCGGTGTCGGGCCCGCCGATTTCCGCGTAGGTCTCGAAGAAGATCGACTCCGAATCGCCGAACAGCTTCCAGGCTTCCTCCGCCGTGAAGCTGAGGAACGGCGCCATCCAGCGCAGCATCGCGTGCGTGATGTTCCACAGCGCCGTCTGGGCGCTGCGCCGCGCCAGCGACTTCGGCGCCGTGGTGTAGAGCCGGTCCTTCAGGATGTCGAGGTAGAAGGCCCCGAGGTCTTCCGAGCAATAGACCTGCAACTTGGCCACGACCGGATGGAACTCGTAGATCTCGTAGTGCGCCAGCACCTCGGCCTGGAATTGCGCGGCCCGCGAAAGCGCGTAGCGGTCGATCTCCAGCATCTGATCGAGCGGCACCGCGTCTTTCGCGGGATCGAAATCGCTCACGTTGGCCAGCAGGAAGCGCAAGGTGTTGCGGATGCGCCGGTAGGCATCGACTACTCGCGCCAGGATCTTGTCGTCGCCCGCGATGTCGCCGGAATAGTCCGACGCCGCGACCCAGAGGCGGATGATCTCCGCGCCCAGCTTCTTCGTGGTTTCCTGCGGATCCACGCCATTGCCCTGCGACTTGCTCATCTTGCGGCCCTGGGCGTCGACCGTGAAGCCATGGGTCAGGATGCTGCGGTAGGGCGCGCGCCCGTACATCGCGCAGGCGGTGAGCAGCGACGAATGGAACCAGCCGCGATGCTGGTCGTGCCCTTCCAGGTACAAGTCGGCTTCGGGTCCGCTTTCGTGGCCGGCGCCGGCATGCGAATGCTTCAGCACGGTGGTGTGCGTGGTGCCGGAGTCGAACCACACCTCCAGGATGTCCGCGCTCTTGGCGTAGAGCGCCGCATCCTCCGGGCCGATGATCGATTCGGCGCTGGCCTTGCTCCAAGCTTCGATGCCGCCACGCTCCACCATGTTGGCGGCGATGTCCAGGATCTCCATCGTGCGCGGATGCAGCTCGCCCGTGTCCTTGTGCAGGAAGAAGGGCAGGGGCACGCCCCAGCTGCGCTGCCGGCTGATGCACCAGTCGGGCCGGCCGGCGATCATGTCGCGCAGCCGCGCCTTGCCGTTCTCGGGATAGAACTCGGTGTCTTCGATCGCGTGGAGCGCGAGCTGGCGCAACGTCTTGGGCGCCTTGTCCTTGGTGAAAACGCCTTCGCCCTCGTCCATCCGGATGAACCACTGCGCCGCCGCGCGGTAGATCACCGGCGTCTTGTGGCGCCAGCAATGCGGATAGCTGTGGACGATGTTCTCGGTGGCGAACAGACGGCCCGCCGCGCGCAATGCGTCCAGGATCGACACCACGGCTTTCCAGATGTTCCGGCCGCCGAACAGGGCGAAGTCCGGCGCGTACGAGCCGTTGCCTTGCACCGGGTTGAGGATGTCGTCGTAGGCCATGCCATGCGCGATGCACGAGTTGAAGTCGTCCAGGCCGTAGGCCGGCGACGAGTGCACTATGCCGGTGCCATCCTCGGCGGTCGCATAGTCGGCGAGGTACACCGGCGAGAGCCGTCGATAGCCCGGGTCGGCGTCGTACAGCGGGTGCTGGAAGTTCAGCCCGCCGAGTTTGTCCCCCTTCACTGTGGCCAGCACCTTGCCGGTGAGGCCGTACCGCTCCAGGCATCGGCCGACCAGCGAAGCGGCGAGGATCAATAGGCCGCGATCCGTTTCGACCAGCGCGTATTCCAGCTCCGGATTGAGGTTCAGCGCCTGGTTGGCCGGGATGGTCCAGGCGGTGGTGGTCCAGATGACGGCGAAGATCGGTTTGGCTGAATCACTCCCTCCCCTTCCGGGGGACGGTTGGGGTGGGGGCAAGCCGAACGCCGCCAGCACCTTTGCCGGTTCGTCGGCCTTGAACCCGACGTCGAGCGTCTGCGACTTCTTGTCGGCATATTCGATCTCGAATTCGGCGAGCGAGGAGCCGCAGTCGAAACACCAGTACACCGGCTTCAGGCCGCGGTACACGAAACCGCGCTCGATCACACGCTTGAACGCCCGGATCTCCTCGGCCTCGTTGATGAAGTCCATCGTGCGGTACGGATGGTCCCAGTCGCCCAGCACGCCGAGCCGCTTGAAGTCCGCCATCTGCACGCCGATCTGCTCGGTGGCGAATGCGCGGCTCCGGGCCTGCATCTCGTCACGCGCCAGGTTGCGCCCGTACTTCTTCTCGATCGCGTTCTCGATCGGCAGGCCGTGGCAGTCCCAGCCGGGGATATAGGCGGCATCCAGCCCCTTGAGCTGGCGCGCTTTGACGATCATGTCCTTGAGGATCTTGTTGACCGCGTGGCCCATGTGGATCTGGCCATTGGCATAGGGCGGGCCGTCGTGCAGCACGAACTTCTCATGCTCGCAGCGCGCCGCGCGCAGTTTCTTGTACAGGCCCTTTTCCTCCCACTCCTTGACCCAGCCCGGCTCGCGCTTGGGCAGGTCTCCGCGCATCGGAAACGGCGTGTCGGGCAGGTTGAGGGTGGCGCGGTAATCGGTCTTGTCGGTCATGGGCAAACTCAGTGGGCTTCGACAGGCTCAGCCCGAACGGAGCTGGGAAAAACCGGTGCGAGGGAACCGTTCGCCCTGAGCCTGTCGAAGGGCGGCGAGCGGGCAGACCCCGATCTAAATTCGGTCGCGCGTCGTCTGGCGACGGGTGGACGCGAAAAAAGCGCGCGCCTGCTCGCAGTCCCTGGCGATCCCGGCTTTCAGGTCGTCCAGGCTGGCGTACTTGAGCTCGTCGTGCAGTTTGTGCAGCAGTTCCACCCGGATGATTTTACCGTAGGCCCCCTCCTCACCGAGGCTGGGCGGCCATTCCAGGCAATGCGTCTCCAGCAGCACGCGGCCGCCGTTGACGTCGTCGGGGTTCAGCGACGGCCGGATGCCGAGATTGGCCACCCCGTCGATCGGCTCGCCGGTGGCGTCCAGCCCATGCACCTGGACCGCGAAAATGCCGCTCGCGGCCGGCTTCCAATGGGAAAAGCGCAGGTTCACGGTCTTGAAGCCGAGCTGGCGGCCGAGCTTGCGACCGTGCACCACGTGCCCGCTGATGCTGTAGGCACGGCCCAGCAGCGCGTGCACGCCATCCATGTCGCCGCGCGCCAACGCGTCGCGCACCTCCGAACTGGAGACCCGCAAGCCGTGCACTTCGTAACTGTTCATGCGCGCCACGTCGAAGCCCTTGGCGGCCCCGGCGGCGTCGAGCATGGCGTAGTCGCCGGCGCGCTTGGCGCCGAACCGGAAGTCGTCGCCGACCAGTACGTAGCGCGCACCCAGGCCGCGCACCAGCACGTTGTCGATGAAGGCCTCGGGAACTTGCGAGGACAGCCGGGCATCGAACTCAAGTACCACGCACTGGTCCACGCCGCAGCGGGCGAGTTCGGTCAATTTGTCGCGCAGCGTGGCGATGCGGGCGGGCGCCAGTTCGGGTTTGCGCGCCAGCGCCGCGAAGAAGTCGCGTGGATGCGGCTCGAACGTCAGCACGCAGCTGGGCACGCCGCGATGCCGCGCTTCGTTGTTCAGCAGCGCGAGCATGGCCTGGTGGCCCCGGTGCACCCCATCGAAATTCCCGATGGTCAGCGCGCAGGCGGCGGCGATCCCGGGGTGGTGGAAGCCTCTGAAGATCTGCATGGCGGCTGGGTCGGTATCTTTTTGATAGCAGATCGTGCCCGTCAGGCAAGCACCGCAGCCGGTTTTGCGGGGGCGGATCGGCACGAAAACAGGGTATATTGTGCTGTACAGCGCCGCGGGGCGCCGCCCCGTTGCTCTGCCTGGTTCCGATGTCGATGGATGGAGGCGTGTTTTGAAGGTCTTGAAGCTGTCCGCCCAAGGACTGCCCCAGTCGTGGATCTCGCTGGAGCAGGCCGTGCTGCACTACGCCGCCGACGAGGTGCGCTGGGAGGTGGGTGCGCAGGTGGCACTGTTTCGCGGCGGCCACAACGCGATGACCGGCGAGCAATCGCAGATCGCCGTCAACAGCATTATCGGCACCAAGGGCGTACCCAACATCAATCCGTTCGACCTGAGGCCGGGCCTCACGAACAGCAAATTGTTCGCGCGCGATCGCAACGTCTGCGCGTACTGCGGCCAGCTCCACCACGAGGAAGACCTCACCCGCGAGCACATCATCCCGTTCGCGCAGAACGGGCGGGACCACTGGATGAACGTGGTGACGGCGTGCCGCGCCTGCAACCACCGCAAGAGCAACCGCACGCCGGAGCAGGCGCGCATGCCGCTGCTGTACGCGCCGTACATTCCCAGTCTCTGGGAAGACTTCATCCTGCGCAACCGCCGCATCCTGGCGGACCAGATGGAGTTCCTGATGGCGCACTTGCCGAAGTCATCGCGCCTGCACGCGTAAGGCGTCGGCGGACGCGGCGCTCCGGCGCCGCATTTTGTCCGTTCAATGCGTCAGTTCAAGCACCGACACGTGGTTGTCCGCGGCGGGCCAGGTTCGCCCGGTCACGCGCTCGCCATTGAATTCGGCCGTCACGCTACGCGCAAGCGCGCCGGCGGGCTTGATCCGCGAGCTTGCAACGCCGGCGCCGAGCACGGCCCCGGGTGGCGGCGTGATCCCGTCCAGCGCCATCTTGTCCCGCCCCGGGTCCAGGTAGCCGCGCGGGCGGACCATGGTCACGATGGCCGGCGCATGCTTGTCGGCTTCGGCGATGCGTTCGGGCCGCAGGTTCACGATGCTGCTCGAACGCGGGAACGGGCTGCGGTAGATGTGCGTCGTGGCGTACCCCGGCGCCGCAATTACGAACTCGTAGCGCGCTTGCGGTTGGGCGGTGAACGGGCCCCACAGTCCGTCGGGCCCGATGGTCCTGGAATAGACGGCAGCGCCGCGCCGTTCGCCGGTCAGCGATTCCGTCGCAAAAATCTGCAGTTGCGCGCCCGGTAGCGGCAGGTTGTTGGCGAAATTGCCGGAGGCCGGGTCGGCCGACGACACGCCAAGTCCGCTGACCTTGCCGCCCAAAACGATCTGTTCCTCGGGCACGACGGCGGTCGTGGCCGGCGCGCGGCCGGTGATGAAGCGGTACATGGCCTCGAACGCCGCGGGCGAGAAAGCGGTCTCGCGGTGGTCGAGGCGCGGGATCACCTCGTTGGTCGCGCCCTTCAGCTCGGGCCCGGCATACGTGATGTTGGTCGGCTTGCCGCGCATGCCGATCCAGAGTCCGTCGGGCTGGGCGAACTTGTCGTTCTTGTCCGAGCGGATGGTGAGCCATTTCACCGGGCCGGCCACCTCGTCGCCGGCTGCGTTCTTGGGCGCGTTCAGTGACGTGAGGAAAGGCCCGGTGCCGGAAAAT
Organism: Ramlibacter sp.; assembly: GCA_019449555.1. Classification (GTDB taxonomy): domain Bacteria; phylum Pseudomonadota; class Gammaproteobacteria; order Burkholderiales; family Burkholderiaceae_C; genus Ramlibacter. Next base: position 18,163 of record JAGRPN010000225.1, read on the forward strand.
TCATTGCCCTCGTTCAAGCCCTTGACGGCCTGCACCCCGTGGTTGGGCGTGCCGCCCAGCACCGCGTGGCTCACGGTCCTATCGCCGCCGCCGTTCTGGATGTAGTTGCGGATCGCGTAGCCGCCGCGCGAATTGCCCACCAGGACGACCTGGCGCGCGCCGGTGGCCTTCAGCACCTTTTCGACCTCCGCCTTGAGGTAGGCCATGTGCTCCGCCGTGGACGTGCGGCCCGCCTGCGACTTGGCGTCGTCGTCGCGCGCCAGCGGATACGGCACGTCGATCGCGTACAGCCGGTCGCGCGGCCAGCCGTTGGATTCGAAGCGCCAGATCGTCGTCTGCCACAGCGCCGCCGTATCGCCGTTGCCGTGGACGAACACGATGGGCGGCGTTGCCTGCGGCGCGGGGCCGGTCGCGCAACCGGCAAGGGCGAGCAGGGCTGCGGTGAACGCCAGGAATCGGCGGCGTATCAACATGGTGGGGTCTCCTCGTGAAGAATGAAAAAGCCCGCGACGGGGGCGCGGGCTTGCGGCAGGCTTGCGGGCCTCAGGCGAACACGCCCGCGGTGTCCTGCATTCTTTCCGATACTTCGCCCAGCTGGTGCAGGGTATCCCCGAAGCTCAGTTCGAGTTGCGTGAGCTTCTTGAAATAGTGGCTGCCGATGTATTCGTCGGTGACGCCGATGCCGCCGTGCAGTTGCACCGAGTTCTGGCCCACATAGCGCATCGACACACCGAGCTGGTACTTCGCCCGGGCCAGCGCCCGCCGGCGCTCTTCGGCCGGCGCGTTCAGCTTCAGCGATGCGTAATAGCTCATGGAGCGCGCGAGCTCCAATTGCATCTTCATGTCGGCGACGCGGTGGCGCAGCGCCTGGAACGTCGCCAGCGGCACGCCGAACTGCTTGCGCGTGTTCATGTATTCCACGGTGACGTCCATGGTCTTGTCCAGGACACCGACCGCCTCGGCGCAAGTCGCGGCGATGCCGATGTCCACCGCGTGTTCCAGCGCGGCGAGGCCGTCGGCCGTGACGAGGGCCGCCGGTGCCGCGTCGAACGCGACTTCTGCGGCGCGGCCGCCATCCTGCGTGCTGTAGCCGCGCGCCTTCACGCCGGCCGCAGCGCCCTCGATGAGGAACAGCGCGATCTTGCCGCCCGCAGTGGCCGGCACGAGATAGGCGGCGGCCTTGTCGCCGGCGGGAACGACGCTTTTCGCGCCCGTGATCGTCCACGCTTTGCCGGCCTGGCTTGCACGCGCCTCGCAGACGTCGAGCCGGTAGCGGGCCTTGCGCTCCTGCTGCGCCAGCACGACCAGCGCTTCACCGGCCGCGATGCGGGGCAGCCAATCGGCCTTCACCGCATCCGGCGCGTACCCGTTCAGGATGGCGCCGGCGATGAGGGCCTGGGCGAGCGGCTCGAGCACGATACCCCGGCCGAGTTCCTCCATCACCACCATGCCTTCGACCGGTCCCATGCCCATGCCGCCATGTTCCTCCGGGATGTACAGGCCGGCCAGCCCCAGCTGCGCGAGCTGTTCGTACGCACCCGCGTCGAAGCCGCCGCTTTTCACGATCGCGCGCCGCCGCTCGAAGTCGTAGCCCTTGTCGACCCACTTGCGCACCGCGTCGCGCAGATGTTCCTGGTCGTCTGTGAAATCGAAATCCATCAAATCTCTCCTGCATTCATCTGACTGGCTAACCCAAAACCGTCTGCGCCACGATGTTCCTTTGAACCTCGTTGCTGCCGCCGTAGATCGTCGTCTTGCGCATGTTGAAGTAGGTGGATGCGAGCGGCGCGCAATGCGCGGCGCCGACGAACTCGCCCTGCCAGCCGGCATCCATCGCTTCCCGGATCAGGGGCACCGCGTAAGGACCGGCGGCCAGCATCATCAGCTCGGTGTAGCGCTGCTGGATCTCGCTGCCCCTGATCTTCAGCAGGCCGGCGATGTCCAGCGGATTCTTGCCGGCCTTCATGGCCGACAGCACCCGCAGCACCATCATTTCCAGGGCGATGATGTCCACTTCCAGTTTCGCGATCTCGTCACGGAACCGCTGGTCCTCGTACACGTTCTCCGCTTTCGCGATGCGCTTGAGCCGCTCGAGCTCGCGCTTGGCGCGGTTCACGTCGGCGATGTTGGTGCGCTCGTGCGACAGCAGGTGCTTGGCATAGGTCCAGCCCTTGTTCTCCTCGCCGATCAGGTTCTCGGCCGGCACTTCCACGTTGTCGAAGAAGACCTCGTTCACTTCGGGCTCGCCATCGAGCATGTAGATCGGCCGCACGCTCACGCCCGGCGACTTCATGTCGATCAGCAGGAACGAGATGCCGGTCTGCGGCTTGCCCTCGTTGCTGGTGCGCACCAGGCAGAAGATCAAGTCGCCGTACTGCGCGAGCGTTGTCCACGTCTTCTGGCCGTTCACGATGTACTTGTCGCCCTTGCGCTCGGCGCGGCATTTCAGCGACGCAAGGTCCGACCCCGAACCCGGCTCGCTGTAGCCCTGGCTCCACCAGACTTCGCCGCTGGCGATGCCCGGCAGGAATCGCTGCTGCTGGTCGCGCGATCCGAAGGCCATGATCACTGGCGCCACCATCACCGGTCCGAACGGCACGATGCGCGGCGCGCCGGCCAGCGCGCATTCTTCCTCGAACAAGTGCTTTTGCACCGCGTTCCAGCCCGGCCCGCCGAATTCCGTGGGCCAGCCGTAACCCAGCCAGCCCTGCTTGCCGAGAATGCGCGCCCAGCGCTGCATGTCTTCACGCGTGAGGCGCAGCGAGTTGTGCACCTTGTGCGAAATCTCTTTCGGCAAA
>JAGRPN010000226.1 GCA_019449555.1 Ramlibacter sp.
AGGGCGCCCAGCCAGCGACTGACGCCCACTTTGGGATCCGAGGCGCCGAACACCACGCGCCCCACCCGCGCGTGGATCAAGGCTCCAAAGCACATGAGGCAGGGTTCCAGCGTCACGTAGAGCGTGGCGCCGGTCAGCCGGTAGTTCTTCGCCCAGGCGCCGGCGCTGCGTAGGGCCAGGATCTCCGCGTGGGCCGTGGGGTCGTTCAGCTTCACCGGATGGTTGTGTCCTCGGCCCAGCAGGGCGCCTTCAGACACCAGCACTGCGCCCACCGGCACCTCGTCCAGACGGTCAGCCTTCTCGGCCTCTTCGAGGGCGAGCTTCATGAAGTAGATGTCGTCGCCGCTCCACATGATTGGGATAGTGTGGCAAGAATGTCGAGAGACTGGAGGTGGGAGGCCGGAGGCACTGCTTTTTGTTGCGCCCTGCCAGGGCGCGCCGCAAACCTACAAGGGGTCGGGCGGCGCGGGGCATTGCGAAGGAAGGGCGAAGGAAAGTGCCGCGCCGACCGATGTGATTGGACTCGACGCCGCGATACTCAACGGCTAACTCGCGCCCCCACCAGCACCGCCTTTAGACATCCAAGCAGCACATCGGTGGCCTCCTCGGGGTTGAGCAGGGCCGAACTGACGAAGGCGCCATTGATCAACAACGCCAATTGTGCGGCCAGTTGGTCGGGCCGGGGCGCGCGCAGCCGCTTGGCAATGCCGTGCAGGCGGCTTCGCAGCACCTGCATGTGTCGCTTCGAGACTTGGCGCGCCGGGTGGTCCTGTTCAGCAAACTCGGCAGCCACGTTGATCTGGGGGCAGCCGCGGTAATTCGAGCGGGCGAGGCGTTCGCCGATCCAGCACATATGGGCGTCGAGTTCGCCGACGGGATCGTCAGGGTGTTGGTTGGCCACGCCGTCCCAATGCGCCCAGAACTCGAGATCCTCGCGCTCGAGGAAGGCGACGATGAGATCGTCTTTGGTGGGAAAGTAGCGATACAGGCTTGTCTTCGCAACGGCGGCTTCCTGCACGACCAGATCGACGCCGACGGCGCGCACGCCACGCTGGTAGAAGAGGGTGGAAGCGGTTTCGAGGATGCGTTCGCGGACGTCGGGCGCCGGCTTGGCCGCCACGCCCGCTGAGCGTCCCGCTGCAGCGAGGGTGTGGCCGGCCGGTGCAGGACTTCGAGGAGTACGGTGGGTCGGTGCGGTGCGCATGATTGACATGCTACAGACCTGTCTGTAATGTGTGAAGAACAGACAGGTCTGTAGCTGTCTCTGGAGGATTCCCATGCATTCCACAGCAAAGTCCATTGCCGTGTATGGCGCCGCCGGCCACACCGGTCAATTTGTCGTCCATGAAGCGCGGCGGCGAGGGCTGTCGGTGGTGGCGATCGGGCGCAGCGCCACGCGGCTCAATGCGACGTTTCCTTCGGCCGTTACCCGGCGCGTGGCCGTCATCGACGACCCGGTCAGCCTCGAACAGGCCTTCGCCCAATGTGCGGTGGTCATTAACTGCGCTGGTCCATTTCTCGACACCGCCGCGCCTTTGGCACAGGCGGCGCTACAAGCCGGCTGTCACTATATCGACGTGACGGCAGAGCAGGCCAGTGCACAAGCCACCTTCGCCGACTTCGATGCACCGGCGCGCGCAGCCGACCGGGTCGTGATTCCGGCGGCCGGCTTTTATGGCGGCCTGGCCGACCTGCTCGCCAGCGCACTGGCACCCGACGGCGACATCGACGAGATCACGGTGGCGATTGCGCTCGACCGCTGGTGGCCCACCGCCGGCACGCGCAGTACAGGCAAGCGCAACCATGTGCCCCGTGTGGTGGTGAAGAACGGATGCCTTGTGCCTCTGGTGCCATCGGCGGAGGTGCCGGACTGGGGTTTCTCCCCGACGCTGGGTCATCAGCCAATGGTCGAAATGCCGTTCAGCGAGATCATCACCTTGGCCCATCACCTGAAGGTCGGCTCGATTCGGTCGCTGCTCAACCGCTCTGCGCTTGACGACATCCGCGATGCCACGACGCCACCGCCCACGGCTGTGGACGACAGCGGGCGCTCGGCGCAGCGTTTCGAATTGGAGGTGCGACTCGTGCAGGGCCGCGTGACCAAGACAGCCAGCGTGCGTGGGCAGGACATCTATGCGGTGACGGCGCCCATCGTGATCCAAGCCGCCCTGCGTTTGCTGTCGCCCTCGTACCGGCAGAGTGGCGCGTTGGCACTGGCCGAGGCGGTCGATCCCGTTGAATTGTTAGGCGCGCTGCATGGCCAGTCGCTGGAGGTGTTCGGAGACGCCTTGCCCTGCTGATACGCAAACCTCGGTCTTCACGGATTTTCCCGAAGCCCCGCACGTCATCCATCCGTATTCGCCAAAGTGAGCAACTCCGAGGCTCATCGCGATGCTTAACCACGGGACGGGGTCGGCGCCTGGACTGAACGGCAAACGCGGCGCATGGCGCCGTCGCAGACATCAGTTCCTCTAATCTCCAGCCCCAGACTCCGGCCTAACGAAAGCCCATCCGGTAAGTGGGGAGCAAAGGAGCAGTATGGCGGATTTCCCCTTGAATAAAAAGGCTGATCCTCGGTTTCCCAGGTCGTTACACTCACTTTGATCCTGAAGGATCGAGTCATTCTCACCGCCCCGCGACGGCTTGGCCTTCGCGGGGTTTTTGCAGAGCCACCGAGCGGGGGGAGGCACATGCACGCGCACCTGATCCTGAAGGACGGGACCATCTTCCGGGGGCGGGCGCCGTTGGGTTTCGGCGGGGGCG
>JAGRPN010000227.1 GCA_019449555.1 Ramlibacter sp.
CGCGCCGCAGTTGCAGCAGCCGCCACGTAACCAGTTGCTTGAGGCGGCCGTTGGCGATGTCGCGGTTCAGCTCGCCCCATGCGTCATCGGATGGCCGGCCCCCTTCGTAGAGCGATCGCACTCCTGCCAGCTGGACGGCCAGTGCGTCGAAATCAACCGGGCGGCGGTTATCCGGATCGACGAGGCTGAAGTTCCATTGCTCGCAGCCCTGGTAGGTGTCGGGCACGCCGGGCGCCGTGAGTTTCAGCGCGAGCTGGCCGAGGCTGTTTCGGAAACCGAAAGGTGCCAGCCGCCTGGCCAGCCGGTCGAGTTCTTCGACGAACGGATTGGGCTCCCCAGGCCGCAAGATCCCCTCGACGTAGTGCGCGAGAGCGTCCTCGTAGGCGGCCGCCGGAGAGGTCCAGCTGGTTTCTTGCTTGGCTTCACGCACGGCCTTGAGCATGTAAGCTTGCACCCGCCGGCGAAGTTCCTCACGCTCTGGTTCGCCGCGCGCCGCCATGGGCCACAGCCCGGCCAGTGTCTGAAACAGGAGCCAGACGTCGTTGCGGCTGGGGGCCGGACCGGATTCAGTCTGGGTCAGCAAGCGATCCGCCCAGCCAGCCAAGCGCTGCAGACTGTCCTGCCACAACGCCGGGTCCTCGGACAGCACGTTGATGCGCGCGCGGAGGTCTTCGCCGCGCTTGCTGTCGTGAGTCGAAGTCGCCAGCATGGTGTGGGGACGGAAACGCGCCCGCGACTGGTTTGCGGCATGGAATGCGGTGGGTGAGACACCGAAACGGCGCGGATCGCTGCCGACTTCATTCAGTGAGGCGAGGCGCACGAACCGGTAGAAAGCAGTGTCTTCGACGGCCTTGGCCATCACCGGCGAGGTGAACTGCTGCCAACGCGCGATCAGCCGGGAACGCTGCGCGGGGTCAGCGGCCGCCGCCTCGCCTTCGCCCAGCAGGACATTGCGCAAGTGGTCCAGCACTGCCACCTCCGCACCGCCCAGCCGGCGCCGGGCTGCCGCAATGGCCCAGTCGACGTGCTGCCGGTCGGTGGCGCCGGCCATTTCACCGGCGCGCAAGTAGGTCCGGTAGACCGGGAATGAAGCTGCCACTTCGGCCAGCGCCGCTTGCAGGCGGCTGCGGGTGAAATCGCAAGTGCGCCGGCTGGCGCGGGTGATCCGGTACACCGCGTTCGTCAGCCAGTTGAGTTCGCTGAACAGTGAGGAGTGGATGATGAGCTTCTTGCACCGATAGGCGATCTCGTTGAAGTTTTCCGTGGCGCCGGTGAAAGAGCGGTACAGGCAATCCATCTCCTGCTCGCGCGATCCGTCCACGAACAGGCCGTTCACCAGGCCGCCGAATCGATAGCCGGTGTCGCCATGGACCAGCCATTTGTCGGGCAGCATCTCGTGCTCCGCCAGGATCTTCTCCACCACCATGTATAGCGCCTGGGGCTCGCGCCGCTGGACAACCGCAGCACCGGCGTAGTGCGATTGCAAACGCTCGAAGTAACGCTGCGGATCGCTGAGGCCGTCGGGGTGATCGATCCGCAGGGCCGCAACCTGACCGCCTGTCAGCCACCGCAAGACCAGGAGATGCGTCGCGTCGAACACGTGCGGTTGCTCCACGCGCACGCCCGCCAGTGTGTTCACGTCGAAGAACCGCCGGTAGTTCACATCGTCGCTGGCCACCCGCCAGTCGGCCAGCCGGTAAGCCTGGCAGCCTATCAATCGGTCCAGCGCGTCGAAGCTGGAGGCCTCGCCCGCATGGCCGTTCAGCCCCTTCAGGCAGTCACTGATCCACTCCGCCAGCCAGCTGTGCTGGCGCGCCAACCGAGCCAGCCCCTTCTTGTGGATCGCGCCGTCACGCAGGCGGGCACGGCGGGAAACTTCGTCCTCGGCGTCGCGCGGCGGCAGCATCGCCAATGCGTCGAGCAGTGAGGCCATGATTGCCTGGCTCTGCGCTTCGGCTTCATTGCGCGGCGGCGGTGCGGCGTGCACGTCGAATATCTGGTGATAGTGGCTGGGGTCGATCGGGAAGCGGTGCCCGAAGTAATGCAGGGAGAATTCGCCGGTCTCCGCGTGGAACTTCAGCTGGATCTCGCCGGCTTCGAGCACGCGGCCGTAATGGTCCCCCAGCACCGGCAGCAGCACGCGCCCGGCCATGTCCGGGTCAGCCGGATGCCATTCGATGTCGAATGTGTCCGCGTGCGCCGACGCCGGGCCGTTTTCCAGCACGTCGAGCCACCAGGCGTTATCGGCTTCGAGCACGCCCATGTGGTTGGGCACCACGTCCAGCATCTGCCGCATGCCATGTCGCCGTAATGTTTCGCATAGCCGCTCGTGGTCGGCTGCGTCGCCGATCTCGGGATTCAGGGCGCTGTGGTCCACGATGTCGTAGCCATGCGTGCTTCCAGCACGAGCGCGCAGGTACGGCGAGCTGTAGAGGTGGCTGATGCCCAGCGCATCGAGATAAGGCACGGCGCGCGTGATCTGCGCGAAAGTGCAGTCCGGCTGGAACTGCACGCGGTAGGTGCTGGACGGGACCTCGGCCATCGACAACGCAGGCAGTTCGGCCAGGGCCTCTCCCATCCGGGGCTGAATCATGTCTGATGTTTGCCGAGCGTCCATCGCGCTGCCCACGCCGGCCACACGTCAGCCGCCGTGTCTGCCGGCCAGGCGTGGCGCAACAACTCCTGTGCATCGGTTGACCGGACGCCATTCCCGATGACGGTCATGGCCTGCGGACCCAGGTTCAACTCCAGCACCAGCAGCCGGCCATCGCTGTAGTGCCAGCAGACGCGCAGGCCGGAGGGGCCGAATCGCTGCGCGGTGTGCTGCCCGGTCAGCAGCATGTGCTGCCGCGGCGAGATATGCGTCTTGCGAACGGCAAGCGCGGCGCGAACCAGCTCCAGGGCGCGCTTGCCGCCGCTGCTGTATTGCTGCTCGAAATCGGGGCGGCTCGCCTCGAAGGTCCTGACGTCGCAGGGATCGGGCAAGTCGAGCTCGCCGCCGTCAGCCGCTCGGGCGGACAGGCCGAACTCGCGCCTGCGTCCCGCACGCACGGCATCGCGCAGCTCGCCCTCCCAATCGGCGAAGTACCTGAAGGGCGTTTCGGCGCCGAACTCATCGCCGAAGAACAGCATGGGTGTGGCCGGCGTCAGCAGCGCGAGCAACAGCACCAGGGGCTTTGCGCCGGGCGCCGCCAACTGGCCGAGGCGCTCGCCGAAAGCGCGATTGCCGGCCTGGTCGTGGTTGTTGACATAGTTCACGAGCGCTCCCAGCGGCTGGGGCGGCGCCGGCCGGCATTCCTCCCGCGCGCCGCCGGGCTTGCGCCTCGACGGCTCGAACAGCATGCCGTGAGTGAGTGTGCGCGCCACCAGGTTCATCGGCTCGCCGACATAGTCGCGATAGTAGCCGTGGGTCTCGCCTGTCAGGGCCACATGCAATGCGTGGTGGAAATCGTCGTTCCACTGGCCGTCGTAGCGGCCAGGCTGAGGACGGGCAGCCAGGCGCTCGTACTCATTCTTCTCGTTCTCGAGCACCAGGTGCACATGGCGGCCGGGTGTTGCCGCGCGCACGGCGGCGGAAATCTCCTCGACGATGTCGGGCTGGCTGTCATCCCGGATGGCGTGAACGGCGTCCAGCCGCAAACCATCCATTCGGTACTCCAGCAGCCAGTAAAGAGCGTTGTGGACGAAAAAATCGCGCACGGGCCGAGTGTCCGACCCGTCGAAATCCAGCGCCGCGCCCCAGGGGCTGGCATGGCGTTGCGAAAAGAACTGCGGCGCGTAGCGGCCGATGTAGTTGCCGGCGGGCCCGAAGTGGTTGTAGACGACGTCCAGGAACACCATCAGTCCCACCCGGTGCGCGCGCTGCACGAAATGCTTGAGTTCGTTCGGAGTGCCGTACGCCCCGCGGGGCGCATACGGCAGCACGCCGTCATAGCCCCAGCCGAAGCGTCCCGGAAAATCGCCCACGGGCATCAGCTCGATCGCGGTGATTCCGAGCTGCGCCAGCGATTCCAGCCGTTCGCCTGCGGCATCGAACGTGCCCTCGGGCGTGAAGGCGCCCACGTGCAGCTCGTACAACACCACCTCGGACCAGGGCCGCCCCGCCCAGTCGCCGTCCCACTCGAACTGCAGCGGATCGACCACGCAGCTCGGCTCAGACACGCCGAGCGGGTTCTCCCGCGATGCGGGATCGGGTACCAGCAAATCACCGTCGATGCGCCAGTGATAGAGCGTGCCGGCCCCGGCGTCCGGCACCCGGCATTCCCACCAACCCTGCGCATCGAACTCGGCCGGCCGGTATTGGGCCTGCCCGCCAATGCCGGCATAAAGAGCCAGCTCCGCCTGCTTCGCGGCCGGACCCCACAAGCGGAAGCTCACCCCGCAGTCATCGCACAACGACGCGCCGAACGGCATCTCATGCCGGTGTCGCATTCGTCTGCTCCTGGCAAGGCTGGGTCAGCAAAGCCATCGCATGGGCGGTAAGTTCGAGCTGGCCGCCCGAGGGGATGC
>JAGRPN010000019.1 GCA_019449555.1 Ramlibacter sp.
CGAAATAGATCGTCACCTGGCTCATCACCTGCTGCGCCTGCGCCGGGGGAAACATGTCGCGAATCACCGCGCGCGATACGACGATGCCCGCGCCGGTCGAGAACCCTTGCAGGCCGCGGAAGAACACCAATTGGCCGATGCTGTGCGACAGCGCGCAGCCGGCCGAAGCGAGCGTGAACACGGCGATGCCCCACAGCACCACCGGCCGGCGCCCGAAGCTGTCCGACAACGCGCCATGGAACAGGTTCATGAAGGCGAAGCCGAACAGGTACGCCGACAGCGTCTGCTGCATCTGCACCGGCGTCGCGTCCAGGGCCCGCGCGATGCCCGAGAACGCCGGGATGTAGGTGTCGATCGAGAACGGCCCGAGCATGCCGAGCACGGCGAGCAACACGGCGAGGGCCCAGCGCGGCGCGCGCCAGAGTTGATCGGCTTCGGGATTCACGAGGGGTCGAGTCTAATGCCTCGCGCCGGCTGGCCACCGCCGCGCCGGCCGCCAGCGCGGCTCGAAATGCTACGGCTCGCTGTCCTTGCGCTCGCGCAGCAGTTGGCGGATCTCGTCTTCAGTCAAGGGGCCGTCCTCGCGGCCCCGCCCGGCGAGCAGCCAGTCGGCGACCTGATCCCAGAACCGGCTCTCGTTGGCGTGCGTAGGCTCGTCCATGCCGATATGTTGGCTGCGGCACGGGCGGTTGTTGTCAACGGTTGCGGATGACGCGAGTCAGCCGGACGCGCAAGCCTGCATCGCCGCTGCTCGACTGGAAAACACAGCCGCCGAGCGGCGCGTCAGAGGCGTGTCGCCTCGGGATGCGCCATCAACTCCATCGCGGTCGAGAGCTTCTCACTGGCGCAGGCCCGCAGCCGCGACACTTCGTCGATCAGCGACTGGTCCACGAGCGGGCCGCCCTGCATTTCCCGCTGGACCGCAGCCGACAGCTTCGCCTCGGCCTCCCGCGCCTTCGCGTTGGCCTGACGCCAATCTTCCAGCGCGCCAATTACTTTCTGCATGAGCCGATGTTAGGCCGGCCGTCCCGCGCTCCATGTAGTCCGCTTCCGACTCGGCGGCAGTTCCGGCGGCCTTTTTCCTGTCGGGCAAATGCCTCGCATCCGTCAGCTCAGCCTGCCACTGCGTCCCCCCAGGGCGACATGACTTCCGTGCAGCCCATGTTGCGCACGCCGTCGCGCAACACGGCCGCGGGGCAGGCAAACGCATACGGAAAGACCGTGGGGCGCACCGTGGACGTCGGCATCTCCTGAGCCAGCGCTTGCTGGATTTGCGCGCCGAGCAGGCGATCGGCCGTGACCTCGCCGTTACCGCTGACGTCGATGCGAGGCTGGTGAAACGCCTCTTCCAGGCTCATGCCATGGTCCATCAGGAACGAGCTCAGCTGCAGCACAGTTCCCAGGATCTTGCGGCCACCCGACGCGCCGAGCGCGAACCGCCGGCCGTCGTGCGCGACGCCGATGACCGGACAGTAATTGGCGAGGCATCGCTTGTCCGGCCCCAATGAGTTGGGCTTGCCCGGCTCCGGGTCGAACCACATGATGCCGTTGTTCAGCAGGATGCCGGTCGAAGGCGATACCACGCGGGAGCCGAAGACTGAAAGCAGGGTCTGGGTGACGGCGCACAGATTGCCGTCACGGTCGACCACGCTGAAATGCGTCGTGCAGCCGGGCGACTTCGGCGACTCGTGGTCGCCCATGCCGCTCAGGCGCGCGCGGAATGCGGCGTCGAGTGAACGAGCCATGGCGCGATACGCCTGCGCGTCGGGTCCTCGGCCGCTGGGTTCGAATCCTTGTTCCAACAAGCCGACCGCCTGGGCCAGCGTGGGACCGCCCGTCAGGCCCGGCGCGGCATGGATGTGGTGTCCGCGGTACGCAATGGCCAGCGGCTCGGCCCACTCGGCCTGATAGCCGGCGAGGTCGGCCTCGCTCAGGCAGCCGCCCTTCGCTCGCACATCGCGCACCAGCGCCCTGGCCAGCTCGCCCTCGTATAAAGCGCGCGGGCCTTCCTCCGCGATCTGGCGCAAGCTGTTCGCGAGCGCCTGCTGGTTCAAGTGGCGTTCCATGGTCGCCGCCCAGGCGCCGACGATCGGCCAGCGGCCTTCGTCCAGGAACATCGCGGCCGCATCGGGATCGAGCGACAAGGCCTTGGCGCTCGAAGCCGTCAACAAGCCGGAGTACCAGTCCACCAGCAGACCGCGCTGCGCCAGATCGACCGCGGGCGCCACCAGGTCACGCCAGGGTTTGCGGCCGTAACGCGCATGCGCCAGCCCCATGCCGGACACGACGCCCGGCACCGCGACGGCGGTGGCGCCCTGGACGTTGCGGTCTTCGACCACGGCAAGCCAGGGAAACAGGTCCGAGCTGCGGCCCGCGCCGGACAGCGGATAGTCCGCCGGGTCGAGTTCGCGCGGCGAGCGCATGCCGTAGTCGACCACGCGGGCGCGGCCCTCGTCGGCGCGCCACAGCACCATGCACCCGCCCGCTGCGGGTCCGCTCATCCACGGCTCGACCACGCCGAGCGCGAACGACGTGGCGACCGCCGCATCGACCGCGTCGCCGCCCGCGGCCAGCACTGCGGCGCCCGCTTCGGCGGCCCGCTTGTGCTGCGACGCCACCACGCCGGCCTCGGTGGCGATGACGGTCTTGCGAATCGCGTGCGTGTCGGAGAAGTTGTCGATCGTGTTCATTGCGCGTTGGCTTTCGCATGCCGCACCACATCGGCATGGGTGGCGAACCAGACCGGGCCCAGGCTTCTGGCGTGGCGGATCAGTTCGTCGAGGATCCAGATGCGCGACCGGTAGCCGCTGATGTGCGGATGCATCGTGAGCTGGAACACGCCGCCCTCGTTGAATGCGGCGTCGAGCTCGCGGCGGAAGATATCGAACACGCCGGCCGGCGGCGTGTACGGCCGCAGGCCGGCGAAGCGGTTCATGTTGAAGTACACCGCATCGTCGCGGATCCACTCGACCGGGAGTTCCACCACGCCGGTGTCTTCGCCGTTGAGCAGCAGCTGGTAGCAATCGACGTCGGCCATCAGCGACGAGTCGTACAGCAAACCCATCTCACGCGTGATGGCGAGGGTGGAAGCACTGAAGTCCCACGAAGGGGTGCGGATTCCCACCGGCCGCAGCCCCGAGATCTTTTCCAGGCTGTCCGCGCTGCGCCGCATCAGGTCGCGTTCGGCAGCTTCCGGCAGCACCGAATTGCGCTCGTGGATCCAGCCATGCAGCGCCACTTCATGGCCTTCCGCCACCACACGCCGCTGCTCGTCGGGGTAGAGCAGGGCCGTAACCGCGGGCACGAAAAAGCTCGCCTTCACGTCATGCCGCCCCAGCAGGTCGAGGATGCGAGGGACGCCCTGGCGGTTGCCATATTGGCCTTGCGACAACTTGCCGATCGACTCGCCGCCCTCGCGCAATTCGTTGGTCTCGTGGTCGGAGTCGAACGACAGCGCCACGGCGCAACGAGCGCCGCCGGGCCAATTGCGAGGCCGCAATGCGCGTCCTGCCCGCACCCGTTCGACGATGCCGCGCCAGCGCGACTCGGGCCATTGCCAGGGTTGGATGTCGTCGCTCATTTCTTCGCTCCCGCATTGACGCGCCGGCCGATCTCCTGCGCCGCGCGGGCCTCGCTTGCGACGAACGTGGCGAAGTCGTCCGGCTTCATGGCGACGCCCTCGAGCCCGAGCGTGTCGAACTGCTGCTTCACGTCCGGCTCGTTGACGGCCTTCGCCACCGCGGCGTGCAATTTCTGCACGATTTCGGGTGGCGCGCCGGCGGGCAGCCAGAGGCCGAACCAGTTGACGACGTGAAAACCTTTGAGGCCCGATTCGTCCATCGTCGGAACGTCGGGCATGCCTTTCCAGCGTTTCGCGCCCGTGAGCGCAATGGCGCGCAGTTTGCCGCTTTGGACATGCTGCAACGCGATCTGCGTGCCGACGAAGAACATGTCCACGCGCCCCGCCAACAGGTCGGTCGTCGCTTCCGCCACCCCTCGATAGGGCACCGACAGGATGTCCGTTCCCGTCATCGTCTTCATCACCTCGGCGGGAATGTGGCTGGCGGTGCCATTGCCCGCATTGGCATAGGTGAGCTTGCCGGGATTCTTTTTCGCCAGGGCGATCAGCTCGGTCAGGTTTTTGGCTTCCACGTTCGGATTCACCACCAGCGCCTGTCCGAAGTTCTGCGCCGCCAGAGTCACGTGCGTGAAGTCGCGCACCGGGTCGTAGCTGACGTTTTCGTTGAACGGCGGGATGTTGGTGTGCGAGGCCGTCGTGAACAGCGCCGTGTAGCCATCGGCGGGGAGCCGCGCGACATACGCCGTGCCTACCAGTCCGCCGGCGCCGGGCCGGTTTTCGACGATCACCGGCTGGCCGAGCGTGGCCGTGAGCTTGGGAATCAGGATGCGCAGGATCAGGTCGGGCGGACCGCCGGGCGGCGAGGGCACCACCACCTTGATCGGCTTGTTGGGATAGTCCTTCGCCGAGGGCGGCGTCTGCGCGTGGGCCATGCCCGATGCCAGCGCGGCCACCGCAATCATCCAGAGCCGTCGATTCGTATGCTGCATCGCCAGACCTCGTCGTAGTAAAAGAATCACGAAACCCGCTCGGGCAGTTGGCGCTCGATGGAGCGCAGGATCGCCTCCAGCAGCGCCACGTTGTGCACCGCGTCGCCGCCGGGCACGACGATCGGTTGGCGCGCCAATGCGTGACGAGCGAAATCCTCCAGCTCGGTGCGCTCCGTGCTGGTCTTGGGAAACGTATGGACGACGGGGCGTTGCTTGACCGTGATGTTCTGGGGATCCAGCGTGCAGACCTTCAGGTCCCACGTGTGCAGGTGCTCCACGTCGCCCACCTCCGCCCACGCCTTGCTGCCGAACACCTGCAGGCGCCACGTCTCCGGCGTGGCGATCACCGTGCCGATGTAGCCGGTCGCGCCGCTGGCAAACCGCAGCAGCATCGACGTCGTGTCATCCACGCCGAAGTCCTGCGCGAGCCGGAAGCTCTGCGCCGTCACTTGCTCGATGTGCCCCGCCAGGTACAGCATGGCATCGACCACATGCACCCCGCGCCCGGTCATGCCGCCCGCCGGCACTTCGTCGCGGTCATGGCGCCAGTGGCCGCGCGGGAACCGATAGGCGCTCGGGCCGCAGAAGTTGCCCTCCAGGTGCAGCACCCGCCCGAGCGTGCCATCGTCGATCATCGCCCGGATTGCCTGCAATGCCGGCTGGAACCGCCAGTTGTAGCCGACGCCCAGCGTGACGCCCCGCTCGGCGCAGGCCTGGGCTGCCCGCTGCGCACTCGCGGCATCCAGTCCGAGCGGCTTTTCGCTAAACACATGCTTGCCCGCCTGCGCCGCGGCCACGATCTGCTCCGTGTGCTGCGAGTGCGGCGTGGCCAGGACCACGGCGTCGATGCCGGCATCGGCAAGCACGTCTTCGAAGCCCGCCAGCATCCGCAATCCGTGCGCCTGCGCGAACTCGCGCGATTTGTCGGGACTGCGGGTGGCAGCCGCGACGAATTGAATGGAAGAGCTCGCGCCCTGCACGCTGCGGACCAGGTTCTGTCCCCAGGCGCCCAGCCCGATGATGGCCGCGCGGATCATCTATTGCACCACGGGAACGACATACGGGCCTTCCGGAATGACCGCGA
Organism: Ramlibacter sp.; assembly: GCA_019449555.1. Lineage (GTDB taxonomy): Bacteria > Pseudomonadota > Gammaproteobacteria > Burkholderiales > Burkholderiaceae_C > Ramlibacter. The sequence continues at coordinate 5,654 of JAGRPN010000019.1, forward strand.
TATCCGGGTCGCCCGAGCGGGCCAGGGCCTGGGCCAGCGCCGTTTCGACCGAATCGATCATCTCGACGCCGGTGACGGCGCGGTCGGCGCCCTTGAGCCCGGTCGTATAGAGCTGCACGCGCGCCGCGCGCATCGACTTCAATTGCATTTCCGTTTGCCATTCGTCGATGTCGGCGAAGTTCTTGGCGAGCAGGGAGCGCAGGAATGCGTCCGGTCCCAGCGACAGCAGCCGCTGCTGCGCGTCGCGGAACTCGGCGGAGCCAATGCCCTCGGAACAGGCCGAAACGACGATCAGGGTCCCGCCGGGCTCGATGATGTCCAGGGGCGTCACCATGCCCTTGACCGTCTGGTAATAGGTCTTGTCCAGCGGATGGCCGGCAGACGAAGTCAGGATCGTGGAAAACTTCCGACCGATCTTGACGCGAGCGCTCTCGGCGACGAAGGCGACCGCGGCGAGATGGCTGTCGATCACCTCGCCGAAATTGGCGTAGATCAGGTGGCGGTCTTCATCGATGATGGTATTGACCGCATACACCTCGCCGAGCATCCGGACGATTTCGAGCTGTTCTTCGTGCAGCGGATTGCCGTCGAGGTTGCATTGGACCGCCGCGGGATCCTCCATGAAGCGGGCGCTGTGGAAGGTGCGGATGGTGCTTTCATGGGCCACGCCGGGGGCGATGACCTTGCGCCCGCCGGAATAGCCCGCCATGAAGTGAGGCTCGACCAGCCCGGTCGCGATCCGCAGGTCCGCTTCGACGAACCGGCGATCGAGTTTGACCGGCGTGCGGCGGCGGGAGGTGAAGCCAAGATCGACGTGCGCCTCGGCGTCCCGCGCGTAATGGTTTTCGACGCGCACGGTGGCCAGCACCCAGGGGTCGCCGACCACCTCCGCCAGCTCCGCGTCCAGGTTCGGGCGGTGCAGCCCGGTGGCCACCAGCACGCAGATGCGTTCCCGCGGGATGCCCGCAGCCAGCATGCGCTCGACGAGCGGGCGCAGGAACAGATGGTTGGGAACGGGCCGCGTGACGTCGCAGATGAGGATGCAGGCGCTCTTGCGTCCGCGCGCCAGCTCGTCGAAGGGCGGCGAGCCGACCGGGGTCGAAAGCGCGTCCTCGATCGCGGCGCGAGGGTCTTCGTGCCGGGGCAACGGCCGCTTGGCGATCACCGTCGGCTGCGCGCCGGAGGGCAGGTTGATCTTGATGCCCTCGCGCCCGTAGAGCATGAGCACCTGGTGCGCCTGCGCGTTGCTGTTGGCCATGGCGTCGTCTCGCTTCCTGTCGGTTGTCGGTCCAATTCAATGAGCGCCGGGTCGCACGACGCCACCGCTGCGGCTATTTTCAGGCCATTGTGGCCGCGCGCGCTACCCGGATTCCCCGGCCCGACCCGCACCCCCGCGGCGCGAACCGTCTAGACTGGCGCCCTGGGTGTGGGGAGCACAGATGAGCATCATTGACGACCTTTTATCTAATGTGCGCTTGCCGCGTATGGTGCGCGCGCGCCAGATTTTTCCCGACGATGCGCTGCGGGATGTCGAGGCGTCGCTGCGCGAGGCGATGCGCGCACCGGCGATCGCCGCACGTATCCGGCCCGGCATGCGCATCGCGGTCGGGGTGGGCAGCCGCGGCCTGGCGCAATTGCCGCTGCTCGCGCGGGTCGTCGTGGATGAACTGCGGCGGGCCGGCGCGCAGCCGTTCATCGTGCCCGCGATGGGCAGCCACGGCGGCGCGACGGCGCAGGGCCAGCTCGGGATGCTGGAAGCGCTGGGCGTGACCGAAGCCAGCGCGGGCTGCCCCATCCTGTCGTCGATGGACACGGTGCAGCTCGGCAAATTGGGCAACGGCCTGCCGGTGCTGATGGACCGCAACGCCATGGAGGCCGACGGCATCGTCGTCGTCAACCGGGTGAAGCCGCACACGAGCTTCAGCGGGCCCAACGAGAGCGGCCTGGTGAAGATGATCACGATCGGCCTGGGCAAGCAGCAAGGCGCCGAGTCCTGCCACGCCCTGGGCTTCGGCGAGATGGCGAAGAACATCGTGGACATGGCACGTGTGAAGCTCGCGAAGTCGCCGATCCTGTTCGGGGTGGCGACGGTGGAAAACGCCTACGAGCACATCGCGCGGGTCGCGGCCGTGCCGGCCGAGGACATCATCGACGAGGAACAGAAACTGCTGCGCGAGGCGAAGAGCCTCATGCCCAGCATCCTGTTCAATCCGCTCGACGTGCTGGTGGTGGACGAAATGGGCAAGGAGTTCTCCGGCACCGGCACCGACCCGCATATCACGGGTCGCACGTCCACCCCGTTCGTGCAGGCGCAGCAGCGCATTGCCCGCATGGTGATCCTGGACCTGAGCGAGCGCAGCCACGGCAACGCCACCGGCGTGGGGCTGGCCGACATCTGCACCCGGCGGCTGTTCGAGAAGATCGACTTGCAGCCCACTTACGCCAACCACATCACGTCCACCGTGCTGGCGCACGCGAAGATTCCCATGATCATGGAATCGGACCTGCGCGCCGTGCAGCTCGCCGTCAAGACCTGCGGCGTTGCCGACCTCCAGCGCGTGCGCATGGTGCACCTGCCCAACACGCTGCACCTGGAACACATCGAAATCTCCGAAGGTTTATTGCAGGAGGCGCGGAGCAATCCACGCATCGAGGTGCTCGGCGAGCCGCGCGCCTGGTCGTTCGATGTCCGCGGCCGGCTGGAAGGCCGCGCGGTTTCGGCGTGAGGAAGCCCGCAGTCCCATGACCGAGAGCGAAACTCCTTTGCCCAGGCGCGGCCACGTGCACCTGGACGCAGTCGGCGGCGCGGCCGGCGACATGTTCGTGGCCGCGTTGCTGGATGCGTTACCCGGCCTGCGCCCGCGCGTGTTCGAGGACCTGGCCGCGGTGCTGCCGGATGGCGTCGGGCGGCCGGAGTTTAGCGAGGGCTTGAGCGGGGCCATCGCAGTACGCCGCTTCGGCCTGGTGGGAGCGCCTCGCGACGGCGACGATGGACAGGCGCACGGCACGCGCTTTGTGGAACTGGCAGCGCGGATCGACGCCGCCCCGCTGCACGCCGGCACCGCGGCGCAATCGATAGCGATCCTGCGGCGGCTGGCCGAGGCGGAGAGCCGGATGCACCGCGTGCCCATCGACGAGGTGCATTTCCACGAAATCGGGGATTGGGACTCGCTGCTCGACGTGGTCGCGGCCGGCAGCATCGCCGCGGCACTTGCCGGCTGGACCTGGAGCGTGTCGGAATTGCCGCGCGGCGGCGGGCTCGTGCGCACGCGGCATGGCCTGCTGCCGGTGCCGGCGCCCGCCACGACGGACCTGTTGAACGGATTTTGCTGGCGCGACGACGGCCACGCGGGCGAGCGCGTCACGCCCACCGGCGCTGCGATCCTGGCGCATCTCGTCGCCGCACCCGCGATGCGGTTGCCGGCCGGGCTGCGCCTGATCGCCAGTGGCATGGGAGCGGGCACGCGCGAACTGGAGGGCATGCCCAATGTGTTGCGCGCCCTGGTGCATGCCATCGATTCGGACACCGGCGCAAACGATGATGAAGTGATGGTCCTGTCGTTCGACGTGGACGACATGAGCGGCGAGGAGATCGGGGTGGCGGCCGACCGGCTGCGCGCGGCGGCTGGCGTGCTGGATGTGAGTCTCGGGATGCGGGTCGGCAAGAAAGGGCGGCCGCTGCACGACCTCCGGCTCTTGGTGGTCCCGGCCGAACTGAAGGCCGTCGTCGATCTTTGTCTGGGCGAAACATCGACCATCGGGCTGCGCTGGCACCGCGTGCAGCGACGCCGCCTCGCGCGGGGCAGCGATGCCGTCGCGGTGGACGGTGTCACGCTGCGGCGCAAGCAGGTGCAGCGCCCCGGCGGCGAGACGACACTCAAGGTGGAAAGCGACGACCTCGCGCGCACCGAAACCCTGGCCGCACGGCGGCGGCTGCAAACGCGCGCCGAGGGCGAAAAAGGGGAGCCGGCATGAGCCCGACCGAATCGTTGCCGGCCCTGCTCTCGGTGCTGCGGCCGCACTCCGCGCTCGCCGTGGCGGTGAGCGGCGGCGTGGACAGCATGGTTCTTGCCTACGTTGCCCACCGATTCGCTTCGTACCCGGTGGAGGCGGTGCATGCGGTCTCGCCCGCGGTTCCGGCCGCGGCCACCGAGCGGGTGCGGCGGCATGCGCTGCGCCATGGCTGGAAATTGCGCCTGATCGACGCCGGCGAAATGGCCGACCCGGACTACCTGCGCAACCCGGTCGACCGCTGTTTCCATTGCAAGAAGAACCTGTACGGCCGCATGGGGGCCATCGCGGGCGTGCCGATGGCGTCGGGCACGAACGTGGACGACCTCAGCGACTTTCGGCCGGGGCTGGAGGCGGCGCGCCAGCATGGCGTGATCCATCCTTACGTGGAGGCCGGTTTGCGCAAGGCCGACATCTATGCGTTGGCGCAGGCGCACGAACTGGACGACCTGGCCGCGCTGCCCGCGCAGCCCTGCCTGTCCAGCCGGATCGAGACGGGCATCGGCGTGGACGAAGCCGCGTTGCGGTTCATCGAAAAGGTGGAACTGGGTTTGGCCGCATTGCTGCCAGGCCAAACCAGCGTGCGCTGCCGCATCACCGCGGCCGGTGTGGTGCTGGAGTGCGAAAGCGTGCCTGAGGGCGCGGCGCGGCAGGAACTCGAACAGTGGGCGGCAACGCTCTGCGCGCAGGCCGGGCGGCGCTTCGCCGGCGTGCGGCCGTACCGGCGCGGAGCGGCATTTTTGCGGGTGCAAGCAGTATGAGTGAATTCGTCATGGACTGGCAGCGCGAGCGGCGCACGGGCATCGCGGAGGCGGTGCTGTGCGAAGGCAAGACAACCGCGCAGATCGAAGCCATCCTGCAAAGCGCGGGCGAGCGTCCCTTGTTGCTCACGCGGCTGGACGTCGCGTTGTTCGATGCGCTGCCCGCCGAGCGGCGTGCCGCACTGGACCACGATCCGCTGTCGCGCACCGCGTTCCACGGCGCGGTTGCGCCGCCGGCGCTAGTCGGCGCCTGCGTCGTTTGCGCCGGCACGTCGGATCTGCCGGTAGCGCGCGAGGCAGTGCGCAGTCTGGCGTTTGCCGGCTACGAGGCGCCGCTGATCGCGGACGTCGGCGTCGCCGGCCTGTGGCGGTTGATGCAGCGCATCGAGGAGATCCGCACTCATTCGGTCGTGATCGCCGTGGCCGGGATGGAAGGCGCGTTGTTCAGCGTGCTGGCCGGCCTGCTCGCCGCCCCGGTGATCGCGGTGCCGACTTCCGTCGGCTATGGCGTGGCCGCCGGCGGAACGGTGGCGCTGCACAGCGCGCTCGCTTCGTGCGCTGCCGGCCTCAGCTGCGTGAACATCGACAACGGATTCGGTGCGGCTTGCGCAGCATTGCGGATTTTGCGCTCGGGCCGGCCGGCGGCTGAATAGCCCAGCGCTCAAAGCAGTTGCCCCCACAGTCTCGACGTCAGCTCCTTGAGCCTCAGCAGGATGGGCCGGCGGCTCCAGCTTTCGATATCGATCGCATCGGAAGCGGCGATGTCCCTGGCATAGGCGGCCTGCATCTGCTGGGCGAACTCGCGTCCCACGATGACCGCGTTGATCTCGTCGTTGTCCAGCGCACTGCGCCAATCGAGGTTGCTCGAGCCCACGCAGGACCAGACGCCGTCGACAATCGCGGTCTTGACATGCAGCAGCGAGCCGCGCCTCTCATAGATCTTGACGCCCGCCTCGAGTAACTCCGAGTAGTGCGACCGGCCCGCGTAGTACGCCGGCGCCGAATCGGATTGGCTGGGCAGGATGAGCCTGACGTCCACCCCGCGTCCGGCGGCGTCGAGCAGGGCCTTGACAAGCTGCGGGTCGGGCACGAAGTAGGCATTGGTGATGTACACCTGCTTTTGCGCGTTGGTGATCGCCGAAATCAGCGTCAGGTAGATCAGGCTGTAAGGATCGTCCGGCGTGCTGCCGATCGCGCGGACGATGTCCTTGCCCTGCGGCTGGACGACTGCGGCGGGGTCCTTGCGCGCCAGTGGCTTGCCCTTTTGCTTGTCCCAGGTCTGGATGAACAGCCTTTCGAATTCGCCCACCACGGGTCCTTCGAGCTGGATGTCGGTATCGCGCCAGCCGGTCGTCGGGTCCACCGGGCCCCCGCTGCCCCCGATGGAAGACCCACTGGAGTACACACTGCTGATATTGATGCCGCCGATGAACGCCGTCTCCGAGTCGACGACCAGCAGCTTGCGGTGATCGCGGTGAGTGAGCGACCAGGGCTTCTTCAGGGCCAATGGGTTGACGGGATTGAATTCGAGCACCTGCACGCCGGCTTGTGTCAGGCGATCGAAAAACGTCTTGGGAGTGGCAAACGCGCCCACGCTGTCGTAGATCACGTTGACCTGGACGCCGTTTGCCTGACGGTCGAGCAGCAGATCCGCGAACTGCCTGCCGATCTCATCGTCTTCGAAGATGTAGGACTCCACGTTGATGTGGTGTTTCGCGCGGCCGATGGCGGCGAACATGGCGCGGTAGGTGGCCGGGCCGTCCTGCAATAACGTGACCTTGTTGCCCACCACCAGTGAGCCGCCGATGTCTTGTTCGAGCGCGATCTGCCGGTCCAGGATGTCCAGATCGCCCGAGGTGCGCTTGAGTTCCGTCACGATGGCGGCGCTTCTCCTGGCCGACAGCGGGCCCCACGCGCTTTCGAATCGCGCTGCCTTTGTCCTGTAATCCTGAGTCAGGAACTGCGTATCCGGCAATGTCGCGCAACCGCTCGCGATCAGCAAAAAGCCGGTCGATGCGGCTATCTTGAGGGACCGTACGAGCGTGGCCGTCCCAATGCGAATGCCTGCCCGGCGCAAGCGCCCGGCGATCCGATCAACGCGCGAGGTGCTCGCGCCCGAGGACAGACCCATACGACGAGCTATTTCCTGTGTTGTTGACCGGCGTTGTTCTCGTTGTCACGATCGTGCTCGCGACCTTGGGCCCTGCCGTTCCCGCGGCCTGGTCCCTGTCCCTGGCCCCTGTCGTTTGCTCTGGCCGCAAGAGGCTCGCGGCCCTCGCCGCCTTGGCGCGGGTGCTGCATCGGCTGCACCAGCACTTGCTGCGGTTGCGGGTGCTGCACCTGCGGCGTCTGTTGTGGCTGGTGGGGCCGGCTCTGGTATTGCTGTCGCACTTCCGCGTCCCGGGGTTGATAGCGATAGTTGCGGCTGTGCAGCGCCTGCTGCCGATCGAGATGGGGATAGCGATCCCCAGCGTACTGCCGCTGATAAACCGGCAGGGGGGCGGGGGCTGGCGCAGCCCTCCGATCCCAACGGTCCCATCCGCTTCGCTGCTGCGACCATTCGTTGCCCCAGTGCTCACCCCAGCGTGGCGGCGCATCGGCACGCCAGCCCCTGAAATACGTGGGCGGATTGCGGTAGTACCGCACCGGGATGCGCAGTACATACAACGGCACAGCCCGCGGAGCCATAAGCATCCACGGGCCGTTGTACCAGGAACTGGTGTACCAGTTGTCCTGTTGATACACCCAATACGCGCCGTCGTAGAAGAAGAAGTTCGTCGGCAACCGCGGGGCGTAGTACACGGGATAGTTCGGCACCCGCACGAATTGCGGGTACATCGGCGTATTGATCCCGATACTCACACCGGGGAGCGAAACGCCAACGCTCACCTGCGCCATGGCCGGACTGCCCGCCCACAACAGCATCGATACAACGAAAGCCGTTCGGCGCAGTGCCTGTCCCGCAGTCAGGCCAGGTGAAGGACGTGTGGCCGGCGGCAAGCGCGATGACCTGTTGAAATTGTTCATGGACGAACGGTAGCGGCTTGCCCCTGCAGCGTCTGTGCGTTGCCGTACATGGCCATTTCAGGCGACCCGTCTGCTGCCTGTGGAAGATGACGAAGGAATATTCCACTTGCTCAAGCTCATGTGTGCGCTAGCGAACAGAGGGATGGTCTTTCGCACGCTAAATTCAAGGCTGGCTCCATAGAGGCGAATCATGTCGAAAATCATCCCTGTCGTCCCTTCCTTCGTCGCTTGGCAAAGGGCGGCGAATAGCTTGCTCACTTTAGAGACGGCGTTGGCACGCGACAAAAGAGCGGTGCTCATTTCCGATTCCACGAGTTCGACAGAGCTCGAGGCCGCTGCGGCAAAAGCGCGGATGGTCTCCGACCAGCTGTTCCGGATCGCTTTTGCCGAGGTTCAACTGACACGTGGAAAGCGGCAGGCGCCCTACGCTCTGGCGTAGGTCAAGGTTGTTATGGACGAGAAGGCAATTCAGTGACACCGGCCGGGGGAACGAATTTGCGCGTGCAAGCCTCCTAAGAGACTGGCAGGATCCGGCTTTGGCGTGTCGAGCCACGACCTCGGTTGCCTCGTAGTCGAGTCATCCGCCGAGGCGGTCAGGAGAAATCAATGCAGCTCGGAATGATCGGTTTGGGTCGAATGGGCGCGAGCATGGTGCGGCGCCTGCTGGGCAAGGGGCTGGAATGCGTCGTGCATGACGCACAGCCTGCCGCGGTTGCCGAGCTGCGCGAGCAAGGTGCCCAAGGGGCCGCCTCGCTGCAAGACCTGGTCTCGAAGCTGGCCTCGCCCCGAGCGATCTGGATCATGGTGCCGGCCGGCGTGGTCGACCAGGTGCTGGAACAGTTGGCCCCGCACTTGCAAGCCGGCGACATCGTGATCGACGGCGGCAATTCATATTACCGGGACGATATCCGGCGCGCGAGCGAGCTGGCCAGCGCAGGGCTTCACCATGTCGACGTCGGCACCAGCGGTGGTGTCGCAGGGATGGATCGCGGCTACTGTCTCATGATCGGCGGCGAAGCGACGATCGTCGAGCACTTGAAGCCGGTGTTCGCGGCGCTGGCGCCGGGCGTGGGTGCGGCGGGGCGCACGCCAGGGCGCAGCGGCGCAGTCGACAGCGTAGAGGAGGGCTACCTGCACTGCGGCCCGCACGGCGCCGGTCACTTCGTCAAGATGATTCACAACGGTATCGAGTACGGTCTCATGGCGGCGTATGCCGAAGGGCTCAACATCTTGCGTCACGCCAACCTCGGCAAGCAGACGGTCGCCAACGATGCCGAGACCACTCCGCTGCGCCACCCGGAGTACTACCAGTACGAGATGAACCTGCCGGACATCGTGGAAGTCTGGCGCCGCGGAAGCGTGATCGGCTCCTGGCTGCTTGACCTGACGGCCGGGGCGCTGCTGCGAGCCCCGGGCCTGGAGGGCTATAGCGGACGCGTATCCGATTCGGGTGAAGGCCGCTGGACGCTCCAGGCGGCAATCGAGGAGGCGGTGCCGGCGCCCGTACTCAGCGCGGCCTTGTACGAACGCTTCAGCTCGCGCGGCGAGGCCGCGTTTGCCGACCGCCTGCTGTCGGCGATGCGGCACGAATTCGGCGGGCATGTCGAAAAGACGATCGCGAAGGCGAAATGAATCCGTCCGACGCGCTCGTCATCTTCGGCTTCACCGGTGACCTCGCCGGCAAGAAGATCTTCCCGGCGCTCTATGCGATGGTGAAGAAGGGCGAGTTGAAGGTGCCCATCATCGGCGTTGCCTCGTCGAAGTGGAGCAGCGACCAGTTGCATCGGCGGGTTCGCGAAAGCGTCGAAAGGGAGTGCGGGATCGACGACAAGTGCGCGTTCGATCGCATGATCTCGCTGCTGCGCTACGTCAGCGGCGACTACCGCAGTCCCGAGACTTTCACCGCGATCAAGGCCGCCCTCGGCAATGCGCAACGTCCAGCCCATTACCTGGCGATTCCGCCGGGCCTGTTTGCCACGGTGATCGGCAGCATCGGCGCCGCTGGCCTGGCCCACAACGCCCGTCTCATTGTCGAAAAGCCTTTCGGTCGCGACCTCGCCTCTGCCATCGAACTCAATGCGATCGCCCATTCGGTCTTCCCGGAGTCATCGATCTTTCGCATCGATCACTACCTGGGCAAGGAGGCGATCATGAACATCCTGTATTTCAGGTTCGCCAATTCCTTTCTCGAGCCGATCTGGAACCGCAACCATGTCGCCAGTGTTCAAGTGACGCTGGCCGAGGACTTTGGCATCGGCCAGCGCGGAGCCTTTTACGAAACGGCAGGCTGTCTGCGCGACGTCATCCAGAACCACCTGTTCCAGATCGTCGCGCTGCTCGCGATGGAACCTCCCGCGTACCAGGGTTATGGAGCTGTGCACACCGCCAAGGCCAGCGTTTTTCGTGCGATGCGCCCGTTGAGCGCCGACGATGTGGTGCGCGGACAGTACGCCGGCTATCGCCAGGAGAAGGATGTGGCGGCCGACTCCGATGTCGAAACCTTCTGCGCGGTGCGGCTGCACATCGACTCGTGGCGTTGGGCCGGGGTGCCGTGGTGCCTGCGTTCGGGCAAGATGCTGCCTTATACGCTGGCCGAGGTGCTGGTGCAGTTGAGTCCGCCGCCGCAGAAGCTGTTCGACGACTCGCATCCCACCGATGCCCGCGCGAACTATGTTCGCTTCCGGCTGCAACCGGCGTCGGCCATCGCGCTCGCGGCCCGGGTCAAACGTCCCGGCAAGGAATTCACCGGTGACCAGCGCGAGCTTTATCTTTGCGAAAACGCAGCCAGCGAGGAATCGCCGTACGAGCGCCTGCTCGGCGACGCGATGGCCGGCGATGGCGCGCTGTTCACCAGCCAGGACGCCGTGGAGGCGGCCTGGGCCGCCGTCCAGCCGGTGCTCGAACACCACCATCCGGCGCTGGTCTACCAGCCGGGCACGTGGGGGCCGAAGGCAGCCGATGCATTGATCGCCGGCCACGTCGGCTGGCATAACCCGGAACCGGAACGCGCTGCCGGCGCACTGGGGCCGGTTCGATGACGTCCGACGTGGTGTTCCTGCTCGATGTCGACAACACGCTGATCGACAACGACTCAATCATTGCCGATCTGCGGCGCCACCTCGAAGGCGAGTTCGGCCACGCCGACGCCGAGCGCTACTGGACGATCTTCGAGGGATTGCGCGGTGAACTCGGCTATGCGGACTACCTCGGCGCGCTACAAAGCTATCGCAGCCACGCGCAGGACGCGGGGCCGCACGCGCACCAACTGCTGCTGATGTCCGGTTTTCTGATCGACTATCCGTTCGCCGAGCGGCTCTATCCACGCGCGCTGGACGTCGTTGCCCGCCTCGGCACGTTCGGGCCCACGGTGATCCTGTCGGACGGTGACGTCGTCTTCCAGCCGCGAAAGGTGCAGCGTTCGGGCTTGTGGGACGCCGTCGCCGGACGTGTGCTGATTTATGTCCACAAGGAGCTGATGCTCGAGACCGTGCAGCGTCACTATCCCGCGCGCCGCTATGTCGTGGTGGACGACAAGCTGCGGGTCCTGGCGGCGATGAAAGGCTCCTGGCAAGAGCGCCTCACGACGGTGTTCCCGCGCCAGGGCCATTACGCCTTCGATCCGGCCATCATCGCCAGCTATCCGGCGCCCGACCTCACGATCGAGCGCATCGGCGATCTCGCCGATCTCGACTTATCGGAACTGATCGAACTGCCGCACGGCGCGGCAACAACGAGACAGGAGCAATCATGAATCCCAACACCCGCAAGCTCCACGAACTCGGCCAGAGTCTCTGGCTCGACAACATCAGCCGGGAAATCCTCGCGAACGGCACGCTGGCGCACTACATTTCCGAGTTCTCGGTCACAGGGCTGACCTCCAATCCGACGATCTTCGAGAAAGCCATCGGCGCCGGCACGTTCTACGACGAGGCGATCATCGATCTGGTGCGCCAGGGCAAGTCCGGCGAGGATCTCTTCATCGCGCTGGCGCTGCAGGACCTGAGGCAGGCGGCCGACCTGTTCCGGCCGGCGCACGACGCGACCGGCGGCGTGGACGGCTGGGTCTCGCTGGAGGTGTCGCCTTTGCTGGCCGACGACACCGCAAGAACAGTGCAGGCCGCGGCGCTGCTGCACGCGGCTGGCGCACGGCCCAATCTGTTCATCAAGATCCCGGGAACACCGGCCGGCATCCCGGCCATCGAGGAGTCGATCTTCGCGGGCGTGCCGATCAACGTGACCTTGTTGTTCTCGCAGGAGCAGTACGTGGCCGCCGCACAGGCTTACCTGCGCGGCATCGAGCGGCGCATTGCCGCGGGGCTCGATCCCAAGGTCGAGTCGGTCGCGTCGCTCTTCGTCAGCCGCTGGGACGTTGCCGCGAACGAACAGGTCGCGCCGCAGTACCACAACCGTCTGGGAATTGCGATCGCGATGCGCACTTACAAGGCGTACCGCGAATTGCTGGCCTCGGCCCGCTGGCAAAAGCTCGAGATGGCAGGCGCGCACCCGCAGCGCCTGCTGTGGGCCAGCACCGGCACCAAGGACCCGGCGGCGCCCGACACGCTCTACATCGAAGCCTTCGCGGCGCCCGACACCATCGACACCATGCCCGAAAAGACGCTGCAGGCTTTCGCCGACCATGGCAAGGTCGGTGCAACGATGCCCGCGGACGGCGGCTCCGCCGAGGTGGTGATCGAAGAATTCAGGCGTCAGGGTGTGGACGACAACGCCCTGGCCGAACGTTTGCAGCGAGAGGGCGCCGACGCATTCTCGAAGTCGTGGCGCGCATTGCTGGCGCGAATCAGCGACAAGAGCTCGCAGCTGGCCGGCGCGACGTCCCGGTGACTGCCTCATGACCGAGCGTTCCGATACGGCGCCGAGCCGCGCCGGCGTCCCGCTGATCCGCCGCTATCGCCGGTTGCGCCGGCGCGAATAATGCCTGTCGCCATCGAGGATTACGCGATGATCGGGGACATGCGCACGGCCGCGTTGGTCGGCCGCGACGGCTCGATCGACTGGTTCTGTGCACCGCGTTTCGATTCCGGGGCCTGTTTCTCCGCCTTGCTGGGAGATCGCGACAACGGCCGCTGGAAGATCGCGCCGCGCCGCGCCGCGCAGGTGCGCCGGCATTACCGGCGCGGCGGCCTGGTCCTGGAGACCCGCTTCGAAAACCAGGACGGTGTCGTTGCCATCGTGGATTTCATGCCGGTGGACGAGGCGCAATCTTCGATCGTGCGTATGGTCATCGGCCGCGAGGGCCGCGTGGCCATGGAGAGCGAACTCGTCATCCGCTTCGACTACGGAGTGTCGGTGCCGTGGGTGACCCGCGTCGACCGGGAAACGCTCACCGCGGTCGCTGGTCCCTCCATGCTGGTGCTGCGCACACCGGTGAACATGCGCGGCGAGGACATGCACACCGTCGGCCGGTTCACGGTGAAGAAGGGCCAGACCATCCCCTTCGTCCTGAGCTATTCGCCTTCGCACCTGATGCCGCCGGCGCCGGGCGATGCCCGGGAGCAACTGAAGCGCACCGAAGCCTTCTGGCACGACTGGGCGTGGCGCTGCAACGTCAAGGGCAAATGGTCCGGGCATGTGCGCCGCTCGCTCGTCACGCTCAAGGGCCTCAGCTTCCGCCCCACCGGCGGCATCGTTGCCGCGCCGACCACCTCGCTGCCGGAAAGCCTGGGCGGGCTGCGCAACTGGGACTATCGCTTCTGCTGGCTGCGCGATGCGGCGTTCACGCTACTGGCCTTGCTGAACGCGGGCTATTCCGAGGAGGCCGACGACTGGCAGAACTGGCTGCTGCGCGCGGTGGCGGGCAGCCCGGATCAGGTGCAGATCATGTACGGCGTGGCCGGCGAACGCGACCTCGCGGAGCGGGAACTCGACTGGCTGGCCGGTTATGCCGGCTCGCGGCCGGTTCGCGTGGGCAACGCCGCGTCACGCCAGACCCAGCTCGATATTTACGGTGAACTCGCCGACGTGCTGGAACATGCCCACCGCGGCGGCCTGGCTCCGGCGCCACGCCGCAATGAGCTGCGCATCGCCTTCCTGGCGCATCTGGAAAAGATCTGGCGGCTGCCCGACTACGGCATCTGGGAAATTCGCGGCGAGCCGCAGCATTTCGTCCATTCCAAGGTGATGGCCTGGGTTGCCTTCGACCGGGCTGCCCGCGCACCCGCGACAGCCAAGGCGCTACGTGACCGCTGGAAGAAGATTGCCGCCGAGATCCACGCCGATATCTGCGCCAAGGGGGTGGATGCCGCACGCGGCTGCTTTGTCCAGGCCTACGGCTCGACCCGGATGGATGCGGCGCTGCTGATGCTGCCCATCGTCGGCTTCCTCCCGCCGACCGACAAGCGCATCAAGGCCACTGTGGCGCAGATCGAAAAGCATCTGCTGGCGGGCGGCCTGCTCCTGCGTTACGAAACGGCCAGCGGCATCGACGGGTTGCCGCCGGGCGAGGGCCTGTTTCTGCCCTGCAGCTTCTGGCTGGTGGACATCTACGTGCTGATGGGCCGGCGCCGGCAAGCCGTCCGCCTGTTCGAGCGGCTGCTGAAATGCCGTAACGATGTGGGCTTGTTGTCGGAGGAATACGACCCTCGCACGCGGCGACTGCTGGGCAATTTCCCGCAGGCCTTCAGCCATGTTGCGCTCGTCAATTCGGCACTCTGCCTGCTGCACGCCACCCGGGTGAAAGAGCGCCCGCACCTGCAACAGCGCCACCAGAAATCCACGGCGCCTGTCAAAGGAACGATCGAATGAACCCAACCGAAAACGTCGCGACGAAGATCAGTCCTCTCGCGGGGAAAACGGCACCACCGGAAGTGCTGATCGATGTGGCCCGACTCGTCACGGCCTACTACAGCGAAGCGCCCGATCCTTCGATCCCCTTGCAAAGAGTGGCGTTCGGCACCTCCGGCCACCGCGGCTCTTCATTGGCCAGGACGTTCAACGAGCCGCACGTGCTGGCGATCACCCAGGCGATCTGCCGGTATCGCAAGCAGCATGGCATCGACGGTCCGGTATTCGTAGGCATCGATACCCACGCGCTGTCGCAGCCGGCATTCGCCAGCACCCTGGAAGTGCTGGCCGCCAATAAGGTGGAGGTGATGATCGCGGCGGGAGGCGAATACACGCCGACCCCCGCTGTTTCCCATGCGATCCTCACCTACAACCGGGGCCGCAAGACCGGGTTGGCCGATGGCATCGTGGTCAGCCCTTCGCACAATCCGCCGGGCGACGGCGGCTTCAAGTACAACCCGCCCAATGGCGGCCCGGCCGGATCGGCCGTCACGGGCTGGATCGAGAAGCTGGCGAATGAAATCCTGGAAGGCGGCCTGCAAGGGGTGCACCGGATGCCCCTGGACCGCGCCCTGCGTGCCCCGACCACCCATTTGCATGATTTTCTGGGCGCCTACGTGGACGATCTCGGCAACGTCATCGACATGGAGGCGATTCGCGCCGCGAAGGTGCGCATCGGCGTCGATCCGCTCGGCGGCGCGGGAGTGCATTACTGGGCACGGATCGCCGAGCGCTACCGGCTCGACCTGAGCGTCGTGAGCGAGGTGGTGGACCCGACCTTTGCCTTCATGACGCTCGATTGGGACGGCCGCATCCGGATGGACCCATCGTCGCCGTACGCGATGCAGCGCCTGCTGGAGATCAAGGACCGCTTCGACATCGCCTTCGCCTGCGATACGGACCACGATCGCCATGGCATTGTCACGCCGCAAGCCGGCTTGCTGGCCACCAACCACTACCTGTCCGTCGCGATCGACTATCTCTATCGGCACCGCCCGCAGTGGGGAGCGAACGCCGCTGTCGGCACGACCGTCGTCAGCACGCGGCTGATCGGCCTGGTGGCGCAGCGGCTGGGACGTGCGCTGTACGAAGTGCCGGTCGGCTTCAAGTGGTTCGCCGACGGCCTCGCCGACGGCGCGCTCGGTTTCGCCGGCGAGGAAAGCGCCGGGGCTTCCTTCCTGCGCCGCGACGGTTCGGTGTGGACCACCGACAAGGACGGCATGACGGCGGCGCTGCTCGCCGCCGAGATCACGGCCCGCCGCGGATGCGATCCGGGCAGCTTGTACCGCAAGCTCGCGAGCGAGCTCGGCGATCCCCTGGCCGATCGCGTCGAGGCGCCCGCAACGCCGCGGCAGAAAAAGCAGCTGGCCGCGCTGGCGCCCCAGGCGATCGCAGCGGGCGAGCTCGCCGGGGAAAGGATCGAGGCCATCCTGGACAAGGCGCCGGGCAACGGCGCGGCTATCGGCGGCATCAAGGTGATCAGCGCGAGCGGCTGGTTCGCCGCCCGGCCGTCAGGCACCGAAGACATCTACAAGATCTATGCGGAGAGCTTCAGTGGCGCGGCCCACCTTGCGCGCATCCTGAAAGAAGCGCAAGCGATCGTCGATCGGGCTATTGCGCCAGGCTGAAACCGCGATTTCTTCGGCGCATGCCAGGCTCAGGAACCATGCGCATGCTGCATGACGTCGATCGCCAGCGCCGAGTGGGCATAGGCCGCGCCAGCGCGCATCTCGGTGGCAACCCAGATGGCTTCCATGATCTCCTGCTCGGTAGCACCTGCCCTCAGGGCCGATTTCGTATGGCCGCGAATGCAATAAGGACATTGCGTCACGTGCGCCACCGCCACCGCGACCAACTCCTTCGTCTTGGCCGGCAATGCGCCGTCGGCAAATACGGCGGCGCTGAACGCCTTGAAGGCTTCCAGAGGCTTCGGCGTGAGTTCACGGCGTTTGCGCCCGGCCTCCATGCCTACGGGGGGATAGAGGGGCTGGTCCATGGCTTGACTCCTTGCAGGTTGATTCGTTTGGCGCAGGGCGGCTGGTAGCGCTCACGCACTCAGCCGGCGCAGGCGGTGGTCTGCACGATATGACGGTACACCGCGCGATAACGTTCCTCGATATCGTGGCCGAATATCGGATCCGGATGAGACCGCATCTCACCATTGATCTTCTTCCAGTCATCGTCCCCCAATAGCTTGTCGGCCAGTACGAAAAGCTCGCTTTCCTCCTGGTCCATGTGGGTGCGGTAATAACTAACGTACAGGAGACCCGGCGCTTCTATCATCCGCCTCGGCATGACTGCACCGTTGAGGACGCTCTCCAGGTTGTCGTGAATACGGGCTCCAGACTCGGCGATCACGTGGTGTTGCCTGGCGAGTCCTTCCACTCTTTGCACGACGCGGGAATCGCACTGCGCAAGACGGCCAAAAATCACATCCTCCTTGGGATGGTGAAAGTGATCGGGATACCGCGTCATGTAATGCAGGATGTCGGTCATGAGCGGGTAATCAGGAGTTTCCCCATAGTGAAAAAGGTCCAGCTGCTGCTCGAGCAAGTCGAGCAGTTTTCTGAAGTTCACATGCTCTTTCCGCAATTCCGTGATTTCATTTTCCATCGGTATGTCCTGTGACTTGAGCGCTTGAACATTGTGCGCGTGCCATCGTCAATCTCCGATCGGATCAGGCTTTAACCCTACTCAAAGAAGCATCACACGCATCATTAGCCCATACGACTCGGTTCGTCGTTACAGCGTTACTTGTGACCGGCGAATTACGATGGAAATGATCCCGGATTCGCCGGGCTCACCGTCATGTTTGACTCGTTGACGGGCTCTGAGGGCGCAGCGAATCTTCCAAATCGACGGCGCGCTCGACGAGATGAACCATCTGCGCTGCCGCGTGAATGGTCAGGCGATGGGGCGTGAAACCCGGCCTCGGGGAAATGTAGGCGGCCATCTCACGCACCAGATCGAGTTGCTGCGGCGATGCCTGGGACAGCAGCGCGATCACCAGGTTCTCCAGCGCGATCACCCTCACCTGGAGCTGCACCAGTTCGGCATTGCCCAGCTCCGGAACGCCAGCTGTGCTGTCGGGCGGTATCCGGACTTCCTGCGGGCCCTGAGGCCCGGCGCCGCCCTCGTTGTCCCACCCCGCCAGCGCGCGCTCGCGAAGCTGTGAACGCTCCAGAAGATTCGGTTTTTTGCGCGGCATGGGCAGTTCCACACGTGTACCAGTTCGCCACCGTAAGCGATGCGCGCCGCGGTTGTCAAATGCGCGCCTGAGAGACGCTGCTGAGCGAACGGGTGCTGGCACCCTCAGCCTTGCCTCACTTGCGATCTTCAAGCGATCTTGTGCAGCGCCGCGCCCTTGTGAAGGGCGATGTGTTCGGTCTTGTCGCTCTTGATTTCGTATTGGGGATCGTCCGGGCTGCACCGGTGCGTGTGGCCCTTGTAATCGACATCCCGTGTGTGCACCTTCACGATGTGGCCGGTCACGTGGCCCGCCTCCGAATTCCAGCGCACATGATCGCCGACCTTGAATTCACGGCCCATGCGTTGCTCCCAGCCGCGCCAGCAGCTCGCGTGCGCGCGAGACCACGTTATCGACGGTGAATCCGTATTCGCGCAACAAGACTTCAGCGGGCGCCGACGCGCCGAATCGTTCGATGCCCAGCATGTCGCCACGGTCGCCGATGTAGCGGTGCCAGCCCTGCGCCACACCCATTTCAACCGCCAGCCGCGCGGGCACGTCCGGCGGCAGCACCTCGTCGCGGTAGGCTCGCGGCTGCGCTTCGAACAGGTCCCAACTCGGCATCGATACGCAGCGGACCGCGACGCCTTCGGCGCGCAATCGCTGGGCAGCGGCCACGATCAGGCCGACTTCCGAGCCGCTGGCGATCAGGATCAGCCCGGCTCGGCGATCGCTCGAATCGGACAGCACATACGCGCCGCGGCGCAGGCCCTCGGCACTTGCGTACCGCTCGCGGTCGAGCGTAGCCACGTCCTGCCGCGTCAGCACCAGCAGCACCGGGCAATCGCGCGATTCGATAGCCACCTTCCATGCCACGGCGGTTTCGTTGGCGTCGGCCGGGCGGAGCAGGGTGACGTTCGGGATCGCGCGCAGACTGGCTAGTTGCTCCACCGGCTGATGCGTGGGACCGTCCTCTCCGAGGGCGATGCTGTCATGCGTGAACACGTGCACGACGTGCAGCTTCGACAATGCGGCCAGGCGGATCGCCGGACGCATGTAGTCCGAGAAGATCAGGAAGGTCGCACCGTAGGGAATGAATCCGCCATGCGCCGCCAGCCCGTTGACGATCGCGCCCATCGCGTGCTCGCGCACACCGAAATGCAGGTTACGCCCCGCGTGGCTCCAACCGCCGCCGTCCGATCCTTGAGTGTCGTCGCCGGCGCCCACGGGCGGGCTGAAGTCGCCCAGGCCTTTGAGGGCGGTCTTGGTCGAGGGATCCAGATCGGCCGAACCACCGGCCAATGCCGGAAGTTGCGGCGCGACGGCGTTCATCACCTTGCCGGAGGCGACCCGCGTGGCCATGCCCTTGGCGTCGGCGGGAAAGACGGGGATATCGCGATCCCAGCCGGCCGGCAAATCCCCGCGCAGCCGGCCATGCAGCTGCGCTGCCAGTTCCGGAAAGGCCTGCTCGTATTTCTTCATGCGCTCGTTCCACGCCGCTTCCGCGCGCGCGCCGCGCACGAGCGCTTCACGCATGTGCGCGAGCGCAGCGTCGGGAATGAGGAACGGCGGCTCCGTGGGCCAGCCGAGGCGTTCCTTCGTCAGCCGCACTTCGTCCACGCCCAGCGGCGAGCCGTGGGCCTCGAACGTATCCTGCTTGTGGGGCGAGCCGTACCCGATATGTGTGCGCACCAGCACGAGCGAGGGCCGCGAGTTTTCCGCACGGGCCGCCTCCAGCGCCTGCGCGATCGCCTCGAGATCATTGCCATCCGCGACCACCGCGGTATGCCAGCCGTACGCCTCGAACCGCGCCGCCCGATCCTCGGAGAAAGTGATATCCGTCGCGGCGGCCAGCGTCACCTTGTTATCGTCGTAAAGGCAAATCAATTTGCCGAGCTGCAGGTGGCCGGCCAGTGATGCTGCTTCAGACGCAACCCCCTCCATCAGGTCGCCGTCGCTGACGATCGCGTACGTGCGATGGTCGATGATCTCGTGCCCCGGGCGGTTGTAGAGCGCGGCCAGCTGCGCTTCGGCGATTGCCATGCCGACCGCATTGGCGAAGCCCTGCCCGAGCGGACCCGTGGTCACTTCGACGCCGGGTGGCTGGCCGCGCTCGGGATGGCCCGCCGCCTTGCTGCCCCATTGGCGGAAGTTTTCAATTTCGGCGAGCGGCAGGTCATAGCCGCTCAGGTGAAGCAGGCTGTAGAGCAGCATCGAGCCGTGCCCTGCCGAGAGCACGAAGCGGTCGCGGTCCGGCCAGTCGGGATTGCGCGGATTGCTTTTGAGCTGGCGCGTCCACAACGCATACGCCATGGGCGCAGCTCCCAGCGGCATGCCCGGATGCCCGCTGTTGGCCTTCTGCACCGCATCCACGCAAAGAAAGCGGATGGTGTCGATGCACAACTGATCCAGACGGTCTGCCATGGAGCCGATTG
This sequence comes from Ramlibacter sp., assembly GCA_019449555.1. GTDB lineage: Bacteria > Pseudomonadota > Gammaproteobacteria > Burkholderiales > Burkholderiaceae_C > Ramlibacter. The sequence continues at coordinate 25,876 of JAGRPN010000019.1, forward strand.
TTCCACGCCGATGCGTGCCCGGAGGCTCGGCCGCAGCTGCCGTCGAGTGCAGCTTACGATCTTTCTGCCACCTGGCAGCCCGGCAATTACGCAACGGCCGACTTGTCATTGCCGAGAGGCACATGCCTTATCACCACAGGCGTGTTCTGGTATTTCAACGCACAGCAGCGCTTGCGAGCGTCGCACAGGCGGCGCAAACTATCCTGTTCGGCCCCGAGTCGGGGGCCCAGCCGGGAAAGGGCAAGATCATGACCGTCGCACGAATAACCGAAATCAGCAGCGTCAGTGAGAAGAGCTTTCAGGACGCCATCGTTCAAGGCGTTGAGCGCGCCAACAAGACGCTGAAGAATGTGAAGGGGGCCTGGGTCAAGGATCAGGAAGTGACCATCGACAATGGCAAGCTGACGGGATACAAGGTGATCCTGAAAGTGACATTCATCCTTTCGGATTGAGTAGAGCGTCGGTTTGCGATTTGACGCGTTGACGCCTGCACGTTCCTGCATTGAAAACACCTGAGAACGCCGATCTTTTTCAAGAGTGGAGAGCGGCAGACCGAGCTGCCAGCGCGGCGGAAAAGGCTGTGCTCGCGGATTCGCTTCGCTCCCCGGACGGCATGGGCACTTCGCCGGCGATGTATCACCTTGAAAAGGCAAAGCGACGCAGGCAATAGCAAACGACCTTTTCGAGATCGCAATGGCACAGATGGCTGCCCGGGCCCAGGCACTGAAGAGGTAGCGGCGCTGCCCCTGGCGCCCAGGCATCGAGCCAGCGTGCGAGAAAAAGCCTGCTACCGTTTAGATAGCAGGCTTTCCAGCGCTGTCGCAGTGTGGGTGGTGGGCCTGAGTGACTCGAACACTCGACCTACGGATTAGGAGTCCCGGACAGGACTCCGCGCGCCTCAAGCATACACCGCTTGAGAAGACAGCCAAACCCGCGGATCGGTAGGAGCATGAAAAAGGCCCCGAAGGGCCGGCCCGGTGACCTCGGGGCTCAGCGAGCAGCTCGACGGAATCCCATTTCCCCTACTTCACTGGACCTTTGTCCCCCAGCCCTGAATGGCAGCGGCCGGTACTTCGCCGGGACGTTTATCTGATCGAACTTGCCGCTTTGTCCCGGCTGCTGCTGGTGGCTCGCGCGTAATCTCTTGAGCACCGTTCCCATGCGGTCCATGGGCGCTCAGAGAGGCTCGCCCATGAAAACGACCGCAGCAATCACCGCTCTGGCAGTCGGCTTGGCCGGGTGCGCGATAGCGCCACCCAATACACCGGGCGCTGGTGTCGGCGCCACTTACACGCCAGTGATCGACACAACGGGAGTGAACGTCGCGCGTTATTACGGCGACCTCGATTCATGCCGCACTTTCTCCCGCCAGATTGACGTCCAGAGCGCGCAGATGAATGGGATGTTCGCCGGCATACTCGCCGGTGCTTTCACCGCAGCCGCCTTTGGAGGTAGTCGAAGGTCGATGGATCAAGCGGCGACCTATGGCGGTGGTGTTGGCATTGCAAGGGCCGGCAACAGGGCCCTGGGTAAGCAGGAGACCATCATGGCCAACTGCATGGCTTCGCGAGGCTATCGCGTCCTCGAGGGTGCCACCATCCCCGCCGCGACCAACGTGCCGTCTCCCTATGCGCAGGCCGAGCCGCCGGCGGTCCCTGCAGCCGCAGCGCCAATGGCGGCACCCACGTACCAGCCAACCGCGATGCAAGGCGCACCCGCCGCGCCAGCTCCGCGTCCATTCCGGCCCGCCGCTTGCGATTGGGGCAACGTAAAGCAAGGTGCGGGAGCTTGCTGAGCACCTTACCTCGGCTGCCGAACGCGCGTCTCCTGTGCGACCGCTTGGCGCATCTACGGGCCGTCGGCACCTTTCCAGACCTGGCTCGAAATCGCAGAATTGCCCCCGCAACAAAAAGGGGAGAGGGGCGATGAGGTGGTACCTACCTGCGGTCTTGCGATGGACCGTGCACCCGGATGCAGTTTCGCGCCTGGCGTACCTCGATTTTGGTCGGTCATTGCACGACCTCGACCGGCGTCCAGTCGTGACACCTCTCGCGCAGGTGATCGATGCCCACGCCGGGATCGCCGATCGCTTCGGACTGCACGCTGGCAAGCCGGCGGATGCGGCGCAGCACCGTGCGCGATGCGTAATGGTCGGAAATCCTCGGATCCTCGGATCCGTTCCATAGCAGCTCGTATGCCGTTTGGGATAGCGCATCGATCTCCCATGCGGCCTCCATCACCAGCATCTCGCGCTCGCTGAGCGCGCCGGATGACTCCCTGGCCTGCGTATCGGGTCCAGGCGCGTCGTTCGCCGCAGCAGCAGGGGGTTGGGTACTGCTCGCGCCCTGCGCGTCTTCAAGGTCGCCTGTGTCGATGCTTTTCTCCGCGGCCAGCAAGTCGGCAACGGCAGGCTCGAGCATGGCGGACAGGGCGCGGTGCGTGTCTCTCGGCGTAGTAGTCGTCCACCTGCATGCATGCCTTCTCGAGGCCGGCGTCGCACGTGAGATCGTGCGAGTTCAGCAGGTCCAGCGCGGATAAAACGAGCTGGAAAGCGTAGCCGCCGTTGCCTTTTTGGAAGGGCAGGGACGCGAAGGCCCCGCGCTGTTCTTCCAGCAAGGCCGCCGCACTATCGTGCCTTGCCTTGCGTTGGCCTTGCCCTTGCCTTGCAGCTCCACTTCCGCCCTAAGTAGTTGGCCGAGTCGTATTGAAGAGGTGTAGCATTTCAGCACATGGATGTAGCGACTCTAAAAAAGCTCCGAGCCGTAGTTCCTGGAACGTTCATTTTCATCGGATTAGTGCCTTTGTATGCGCAGTTGAGTGGCACGCCTCTACCGGAATTGGTGAAGCCGGATCTCTTGCTGGCAGGAGCCGGTTTTGTTCTGGCTTACGGCGTTGGCATGATTTACAACGCGTACTGCATGAGAGCTCTCGTTAACCGTGAGTCGCATGCGCGAATTACGGCGAACATCAAACAGCGGCTGCTTGCGATGAGGACAGCTCGCCTGACGGACGATAGACGCGACGCAATCATGGCCGGAAGTGCGCTGATGGATGTGTTCTACTCGTTGGTCGATTCGAGTGAATCGCTGAAAGAGAAGGCTAAGCTAGTCCGCGACAATGGCCTTTTGTGGAGCAGCGTTGCGGATGCGGCCGTTCTCGGCGCCGTTTTCGCCGCGTTCTATCTTCCGTGCGGACTTTTGATGCGAGACTCCGGCCTTATTTACGCGGGTCTTGTCTCGGCAGCCGTAGCTGTAGTTTCTAAGTTCGGTCTGCACCCCACCGTGGAGAGGACACACATTCGGCTGAGCGACGATCAGCTGAATTTCATTGAAACACAGATGAAGGATAAAGCCGCAGAGAAGGTGAACTTGCTTTGAATTTTGAGGATCGTCTCGAGCATAGGCTGGCGCTCGTTGGTCGAGAATACTCAAAGGCCGAGTTTCCCTGGGTGATCGGGTATAGCGGGGGCAAGGACTCGTCGTTAACCGTCAAGATCGTGTTCGAGGCAATCAGTCGATTGCGAAAGAAGCGGGTTCCGCTACACATAATCTACTGTGATACAGGGGTGGAAATCCCGGTCGTAACGGGTTTTGTCAAAACAACTCTCCGAGGAATTCAACGCCAGGCTTTCGAAAGTCAGATCCCGATATCGTGTCATGTCGCTCGCCCGGAGCTGGCGGACAGATTTTTCGTCCGAGTGATTGGACGGGGATATCCTCCCCCGACAAACAAGTTCCGATGGTGTACGGATCGGCTCAGAATTGCGCCTATCCAGCGGCTCATGAACAAACTCGGAGATGAGCGTAACGTAGTAGTCCTTGGAGTGCGGGAGAATGAAAGTGAAGAGCGTAAGAGAACGCTCTCTCGAAATGCAACACAGGAGGCGTTCTACTACCGGCATTCACAATCGGGTAAACACAGGTTGTTCTGTCCGATCGTTGATTTTGATGTGATCGATGTTTGGGAAGGGCTGCATCTGCTTGCCCATCCATCCGCAATCGATGTAGGTCAACTCGCTGCGTTGTACAAGAAGGCAAGCGGCGAGTGTCCGATTGTGCGAGATGTGGCAGGAAGCCCATGCGGGCAAGGGCGCTTTGGGTGTTGGACGTGCACAGTCGTCAGGAAGGACCGTGCTGTTCAGAGTCTTGTTCAAGAGGGCTACACCGCTCTCGCCCCGCTCCTCGGATTCCGCGATTGGTTGATCTCAATGCGTGATCTTCCGGAGCATCGATGCTCGGTTCGGCGAAATGGCACGCCTGGGCTGGGACCTCTGAGACTGAAGTCCCGCAAAGTGGCGTTGAAGCGTCTGCTTGCGGCAGAAGCCGCGAGTGGCATTCGCCTCATCACCCCGCCTGAGATTAGAGCAATTCAATCATTGTGGAAACTTGATGCCAATTCCGGCAGCTACTCGGAGGACGTGGAATCATGAGCGTTGCTACTGCCTGAGCACGATACCGGACGCATGGTGAGGCGCAGGGATGGGCTTGGAGTTAATTGATAGACACAGCGCTCGCGCGCTGCTGCAGCGGGTAGTGCCGCTCTGGGAGCAGCGCCAGCGGCAGCGCGAGTCAATTCAGCGCTGGAGGCCGTGGGAGCGGTCAACCGGACCAAAGTCGGCTAAAGGCAAGGCTCGCGCATCCCGAAACGCTTGGAAGGGGGACACGCGTCGGCTACTTCGGCAGCTTGCGCAACTGCTCAAAGGAGGTTAGAACTCGTCGTCACTGACAATTGGGCGACTGGATATGAGCACAGGTAGCAGTAACGACCGAGGACGAGCGAAGGTGATGCGAGCCGAAATAGCGTGCCTCACGGAAGTAGGCGGCGTAGTCTCAGGCTCCAACGCGAATTGGAGGAAACGTGTCTGCCCCTGACACCGCCGAAGCAGTCTTGATAGTGCTGAAGCGCATAGGGAAATGGCTCGGCCTACTTATTGGAGGCCTGCTGGCCGTCGCCGCGTTGACATGGCTGGGCGTGGTGGGTTACGAGCACTACAAGTCCAGACCGGAACGCGCGGTTGGGTACCTTGACGTGAAACTTGATGACTCGCAAGACGAGGTGTTTTACGCGCTGGGGGAGCCGGTAGTGGTCGGAAACGAGAGCGTTCCCTCTCCCAAGGAGGACTTTTCGTACGTCAAGTACAAAGA
>JAGRPN010000228.1 GCA_019449555.1 Ramlibacter sp.
CCGCGCCGCCTCGCGTAATCGGCGAAACTGTTCCACTGCGAAAGCGGTGGCCTGAGCCACGGGGGCGATCATTCCGCTAGCCTAATGCTGAGCAAGCGCGCTCGCTGTAGGACGGCTACGCGTCAGGGATGCCGACCGCAATGGTGGTCACGGCATGGACAGGCCTCGCCAGAGCAGGCTGGCGCCTCCCGCCACGAGCAGCAGCCAGATCCCCTGGGCCACACGCTCTGCAGGCAGGCGGGCATGCAGGCGGGCGCCGGCCAGGTAACCGGCGATGGCGCACGGGATGAGGGCCAGCGCGAGCGGCACCAGGCCGTGTTGCGCATAGAACCCGCCGGCGGTGAACAGCACCAGCCGGACGAAGGCAGTGATGACGATCAAGGTCGCGATCGTCGCGCGCAGCACGAACTTGTCGGGCAGTCGGCGGGCGAGATACATGGTGTAAACCGGCCCGCCCGTGCCGTACAAGGCCGTGAAGACCCCGCCGATCGCGCCGGCCGGCATCGCCCACGCCTTCGATATGAGCGCCGGCCGGCTCTTGCGCAGCAGGTTCAGTCCGGCATAGCCGAAGACGAAGGTCCCGAGCACCGTCAGCAGCCAGCGATCGCTCGCCTTGGCCAGCAGCGTCGCCCCGAGCGCCATGCCCACCAGCAGGAAAGGCAATAGCCGCAGCAGCTCGCCCCGGTCGACATGGCCGCGGTTCTTCAGCCCCAGCAACACACCGGCGGACAGATCGAACACCAGCATCATCGGCACCGCGAAGCGCAGCGGCAGGACATGCGCGAGCAGCGGGATGGCGACGATCGATGAGCCGAACCCGGTGAGTCCGAACACCGTGTAGCCCAGCATGACGATCGCCCCGACGACAGCGACCGTCGCCCAGGGCAGGTCGATCATGCGTCCTGCAGGGCGGGCGCTTCGATCGTGCTCTGGCCGGGGGCGACCCGGCTGAACTGCACGGGCTCGCGCGACAGGGACAGCTGCTGCCCGTCGTGGCGGATGACGATGTACGTGGAGCCGGCCAGGTCGCCGGTCTCCGGATGGTCCTCGCGGAAATGGGCGCCCCTCGAATCTTCGCGCTCCAGCGCCGAAGTGGCGATCACGCGGCTCACGGCGATCAGGCTGCGCAGGTTCAGCCAGTCATGCCAGGTGAGATTGAAGCCCCGGTCGGCGTCGGCGACGCCCGTGGTGGAAAGCTGCAGGTCGAGTTCGGCCAGCGTCGCCAGCCCCCGCTGCAGTCCCTGCGCATCGCGCAGGATGCCGACGTCGTCCCACATGCAGTCGTACAGCGCCTCGCGGATCGGCTCCACGCTGCCCGGCGCCATGCTGAAAGGCGCGAGCTGGGCCCGCATGCTTGCCTCGATGGCGGCCTCGTCCGCAGCGCGCAACTTGCCGTTGCGGGTCACCCAATGGGCCATGCTTTCGCCGGCAATGCCGCCGAACACGGTGGAGTTGGCGACGCCGTTGCCGCCCAAGCGGTTGGCGCCGTGCACGCCCCCGGTGTCCTCGCCGGCCGCGAACAGGCCGGTGAGCGGCGTGCTGCAGTCGGCCCGGAAAATGACGCCGCCCATCATGTAATGGCCCGTCGGCACCACCTCCACCAGGCCGCCCGCGAGGTCGAAGCCGCAGTCGGCACAGCGGTCCACCATCCCCTTGAACTGCCGGCGCACATTCTCCGGCCCGAGGTGCCCCATCTGGATGTAGACGCCGCCGTTGGGCGATGTGCGGCCCGCGCGCATTTCCGAAAAGATGGACCGCGAAACGACATCGCGGGTGGCCCGCTCGAGCCGGGGGTCGTAGTTCCCCATGAAGCGCTGCATGTCGCCATTGAGCAGGTAGCCGCCCGATCCGCGCAGGCCCTCCTCCAGCACCGTGCCGGTCATGCGGGTGCCGGCGCCCGCCAGCAGGCCGGTCGGGTGGAACTGCACCATTTCCATGTCGCGCACCGGCAGGCCGGCGCGCAGCGCCATCGCCAGCCCGTCGCAACTCTTGTCGCCCGACGGCGTGTGGTAGCGGTACATGGTCGGGCCGCCGCCGGTCGCCAGCAGCACGGCCTTGGCCTGCACGAAGACGAATTCGCCGCTGCGCATGTCGATCATCAGCACGCCGGCGATCGCGCTGCCGTCGGCGGTCTTGATCAGCTCCACGGCGCGGTGCTCCTCCAGTCGCGCGATGCCGCGCGACCAGACCTGCTCGGACAGCCGGTTGATGATCTCGATGCCGGTGAGATCGCCCTTGTGCACGGTGCGGTCGAACGTCTGGCCCGCGAACGCCTTCTGGTGCACGGTGCCGTCGGGATTGCGGTCGAAGAAGCAGCCGAGTTCGTTCTCCAGTTCATGCACCCGCTCGACCGCCTTGGTCACCAGCGTCCAGGCGAGCTCCTGGTTCGACAGCCACTTGCTGCCTTCGATCGTGTCCATGAAGTGGCGCTCGACCGAGTCGCCGGCGGCCAGCGCGACGTTGTAGCCGCCCTGGACCATGCGGGTGCAGCCGCATTTGCCCAACAAGCCCTTCACCGCGATCGTGATCGACAGCTGCGGTGCGCTCTGGTGGGCGTGCAGGGCCGCGAAGAGCCCGGCGCCGCCGGAGCCCAGGATCAGGATGTCGGTCTGCAGTCGCTTGATGGTCATCCCTTGACTCCCAGGCTGGCCAGCACTTGCGCGCGGCGCGACCGCGCCTGCTCGTTCACGGCGCTGTACAGGCTGCCGCCGTGGCTGTCCATGGCCACCAGCAGCGGGCCGAAATCGCGGATCCGGAATTTCCAGAGCGACTCGGGGTTGAGGTCGTCCAGGTCGACGTCCTCGATCTGCTCGACCCAGGTGGTTTCGAGCGCCGCCGTGCCGCCGATGACGGCGAGATAGGCGCCCCCCAGTTCGCGGAACGCGGCCGCCGATGCCTCGCGCAGCCCGCCCTTGCCGACGATGATGCGCACGCCGTTGCGCTCCATCAGGGGGCGGGTGAATCGCTCCATCCGGTCGGACGTGGTGGTGCCGACGCAGATCGCCCGGTAGCCGGCGGGATAGGCATCGCTGCGCGCGACCTTCGCCACGTTCGGCGCGGTGTGGATCACGGCATGGCCGCTCAGGTCGAAGCGCGTGGTGCGGCCCCGATCGAACATGTGGATCTGGGTGGCGTCGCGGATGCCGAACAGGGTCTTCTGCAAGGTGACGGTGTCGTTCACTCGCAGCGCGCGCACCTGCTCGGGCGTGACGGGCATGGCGAATTCGTAGTGAGCCATCGCGATCCTCAAAAGCCCCAGCTCACGCCCGACGGCGTGAAAGTGGCACGCGCGCGCCGCGCCGAATGGCATTGCATGTTCACCGCGATCGGGTTCATCGTGATGTGCGTCGCCGCGAGCTCGATCTGTACCGCGAATGCCGTGGACACGCCGCCCAGCCCCTGCGGGCCGACGCCCAGCAGGTTGACCGCCTCGGACAGCTGCGCCTCGAGCGCGGCGCCGTCGGGGTCCGCGCAGCGGCTGCCGAGTTCGCGGGTCGCCGCCCGCTTGGCCAGCGCCACGGCCAGGTCGGACGTGCCGCCCAGGCCCACGCCGACGATGGTGGGCGGGCAGGTCTTGCCGCCGGCGGACAGCACGCAATCGATCACGAAGGTCTTGATCGCATCCACGCCTTCCGCCGGGATCGCCATCTTCAGG
>JAGRPN010000229.1 GCA_019449555.1 Ramlibacter sp.
AAGTCTACAGCTACGGAGGTGCCATGGAGAATCGCAACTCAAGTTCATATCTTTCGGGTCGCCGCAAGTTCATTCGCGCGGGGCTTGGCGTAGCCGGCGGGCTCGCGCTGCCGGCGGGTTTCGTGACGAAAGCTTTCGCCGCCGATCAACCGCCGATCGGCACCTGGCCGGCCGGCGCATCAGGCAACTCGGTGTTCATCGGCATAACCGTCCCGCGCACCGGTACTTACGCCGTTCAGGGCGAGGACGAACTCAAGGGGTATCAGCTCGCGGTGGAGCACATCAATGCCGGCCATCCGCTGATCCAGCAGATGTCGCCCAAGACCAAGAAGGGCGTGCTCGGCAAGGCAGTGAAGTACGGCGTTGCCGATTCTGCCGCCAAGCCAAACGACGCGGTTCAGGCGCAGCAGCGATTCATCACCGAGAACAAGGCGATCCTGTTGACCGGTTCGACTTCGAGCGCGGTGGCAGTGGCGCTCAACAAGCTGGCCCAACGCGAAAAGGTGCTGTACGTCGCGGGTATCTCCGGCTCCAACGACACTACCGGCAAGGACTGCGTGCGCTACGGCTTCCGGCAGTGCATCTACGGCCAGACTGCAGCCGCAGCCATCGGACCGGCGATCGTGAAGACCTTCGGCAAGAACAAGAAGGCCGCCTACCTGACGCCCGACTACACGTACGGCCACACGGTCACCAAGTCCATGGAGGACTACCTCAAGACCGCTGGCTGGACGACGGTGACGAACCAGGTGGCGCCCCTCGGTGCTTCCGACTACTCCTCGTATCTGCTCAACGTCGCCAATTCCGGGGCCGACGTGCTGCTCAATGTGAATTGGGGTCACGACGCCGTGCTGTCGACCCAGCAGGCCAGGCAGTTCGGCATCTTCGACAAGATGAAACTGGTCGTGCCGTACCAGACGCCCTTCCTGGCGCGCGAGGTCGGCGGCGGCCTGATGGCCGGCGTCTATGCCGCAAGTGATTTCTGGTGGACGCTCGAGGACAAGTACCCGCTGGCCAAGATGTTCGTCGAGGAGTTCGACAAGAAGTACGGCTACAAGCCGCGCTGGGGCGCCGAAAACGCCTACATGGAATTCGCCCTCTGGGCGGAGGCCGTCGAGAACGCAGGCACCTTCTATCCGCCGGACGTCATCAAGTCGTATGAAGCCGGGCGCAAGATCCAGTCGATGGTGGGCGAGGTGTATTTCCGCAAGGAGGATCACCAGTTGGTGCGGCCGGTGATCATCATCAAAGGCAAGGCGCCCAAGGAGATGAGGAACAAGGAAGACTTCTACGAGGTCGTGGAAATCGTGCCTGGCGCGCCGTTGATGCAAAAGCCCGACGCGTTCGGTTGCAATCTCGGCTCGTATACCTGAAGTTCCGACGGCACGCATAGGCGCGGCGGGCAGCTTGTCGCTGCCCGGCGCCCCTGTTGTCCGCCATGATCACCTGGTCCAATTTTCTTTCGCAACTGTTCAATGGCCTGGCGCAGGGCGCGTTGCTCGCGCTCATCAGCTCCGGGCTCACCATCATTTACGGCACGCTCGGCGTCCTGAACCTGGCGCACGGCGCCATGTTCATGCTCGGCGGCTACGCCGGCTACGTCGCGTTCCAGGCGACCGGTTCGTTCGTCCTCGCTGTCATCGCCGGTACGCTGTTTCTGCTGGTGGTGGGCGTGCTGATGGAGCGGGTCGTCATCCGCCATTTCTATGGCCGCCCGCATGAAGACCAGTTGCTGGTCACGTTCGGGCTCGCGATCTGCTTCGTCGAGCTCGTGCGCTACTTCTTTTCGAGCCAGGCGCAGACCGTGCCGGCGCCCCACGCACTCTCAGGCATCACCTCGCTCGGCGTCATGTTCTATCCGACCTATCGCCTGGCAGTGGTCGGCATCGTCGCGGTGGCGTTGCTGGTGCTGTTCCTCGTTCTCTATCGCACGCGCCTGGGCATGATCGTGCGCGCCGGAATCGAGGACTCGGTCATGGTGGATTGCCTGGGCATCGACGTCTACCGCGTCTTCATGGTCGTGTTCGGCATCGGCGCGATGGCCGCAGGCTTTGCCGGAATCGTGAATGCACCGGTGGTGTCGCTGTCGCCCGACATGGGCGAAGCGATCCTGGTGCAGACCTTCGTCGTGGTCGTGATCGGCGGCGTCGGATCGTTCCCAGGTGCCGTGCTCGGCGGCCTGATCGCGGGCGAGATCATCAGCCTCACCTCGATGATCAACCCCGGCTACGCCTACGTCATGCTGTTTGCCGCCATGACGCTCGTGCTGCTGGTGCGGCCGCACGGCCTGCTCGGCGCCCGGGGGCGCGAATGAATGCGGGCGGCTGATGTTCCAGCGGAGACGCTTTCTGGTCGAGACTCTCACGGCTGTCTGCCTGATCGCCGCGCCTTTCGTTCTGCCTTATCTCGGCTCCGCGCCCAACACGGTCAACCGGATCCTGGTCTGGGGCCTCTTCGGCATCGGTTTCGACATCCTGTTCGGCTACACCGGGCTGCTCTCATTCGGCCAGTCGGCGCTCTACGGCACCGGTGGATTCGTCGCAGCCTACCTGCTCACGCGGGCTGGCTTCCCGTACGTCGTGCCTGCGCTGGTCATCGGCATGGCCGCTGCCGCGCTTGTCGGCTACCTGGTCGGCCTGATCGTGCTGCGCCGCACCGGCATCTACTTCGCGATGATGACCGTGGCGGTCGCCGAGATGTTCTACTTCGTCGAATTCAATCCGTTGTCGTCCTGGACGGGCGGTGAAAACGGATTGCCCGGTGTGCCCACACCGAGTCTGAATATTGGGTTCACGACGCTGAATTTCACCAGCGGCTGGTCGCTCTATCCGTTCCTCGCCTTCTGCTACTTCATCGGCATCGTGATCGCGCTGCGCATCGTGCGCTCGCCGGTCGGGGCTATCTTCAGCGCCATCCGCGAAAACCCGTTGCGGGCCGCCGCCGTCGGCCACAGTGTTGGCGGCTACAAGCTCGCCGCCTTCGTGATTGCCGCTGCCTATGCGGGCCTGGCCGGCGGTTTGCTGGGGGTGCTGCAGGGCTTCATGCCGCCGGAAGCCTTCACCTTCGAGACCTCCGGCCAGCTGATCATGCAGACCGCCATCGGCGGGCGCGGCACGCTGTTCGGTCCGCTGGTCGGCGCGGCGGTCTGGCTGTTCCTGCAGGACTTTCTGCAGGCCGCCCTGGGTCTGGGTGCGGCGTGGAAGCTGGTGCTGGGACTGGTGTTCGTGCTGCTGGTCTGCTTCCTGCGCCAGGGGATCATCGGCGGCATCAAGAGTATCTACGCCTTTGCCAGGAGCAAGGCATCAGCGCCGGGCAAAGGCAAGGACTGTGCTTCGGACCGCGGCGTCACGGCCGCGCAAGAGCGGCAGGCGGCGCAAGGCCGCGTTGCCCGGTTGCATCCCGCAGCGGCAATACCGGCGCGCCAGCATGCCCCTCGCGGCTTCAACGATCCGATCCTGCGGGCCACGGGCCTGACCAAGCGCTATGGCGGCGTAGTCGCCAACGACGCCATCGACTTCAGCGTCAAGCGGGGTGAAGTGCGCGGCATCATCGGCCCGAACGGAGCCGGAAAGACGACCTTCTTCAAGATGCTCACCTGCGAAGTGGCGCCCACGTCGGGCTCGATCGTTTTCGATGGTCGCGACATCACCGGCATGAGCGTGACTGACGTGTGTCAGCTCGGCCTGACCAAGAGCTATCAGGTCAACCAGCTCTTCAACCGCCTGACGGTGCGCGAGAACCTGACAATCGCTGCGCTGGCCGAGCTTCGCGGCAAGTTCAGGCTCGACATGCTGCGAAGCCTGTCGAAGATCCGCGGGCTCGACGAGCAGGTGCAGCGCACGCTTGATCTCGTGAACCTCACGGCCCGGCCCGACACGCCTGTGTCGCAGCTCGCCTACGGCGAGAAGCGTCGTCTGGAAGTCGGCCTGGCCCTTGCGTCCTCGCCGAGCCTCCTGCTGCTTGACGAGCCGCTCGCCGGCATGAGCCCGTCGGAACGCGCAGAAACCGTGAAGCTGCTCAAGAGGATTGGCCAGGGCCGCACGATGATCATCATCGACCATGACATGGACTCCCTGTTCGAGCTGACCGAGCGCATCACCGTGTTGCAGGAAGGCCATGTGCTGGTCGAAGGCGCGCCCGACGATATCAAGGCCAACGCGCAGGTGCAGGAAGCCTACCTGGGCGGAGTCAACGAAGCGCTGGCAGCATGAGCCTGCTCCAGGTCAAGGGCCTGAACAGCTATTACGGGGATTCGCACATCCTCTTCGACGTCTCGCTGCGCGTGGAGCGCAGCGAGGTGGTGGCCCTGCTCGGTCGCAATGGCGCCGGCAAGAGCACGACGCTGAAGAGCCTGATGGGCGTGGTGACGCCGCGCGCGGGCTCGATCAATCTCGACGGGATGGAAATCGCCGGCCAGAAGAGCCACGCCATCGCAAAGGCCGGCATGCAGCTGGTGCACGAAGAACGCCGCGTTTTCGGCAGCCTGGATGTCGAGGAAAACCTGATCATCGCCTCGCTCACCGCGCCAAAGAAGTGGCCGCTGGAACGCATCTACGACATGTTCCCGCGCCTGAAGGAGCGGCGCGGCAGCCGCGGCACCGACCTGTCGGGCGGCGAGCAGCAGATGCTG
>JAGRPN010000230.1 GCA_019449555.1 Ramlibacter sp.
CGGGCGCATGAGTTCGAATTGCGCCTCGGTGGCGCAAGTTATGAAGAGATCGCCCGCGCCGGCGGAGGTATCGCGTCCACGGTCGCGGCAACCCGCGTCGCGAGCGCAGCCGAGCTGCTGGCGCAAAGCCTGCCGCGGTTGAGGGCGCTGCTGGCCGAGGGCGTCACGACGGTGGAAATCAAGTCGGGCTACGGTTTGTCGCTGGAACACGAACGCAAGATGCTGCGGGTGGCGCGTGCCCTCGGACAGCAGCAGCCGGTACAAGTGCGCACCACGTTCCTCGGCGCGCACGCGTTGCCGCCGGAGTTCGCCGGCCGCGCGGATGACTACATCGACGAAGTGCTTCGCATGTTGCCGGTTCTTGCCGACGAGGGCCTGGTGGATGCGGCCGATGCTTTCTGCGAGCGCATCGCTTTCAGCACGGCCCAGACCGAGCGCGTCCTGGCTGCCGCCGGGCGGCTCGGACTTCCAGTGAAATTGCACGCCGAGCAATTGAGCGACAGCGGCGGCGCGCAACTCGCCGCGCGCCACGGTGCGCTCAGCTGCGACCATCTCGAATGGCTCAGCGAGACCGGCGCGGCGGCAATGGCGCAATCGGGCTGCGTGGCGGTGCTGCTGCCGGGCGCCTTTTATTTCCTGCGCGATACGCGCGTGCCGCCGGTGGATCTCTTGCGGGCAAACGCCGTGCCGATGGCCGTGGCCACCGACTGCAATCCCGGCAGCTCGCCTTGCGCTTCGCTGCTCCTCATGCTGAACATGGCTTGCACCCTGTTCGGGCTCACGCCCGAGGAAGCGCTGGCGGGTGTGACGCGCAATGCCGCGCGTGCGCTCGGCCTCGCGGACCGAGGCATGCTCTCGGCCGGCCAGCGCGCCGACTTCGTCCTGTGGGACGTGGGCCATCCGGCGCAACTGAGCTACGCGATGGGATTCAATCCGCGCAGACGGACAATCCTCGGAGGTCGACCGATATGACATTTCTTCTGAACGCCGGGACCGCGCCCCTGTTGGCCAGCATGCCGCATACCGGCACCGACATCCCTGCCGAACTGCGGGAAGACTTCGTGCCGCGCGCACTGTCGGTCGAAGACACCGACTGGCACCTGCCCGGCGTGTACCACTGCCTGCCCGCGCTTGGCGCGAGCGTGCTGCGGCCGCGCTACTCGCGCTATGTGATCGACCTCAACCGGCCGCCCGACGACACGCCGATGTATCCGGGCGCCTCCAACACCGAACTGTGCCCGACGCGCTTTTTCACCGGCGACCCGCTGTATCGCGAGGGCTGTGAGCCGTCGCCCCAGGAGCGGCAGCGCCGGCTCGACCTGTATTGGCGTCCCTATCACGATGCGCTGCGCAGCGAGCTCGATCGCATCCAGGCGGAGCACGGCTTCGCGCTGCTGTGGGACGCGCACAGCATCCGCTCCGAGATTCCGTGGCTGTTCGAAGGTGTGTTGCCTGACCTGAACATCGGCACGGCCGGCGGCGCGAGCGCGCACGACTCGATCGCGAATGCCACGTCCTATGCGGCGGCGCGCTACGGTGACGTGAGCCAGGTCGTCAACGGCCGCTTCAAGGGCGGCTACATCACGCGGCATTACGGCGATCCGGCGCGGCGCGTCCATGCGGTGCAATTGGAGATGTGCCAGAGCCTCTACATGAAGGAGAAGGCGCCGTATGCGTACGACGAGCGCCTCGCCCGCCGGGTACAGCCGGTCGTTGCGGACATGGTCCGCGCCGCGCTGGCTGCCTGCAAGGCCCTGTATGCACGCTGAAGGGCAGCGCTACCTCGCGCCGGCCGCCTGGGTCGGCGGCAGCTGGAAAAGCGACGTGGTGCTGGCGGTCGCGACGGATGGCACCTGGAGCGAGGTCGTGCCCGACGCGCCCGCGGCCATGCGGCGCGACGCACAGGCGCTGCGTGGCCCGGTGCTGCCCGGTCTCGTCAACGGCCACAGCCATGCTTTCCAGCGTGCCATCGCGGGGCTGGCCGAGCGCAGCGGCGGCAGCGAGGACGGCTTCTGGCACTGGCGCGACCGCATGTACGGCGCGGCGAACCGCATCACGTCGCGGCAACTGGAAGCCATTGCCGCTTTCCTGTATTCGGAATTGCTGCGCTCGGGCTACACGCATGTCTGCGAGTTCCACTACCTGCACCAGGATCCGGAGGGCCGCGCCTGCGCCGATCCCCTGGAGTTGCCGCTGGCGCTGGTTCGCGCGGCGCGGCGCGCGGGCATCGGCCTCACCCTGCTGCCGGCGCTGTACATGCGTTCGGGCTTCGCGGCCAGCAGATTGCGCGAGGACCAGCGGCGCTTCGCATCGACGCCCCAATCGGTGCTGCACATCGCGCACGAAGTGGCGAAATTGGGCGGGGAAGTAGCGGCCGGCGTCGCACTGCATTCCTTGCGAGCCGTGGACGAGCCGGCGCTGCGCGAGCTGGTCGCCGCGGTGGGGCCGCGCATGCCCGTGCACATCCACGTCGCCGAGCAACGGCGCGAGGTCGACGACTGCGTTGCGCGGCACGGCCTGCGCCCGGTGGAATGGCTGTTGCAGCAAGTCGCGCTGGACGCGCGCTGGAACCTCGTGCATGCGACGCAGTGCACCCGCTTCGAGCTGGAGGCGGTGCGAAACAGCGGCGCTTCGATCGTGCTGTGCCCGAGCACGGAAGCCAACCTGGGCGACGGCATCTTCGACCTGCCGGGCTGGATGGGGCTGAGCGGCCGCTGGTCCATCGGGTCGGACAGCCACGTCACGCGCAGCTGGCCCGAAGAGTTGCGGCTGCTCGAATATTCGCAGCGCTTGGGACTGCGCCAGCGCAACGTGGCGGGCCGCGCCGCGTTGAGCGAGAGCTGCGCCGCCGCGTTGTTCGAGGGTGCGCTGGAAGGCGGCAGCGCGGCGGCGGGCCTGGCGCTGGGCGGGCTGGCCCCGGGCCAGCGCGCCGATTTCGTGGTGCTGGACACCGCGAGCGACGCATTGGCCGGCATGCCGCCGGACCACCTGCTCGATGCGTTGGTCTTTTCCAGTCCGCTTGCGGCGTTCAGCGAAGTCTTCGTCGCGGGCCGGGCCGTCCCGCCGGCCGACCCGGCGCTGCGCGCCGATTTCGCTGGTGCCATGGCTGAACTCGGGACTTGAGCCGCTCGGGCTTCCCGCCGATGCGCCGCGGGCTGGGCGGTATCCTTTGCCTGTCCAAGGGCCGGGAGCGGCCGAGCCTGGACGACCGGCATCAATCTGTTGACAGATAGATTGTGTTTGGACAAACTTTTGATCCGGATCAATGTGACAAGAACCAAAAGATGATCAACGACGACAATCTGGCCAGCCCGCGGGCGCTGGCCGTCATGCGGGTGCTGGATGCGCAGTTCTGCGCATCCACCCAAACGACAAGGAGACGTCGATGACCATCGACTGGAGTCACTTCACGCCCTGGACCTCGCTGGTCGGCGGCATCC
>JAGRPN010000231.1 GCA_019449555.1 Ramlibacter sp.
GCATGTGCCTCGGACAGGTGTTCCGGCCGAAGACGCTGGATGCGCAAGTGGACGAGTCCAGCGCGCAGCGGCTGCAGGAAGAAGTGGCCCAATTGCCCGGCGTCAGCAAGGTGATCCGCGACGGCATGCTGTTCGGGGTGCTGGCGGAGTCGGAACACGTGCTGGCGCAGGCGTCGAAGAAAGTGCTTGCGGCGGAACTCTGGCGCGGCGCCGCGCAGGTGCCCAGCGCCGGTCGCATTTCAGAGTGGCTGAAGTCGCAACCGCTGGACACCACGGTGATCCTGGATCAGCGGCCCGAGGCAGTGGCGGCGCAGCCCGCGCGAACCTTCCGCGCCGAATACGAGCGGCCGTACCTGCAACATGCCTCGCTCGGCTTGTCGTGTGCGATCGCGCAGTGGACCGACGGCGCGCTGCGGGCCTGGAGCCACAGCCAGGGCATCTTCAACTTGCGGCGCGACCTGGCGCTGGCGTTCGGGCTGCCGGCCGATGCCGTGACGGTGGCGCATTGCGATGGCGCCGGCTGCTATGGCCACAACGGCGCCGACGATGTGGCATTCGACGCCGCCTGGCTGGCCAGGCATGCATCGGGGCGGCCGGTCAAGGTGCAGTGGAGCCGGCAGGCCGAAATGGCCAACTCGCCGCTGGGCGCGGCGATGACCGTGGCGGTCGAGGCCGGCGTGGACTCGCAGGGAAACCTGCTCTCGTGGAAGCAGGAAGTCTGGAGCCAGGGGCACGGTTCGCGCCCCGGCCGCGGCCAGACGCCGGCGCTGCTGGGTGCGTGGCAAATCGCGCAGGCGTTCCCCGTCACCCTGGCCGTCAACCAGCCGCCATCCACCGGCGGCGGGTCCGACCGCAATGCCGTGCCTCCTTATTCGGTGCCCGAAGTGCATGTGGTGAATCATCGGGTGCTGGCGATGCCTTTGCGGGTATCGGCCCTGCGCTCGCTGGGCGCGCACGTGAACGTGCTGGCGGCCGAATCGACGATCGACGACATCGCGCGCAGCTACGGGCGCGATCCGCTCGCGTACCGGCTGGCCCATCTGCAAGACGAGCGCGCCGAGGCAGTCCTCGTGGAAGCGGCGCGGATCGCCGGCTGGCAAGCCGGCAAGCCGCCCGATGCGCCGGAAGGATTCGGCCGCGGCATCGGCTACGCCCGCTACAAGAACACCAGCGGCTATTGCGCGGTGATAGCGGAACTCGTGGTCGAGGAAGACGTCAAGCTCAAGCGATTGTTCATTGCCGCCGACCTCGGTCTCGTGGTGCATCCCGACGGCGCGCGCAACCAGCTCGAGGGCGGCGCGATCCAGGCGGCCAGCTGGACGCTGCGGGAAGCGACCCGGTTCGGGCCCGACGGCATCCGCTCCGACGATTGGGAGTCCTACCCGATCTTCGCATTCAGCGATGTCCCTGCGGTGGAAGTCGCGCTCGTCGACCGGCCGGACTGCCCCTCGCTGGGGGCGGGCGAATGCACGATCGGCCCGACCGCAGCGGCCATTGCCAACGCGATCTGCGATGCGATCGGCGTGCGCATCAGGGCCATGCCGTTCACTGAAGACAACCTGATGAAGATCGTCCAGTCCGACGGTCCCGACATGTATTGAGGGAGAGACAGATGCGGGTAGTAAACGTATTGAGCGGTGGCGCGGCGGCGGCGGTCGTCAAGGGTGTGCAGCCGCAGTTCGAGCGCGAAAGCGGTTGCGCGATCAAAGGCACGTTCAGCGCGGTCGGACAGATGCGCGACCAACTGGTCGGCGGCACGCCTTGCGATCTCGTCATCCTGACGCAGCCCCTGATCTCGCAATTGATCGCTTCCGGCCATGTGATGGGAGGCAGCGCGAGGTCGCTCGGGCGAGTGAAGACGGGTGTGGCGGTGCGTTCGGGCCAGAAGCATCCTTCGCTGCGGAGCCGTGATGAGCTCGCCGCTGCGTTTCGCGCCGCCAAGGGGATCTACTTTCCGGACCCGCAGAAAGCCACGGCCGGCATCCACTTCATGAACGTGCTGAAGTCGCTCGGGCTCGATCAGGAACTCAGTGCCGCGTTCCGCCCTTATCCCAACGGCGCGACGGCGATGGCGGAAATGGCCGGCTCGAAGGAGCCGGGGCTGATCGGGTGCACGCAGGTGACCGAGATCAACTACACGCCGGGCGTCGACCTGGTCGCCGTGCTGCCGGAGGAATTCGAGCTCGCGACCGATTACACACTGGGCATCTGCACCAAGGCGCAGCAGCCGGAATCGGCGAGGAAGCTGGCGGACCTGTTGACCGGTCCCGCCTCGGAAGCGATCCGCCGCCAGGGCGGCTTCGAGTTCTAGCGCGCCCCTCACTCCAGCTGGTGCCGCTGCACGCGCTCGGCGATGCGCTCGCGCAGCCGCCAGCGGCCCGCGTCCGAGAGCATTCGCCCCGCCCATCGGTACACGTTGAACTCGCGCACGGTGGTGCGCAGGCTCGCCATGCGCTCGCGCTGCTCGGCTTCCGGCATCACCAGTGCACGGTGCAAGGCATCGGCCGTTTCTTCCACGTGGTAGGGATTCACGATCAGCGCCTCGGGCATCTCGCGCGCCGCACCGGCGAAGCGGCTCAGGATCAGCACACCGCGTTCGTCGTCCCGCGCCGCGACGAATTCCTTGCACACGAGGTTCATGCCGTCGTGCAGGCTGGTGACGAGGCACACGTCCGCGGCTCGGTACAGCTCGTACACGGCGTTGTGGTCGTGGTGGGCGGACAGCAGGCGGATCACCGGACCGCCGGGGTGCTTGAACCGCGCGTTGATGCGTTCACTGGTCTGCGTGATGCGTTCCTGGAAGGCCCGATATTCCTCCAGCACCTGGCGTGACGGCGCGGCGACCTGCACCAGCGTGAAGCGGCCGATCCATTCAGGATATTTTTCGAGCATGCGCTCGACCGCATACAGCCGCTCCAGGATGCCCTTGGTGTAGTCGAACCGGTCCACCCCCACGGCGAGCCGCTGTTCGGCGGGAATGTGATACCGCTCGTAGATGTTGCGCCGGCACTGCTCCACCGGCAGCCAACGGCTTGTTTCCGCGGGCGTGGGCCACGCGATCGAAATCGGATAGCTCTCCACGAACGTGTCCGATCCCTGGAAGGAGATCGTCGAATGTTCGTGCTCGATGCGCGCCTCGAGGTAGCGGTCCACCGTCTCGAGGAAGTTCTTGCAGTGAAAGCGCGTGTGAAAGCCGATGATCGTGCTGCCCAGCATGCCTTCGAGGATTTCGCGCCGCCAGGGGCAGATGCCGAACGACTCCGGGTTGGGCCAGGGGATGTGCCAGAACGTGAGGATCGTGGCGCGCGGGAGTTTCTTGCGCACCATGGCAGGCAGCAACGCGAAGTGATAGTCCTGCACCAGCACCACCGGGTCCTCGCTGCGGGCTTCGGCGACGACGGCATCGGCAAACCGCTGGTTCACGACCTGGTACTCCTGCCAATCGGACTCGCGAAACACCGGCCGGACATGGGCCACATGGCACAGCGGCCACAAGCCTTCGTTGGCGAATCCGTAGTAGTAGCCCTTTTCCTCTTCCGGGGTCAGCCACAGGCGCCGCAGGTAGTACTCGCTCCGCCCGGGCGGCAGCGCCACGCGGTCGTGGCTGTCGACGACGTCGCGGTCCGCGCTGCCGCTGCCATGGGCGATCCAGGTTCCGGAACAGGCGCGCATGACCGGCTCCACGGCGGTCACGAGGCCGCTCGCCGGCCGCTGCACCACGATCTCCGAGCCTTGCCGCACGTGGATATAAGGTTCACGGTTGGAGACGACGATCACCTGGTCGCCTCTGAGCTGCGTGTGCAGCAGCGACTGCAGCCGCTGCGCGGTCCACTCGGTCTCGGGGCCTTTCGCGCGCCGGTATTCGTCCTCCAGGTCGTGCAGGCGGGCGCGCAGTTCGTCGGCGAGCGGCGCCAGTTCCGGCGCGGGAGCCCCGACCAGCGGGCGCACCAGGCCTTCGCCGCGCAGCAATGCCCGGGTGCCCGAGACCCATCCGCGCCAGCTGAGCTGGGCCACGATCACCGTCACGAGCGCGATCACCGCACCGAGGCTGGCGATGAGGATGATCAGGTACTGGCGCGTGTCCTTGCTGCGGCGCTCGATGAAACTCAGGTCCTGCAGCAGCACCAGTTCGCCGACGGCGCCCTCTTCCGCCTGGACCGGGTACACGCCCACATGCACCGGTCCGCCTTCGATGTGCAACAGCGGTTCGGGCTCGGCGGCGATGCGCTCGGCCCCTGCGCAATCGAGGTCCTTGGGGAATTTGGGCGTGCTGCGCAGCAGCTTCTTGTCGGGCGAGCACAGGCCCATCGCCACCAGCCGCTCGTCCTGCACCGCCCGGTTGAACAGCGCCTGCAACCGGCGGCCCCGCGGATCGGGCAAGGCGTCGGCGATCGAGTCGGACAGTGCGCTGGCGACCAGCGTTCCGCGCATCGTCAGGTCGCGCGCGAACCAGCGCAACGTCAGCCGGTCCATCAGCGGCAGCGCGAGGTACGCGGCCGCTGTGAGGATCACCACGAGCGGAACGAGAAAGCGCAGCTGGAGCCGGAATGTTTTCATGCTGGGGCCGGCGGCGCTGCGCGGCATGCGTGAGAGGGGCCGGACGAACATCGTACGGCCAATCGCAAAGCCTGTGTGGTGCCGATCAGGGCGACGAGCGGGCAGGCTAGGCGAATGTCTGGCGCGGCTGGCGGGGATCGAACCCACGACCCTTGGCTTCGGAGGCCAATACTCTATCCACTGAGCTACAGCCGCATCTCGAAAGAGGCAGAAGCGCATTATCCCCGATGACGGGCTGCCGCGCCGGGCGACCTGCAGTGGGAATTCCCGCTGCAGGTCATTGACTATAATCAAAGGTTGTTTTCAATCTGAGGACGCCATGAGCGACAGAACGCAGGAAGAAGCCCACACCGGCCCCATCAAGACGCCCAAACAGCTGCTGCTGGCGGTGTTCTTCTCGTTCGTCATTCCCGTGTTCGTCATCATCGCGCTGGTCGCCTACGTGGTGAGCGACAACAAGCCGGCCGGCAAAACGCAGGCCGAAAGCCACGCGCTGGGCGGCGTCACGGCGCAGGACCTGGACCGCGCGGTGGCCGAGCGCATTCGCAAGGTCGGCACGGTGGAGATCCGCGATGCGAACCGTCCGCTCAGGAGCGGCGAGCAGGTGTTCAAGGCGCAGTGCACGACCTGCCATTCCGCCGGCGTGGCGGGTGCCCCGAAATTCGGCGACAAGGCGGCGTGGGGCCCGCGGATCGCGACGGGGTTCGACAGCCTGGTCCAGTCCGCCCTGAAGGGCAAGAATGCGATGCCGCCGCAGGGCGGCGGCGATTTCGACGACACGGAAATCGCGCGTGGCGTCGCCTTCATGGCCAATGCAGCCGGCGCGAAGTTCGCCGAGCCCGATCGGCCGGCTGCCGCTGCTGCCGGGCCCGCGTCGGCCCCCGCCGTGGTCCAGACTGCGGCGACTGCTCCGGCCGCGGCTGCAACGAGCTCGATCGCTGCTGCCGCGCCTGCTGCCGCCGCGGCACCCGCACCGCAAGCCGCCGCGGGCGGCGGCGGCGAGGCGCTGTACAAACAGACCTGCTCCGCCTGTCACGCGGCGGGGGTGATCGGTGCGCCGAAATTCGGCGACAAGGCCGCATGGGCTCCGCGCCTGGGGCAGGGCGTGCCGGCGCTGGTGCAAAACGCGATCAAGGGCAAAGGCGCGATGCCGCCGAAGGGCGGCAGTGCGGCGTCGGAGCAGGACGTGCGAGCGGCAGTGGAATACATGGTCAACGCCGCCAAATAGCAGGCGCAGCGCGAGCCCGCAGGCCGGTCGCGTGACCGGCCTTTTTTATGTGCGTGAAGTGGTGGCCGGCTGCCGCGACGCAGCGGGGCTGCAGACATAGCCGAAGCGCCGGGGCAGTTCGGCGGCAAGCATCTCTTCCGGGGTCCAAAGCCCTTGCTCGATCGCATCGGAGGCCTCGCCCATGTCCTGCGTGTGCACCACGCCGACGCCCAGGTCGGTCTCGAGGTAGAGGCGGCCCTGCTCATCCACGATGCTGCGCCGCACCCGTGCTGCCTGGCCTGTGTGCGCCGAAACGTGGAAGCCGGCGCCCAGTCGCCACACCCAAGGCGTGGCTTCCAGTTCCACGTACACACGCTGCGGCCCGTTCTGGAAAAACCATTGGCCTTGGGCATCGCTGCCGTAGTTGCGCTGGATGAACGCAATGAGCTTCTCGTGCTTCAGCAGCGAGCCTTTGCTCTGCGGAAAAGGCCCGGCCGCCTGCGTGCGATCGTCACGCATGTACCAGTTGCCGCGCGCGTCCAGCCCGAGCCAGCCGTAGCAATGCGGAACGTTGGGCCATTTCGCGATGGCTTGGCGGACGATGTCATCCATGGTGCGGCAGATTATCGGCCGACCATGCGGAACCGCGGGTGTCAGTTGGCAAGCGCTTGCCACCAAAAGCCGGCTCGGCATCAACTCGGCCGTTGCACGGCGTGGCGGTTGCGGCACCCAAATAAAAAGGCGCCGCATGCGGCGCCTTGCAAATGGCATCTCGTCGGGATGCCTGTCAAATGATCTTCTAGTGTTCTGGGGGGTTGTCTCCTCGGTCCCTCGCCCCTGCCGACCCTCGGGCCGACTGCGAGTGCACGGACTCTAGCCCCGGCTCCGGCCGCGTGCATTGGGACTTTCCCACCCCGGCCATAAGCGGTCGGGCCGGCAGGGCGCGCTGCTCCTGGGCTGGCGTGTTGGCATGCCAACAATTTCACTAATTCGCTGCAGCTGCTCCCCGGCGAGCGTCGCTCACAATCCATTCGGCGGCTTTTTCCGCAATCATCAACGTGGGCGAGTTGGTGTTTCCGCTGGTGATCGTGGGCATCGCGCCGGCGTCGACGACCCGCAATCCGGCGATACCCCGCACGCGAAGTCGGGAATCGAGGACCGCCAGCGGGTCGTCGTCGCGCCCCATTTTCGTGGTGCCGACGGGATGAAAGATGGTCGTGGCGATATCGCCGGCGAGGCGGGCCAGATCCTCGTCGCTCTGGTACTGCGTCCCGGGCCGCCACTCCTGCGGCTGGTACCTGGCCAGCGCCGGCTGCGCCACGATCCGGCGAGTGATGCGCAGCGACTGGGCCGCCAGTTGGCGGTCTTCCGGCGTGCTGAGGTAATTCGGCGCGATGGCCGGCGCTGTCTCGAACTTGTTGGTGCGAATGCGCACGCTGCCCCGGCTGGTGGGGTTCAGGTTGCACACGCTGGCAGTGAATGCGTTGAATGCATGCAGCGGTTCGCCGAATGCGTCCAGGCTCAGGGGCTGCACGTGGTATTCGATGTTGGGGTAGGGCATTTCCGGCGAACTGCGCGTGAATGCACCGAGCTGCGAAGGCGCCATGCTCATGGGCCCGCTGCGCTTGAGCGCGTATTCGAGTCCGATCTTGAACTTGCCGAACCAGCTGTTCGCCATCGTGTTGAGCGTGGCCACGCCGCTGACCTTGAATACGGCGCGGATCTGCAGGTGATCCTGCAGGTTCTCGCCCACGCCGGGCAGATCACGAACCAGCGCGACGGCGCGCTGCTGCAGCAGCGCCGCCGGGCCGATGCCCGAGAGCTGCAGGATCTGCGGCGAGCCGATGCTGCCCGCGCTCAGGATCACCTCGCGAGTCGCGGTCGCGCTCACCATTTCCTTGCCCGTCCAGACCTGCGCCCCCTTGCACCGCGTGGCGCCGTCCGGCTGCCGCTCGAACAGCAGGCGATCCACGTGCGCGGAAGTCCACAGCTCGAAATTCGGACGGCCGTAGCAGGTCGGTCGCAGGAACGCGCGCGCGGTGTTCCAGCGCCAGCCGCTCTTCTGGTTCACCTGGAAGTAACCCACGCCCTCGTTGTCGCCGCGGTTGAAGTCCTCGGTGTGCGGGATGCCCGCCTGCTGCGCCGCCTGGGCGAACGCGTCCAGGATGTCCCAGCGCAGGCGCTGGCGCTCCACCCGCCACTCGCCCCCGCTGCCGTGCGCCGCGTCGGCGCCCTTGTAGTAGTCCTCGTGCTTCTTGAAATAAGGCAGGCACTGGTCCCAGGTCCAGGCATCGTCGCCGGTGAGGCGCGCCCAGCCGTCGTAGTCGCGCGCCTGGCCGCGCATGTAGATCATCCCGTTGATGCTGGAGCAGCCCCCCAGCGCCTTGCCGCGCGGGTAGCGCAGCTCGCGGCCGTTCAGGCCGGCGTCGGGTTCGGTCTTGTAGAGCCAGTCGGTGCGCGGGTTGCCGATGCAGTACAGGTAGCCCACCGGGATGTGGATCCAGTGGTAATCGTCGCGCCCGCCCGCCTCGATCAGCAGGACGCGCTTGGACGGGTCGGCCGACAGCCGGTTGGCGAGCAGGCATCCCGCCGTGCCCGCCCCGATGATCACGTAATCAAACGTCGTGTCGGCCATGCATATAGCTTACTTCGCCGTCGGCATCACGAACTCGGCACCTTTCCCTATGCTTTCCGGCCAACGCTGCATGATCGATTTCTGTTTGGTGTAGAACCGCACGCCCTCTTCGCCATAGGCATGCATGTCGCCGAACAGGCTCTTCTTCCAGCCGCCGAAGCCGTGCCAGGCCATCGGCACGGGAATCGGCACGTTGATGCCGACCATGCCCACCTGGACGCGGCGGCTGAATTCGCGCGCCACATTCCCGTCGCGCGTGAAGCACGCCACGCCATTGCCGTACTCGTGCGAATTGATCAGGTCCACCGCGGCCGCGAGGTCGTTCACGCGCACGCAGCCCAGCACCGGCCCGAAGATTTCCTCCTTGTAGATCTTCATGTCGGGCGTGACGTTGTCGAACAGCGTGCCGCCGATCCAAAAGCCGTTGTCGCAGCCGGCGCCGGCCTTGGCGGCCTTGAACTTGCGACCGTCCACCACCAGTTGCGCGCCTTCGGCTTCACCCTGGCCGATGTAGCCCGCGATGCGCTGGTGCGCGGCGCTGGTCACGATGGGCCCCATCTCGGCGTCCAGTTCGACGCCGTTCTTGATCTTCAGGGACTGGGTGCGTTCGGCCAGCATCGGCAAGATCCTGTCGGCGGCCGCCCCGACCAGCACCCCGAGCGAGATCGCCATGCAGCGCTCGCCGGCGGACCCGAAGGCCGAGCCGATGAGCGCATCGACCGCCTGGTCCATGTCGGCATCGGGCATCACGACCATGTGGTTCTTGGCGCCGCCCAGCGCCTGCACGCGCTTGCCGTGACGCGCTCCCGTTTCGTAGATCTTCTGCGCGATCGCGGTGGAGCCCACGAAGGAGATCGCTTTCACGTCAGGATGCTCCAGCAGCGCATCGACCGCCTCCTTGTCGCCCTGGACCACGTTGAACACGCCATCGGGCAGGCCGGCTTCCTTCAGCAATTCGGCCATCATCAGCGAAGCCGAAGGATCGAGCGGGCTGGGCTTGAGGATGAAGCTGTTGCCGGCTGCAATCGCCACCGGGTACATCCACATCGGCACCATCACCGGGAAGTTGAACGGCGTGATGCCGGCCACGACGCCCAAGGGCTGGCGCATCGTCCAGTTGTCGATGCCGGTGGAGACCTGGTCGGTGTACTGGCCCTTGAGCAACTGGGGAATGCCGCAGGCGAATTCGACGATGTCGATGCCGCGCGTGACTTCGCCTTGCGCGTCGGTGAACACCTTGCCGTGTTCGGCGGTGATCGTGCGTGCCAGTTCGTCGCGATGCCGGTTCAGCAGTTCGAGGAACTTGAACATCACCCGCGCGCGCCGGATCGGGGGGGTATCGGCCCACTTGGGGAACACGGCTTGCGCGGCAGCGACTGCGGCCGCCACCTCGTCGCTGCTGGCCAGGGCGACCTGGCCGCTCACCGCCCCGATCGCGGGATTGAAGACATCGGAGCGGCGCCCGCTGCGGCCGGGAACGATCCGTCCGCCGATCCAGTGTTCGATCGACGCGGTGGCTGCGGTGCGGGGTGTCTTGTCGGGGGCATTCATGGGACGGCTTTCGGGTGGGAGCGGGCGAAGCGCCCAGTCTAAGCCTCGCGCCGGCCTTTGAGAATAGCCGTTTCTTGACTACATTGTTCAATGAATTGAACAACGAGGCATAGCAATGACCGCCCTGGCCGTCCCCGTGTTTTCCGACCTGCACCTGCTGACCGTGCTCGCCCAGACCCGCAGCTACACCCAGGCAGCGCGTCGCTTGGGTATCTCGAAAGCCTCGGTCAGCATGCGCATTGCCGAGCTCGAGCGCGCGGCGGGCGTGCCGCTGGTGAGGCGCACCACGCGCTCGGTCGGCCTGACCGAAGCCGGGCAGCAACTGGTGGATGACACGCAAGGCGCGTTCAGCCGCATCGAGCAGAGTTTCGCCAGCATCAAGGACCTGGCCGGCACGCCGCGCGGGCTGGTGCGCGTCACCGCGCCGGTGGCGCTGGGGCGCCAGCACGTGGCCCCCACGCTGGCCGCGTTCTTGCGCAATTACCCCGAGATCCGGCTCGAGCTCGACCTGACGGATCGCTTCGTGAACCTGTCGCAGGAGGGCTTCGACCTGGCGGTCCGCCACGCGCCCGCACCGCCCGACACGCACGTGGCGTGGGTGCTGTGCCCGAGTCGCTCATTGCTGGTGGCGAGCAGCGACTATCTGCGCCGGCACGGCACGCCTGCGCATCCGAACGAGCTGGGCTCGCACCAATGCCTGCTGTACCTGCGCGGCTCGGCCGCCCAGAGCTGGGCGTTCGAGCGCGAAGGCGGGCGCAAGGGCGGCGAAAGCGTGATCGTGGCGGTGAACGGTCCCTTGCGCGCCAACAACAGCGAGGTGCTGCGTGAAGCCGTGCTGGGCGGCCTGGGGATCGGCCTGCTGCCGGACTTCAGTGCGGCCGCGTACCTGGCGCCCCGCCAGCTGCTGCGCGTGCTGCCGCAGTGGCAGCCGCGCGGCTTCTTCGCCGAGCGGATCTACGCGATCCGTCCCTGGTCACCCCAGGTTCCGCGGGCGGTGCAGTGTTTCGTCGATCACCTGCGCAAGTCGCTGGGGGCGGGATTCCCGCTCGGCTGAACGCCCCAGTCGGCGGGCACTCGTACCGGCATCGCCAGCAGGATCTGGGCCATGCCCTTGCCGAGCGGGTCATTGCGCAGCGAAGCCATGCCGCCGCCATCGAGCGCCTGCGTGCACAGGAAATTCAGCGCGTGGATGCCTGGCACGTCGAAGCGGCTCACCGTGCCTCGCACGAGGTGCCCGAGCCAGCGCGCCACCCGCTCCTCGGTCAACTGCTCGCGCAACAGCGGCAGCCATTCGGGCCGGCGCGCGATGATGCCGATGTTGGAGCTATCGCCCTTGTCGCCGCTGCGGCCCCAAGCGACGCGGACCAGCGGCACTTCGACGGTTTCCGTCGCCCCCGTTTGCGCTGAGCGGGCCGAAACCCCGGCCGGCCGAACGGGAGAGGGTATCGCGCCCTGCTCGCATGGCACGGCTACCGGTTTCACGCTGTCGCCCATCGCGACCACGGGCTTGACGCGGCCCTTGTCCAGCAGGAAGCCGAGTTGCTTGATCGCAGCTGTGGGCCGGGGCCGCCCGTCCGCTCCCGTCGTGCCGGGCGACCAGGAGGTGCCTGCCGGCGCGATCTCGCGCGCGAACAGTTCCAGGGCCGCCTTGTGCGGATGCATCACCGCCACCCGCAGCACCGCCTCGCGCACGTCTTGGGTGCGGGCTTGCGGGCCGTAGTTCGCCTCTTCCGAGCCGAGGACCTCGATGTTCGTGCGGCTGTAATCGGGCAGTCCGTGCGACGCGAACAACTCGCGGGTGCGTTCCAGGATCGCCTCGCCGGTGCGCCTGGCCTTGCGAGCGGCATCGAAGCCCACGACCGTGAGCTGCGCGCTGCAGCGAAAGCCGTCCATGTAGGTTGCCGAAACCTTGTACGACGGCCCGGGCGCGAGGCCGCGCGCACCCCGCACCTCGACCCGGTGCCTCCCGAGCTGCTTGAGGGTCACGCCGCTGAAGTCGCAGGTCACGTCCGGCAGCAGGTAGCGCTGCGGATCGCCGATCTCGTAGAGCATCTGCTCGGCAATGACTGCCGTGTTGACCAGGCCACCGGTGCCGAGCGGCTTGCCGACGATGAAGCTGCCGTCCGCGCTGCATTCGATCACCGGGTAGCCGATATGGGCCCAGTCCGGCACGGCCTCCCAGTCGGTGTGCAGGCCGCCGGTGGCCTGGCAGCCGCATTCGATGATGTGGCCTGCGAGGCTGCCATGGGCCAGCAACCCGTAGTCACTCGCCGTCCAGCCGAATTCGTGCATCAGCGCGCCCAACGTCACGGCGCTGTCCACGCAACGGCCGGTGACGACGATCTGCGCGCCGTCGTCGAGCGCCTGCTTGATCGGCAATGCACCGAGGTACGCGTTGGCGGTCAGCAGCTTGTCGGGAAGGAGTGCCGGCAATGCCTCCGTTGTGGCGCCCGCTGCATCGCTGGGCAGCGCAGTTGCCCACCCAACGGGACCCGCCCGCAGCTGCGGCACGAGTGGCATCACGTCGTCACCCTGGACCACGGCAATCGAGACGTCCAGACCCTGCTCGGCGGCGAGGGCGCGCAATGCGCTCGCGCAAGCGGTCGGGTTCACGCCGCCTGCATTGCTGATGACGCGAATTCCCCGCGCCACGACGTCGTTCAGGACGGCCTTCATTGTGACGGTCACGAAATCCGTGGCGTACCCGAGTGCCGGGTCCTTCGCACGCGCGGCCGCCAGGATCGACATCGTGAGTTCGGCCAGGTAGTCGAACACGAGGTAGTCGACATTGCCCAGCCGCACCAGCTGCGGCGCGCCGACGCTGCTGTCGCCCCAGAAGCCCGAGGCTCCGCCGATGCGCACCACCTTGCCGTTCGACGCCATCTACTTGCCCTTCCACTGCGGCTTGCGCTTTTGCTGGAACGCCTGCTGGCCCTCTTTCGCGTCCTCGGTGAGCGTGAACAGCGCTATCTGGCTTTCGGTGAACGCCACCGATTCCTCGAAGGGCATCGCTTCGATCTTCTTCATCGTGTACAAGCCGCGACGGATCGCCGCCGGGGACTTGTCCAGCAGGCGCTGCAATAACCAGTCCAGCTTCGCATCGAGGTCGTCGGCGACGTAATTCACCAAGCCGTATTCGAGGGCTTGCGCCGACGTCAGCGGCTCGCCCGTGAGGCACAGCTCGGCGAGCTTGCGGCGCGGCACCAGGTGCTGCAGCACCGACATCACCTGCGCCGGGAACACACCCACTTTCACCTCCGGCAGGCCGAACACTGCGTGAGTGGTTGCCACGGCCATGTCGCACATTGCCAGCAGGCCCATGCCGCCGGCCATGCAGGCGCCGTTGACCCGCGCCACGAGCGGCAGGTTGCTGGCCTTGGCTCGTCGCAGCAACACGGCCATGGACGCATACGGTTCGGAGTAGTCGGTCACGAAGGCCTGGGCCGCCTGCAGATCCGCGCCGGCGCAGAAAGCCCTGTCGCCCGCGCCGGTCACCACGATCGCTCGCAACGAGCGGTCCGCCTGCGCCGCATCGATCGCCTGCGTCATCTGCGACAGCACGCCGTGACTGAGCGCATTGCGGCGTTCTTCGCGCTGGATGGTGAGCCACAGCACGGGGCCGCGCGGTTGCACCAGCAACTCGGGGATGGTGGCGGTGTCGCTCATGCCGTCTCCTGTCGTTTCGCCCTTTATACCCGCCGCGCGGCCGGCGGACTTGTCTCCGCGGCGGCATCGGGGCGTTGTTTCCTACAAGGCGTGCCCGGCTGTGCAGTTACGATGGCAGGCTGAACACCCCGGACACCCGCTTTCATGCCGGAAACCGTGCCTCGCATCGAACAGCAGTCCGCCCCCGAAGGGCCGCGCGTGCGCGTGCTGGGCCAATGGACCGCGGCGCAGTTCGCGCAGCCGCGCTCGTTGCAGTCGCTGCGGGCCAGCATGGGCAGGGCCACGCTGGACCAGGCGTGGGACCTCAGTGGAGCCGACCAGTTGGACCACGTCGGCGCGCAATTGCTGTGGGACCGCTGGGGCAGGCAGTGGCCGGCCCGCCTGGAGCTGCTGCCCGCCCAGCGGGCGGTGCTCGAGCGCGTTGCACGCTTCACCGTCCCCGCGGCGCCGCGCCGCAGAAGGGACTGGCGCCAGGCATATCTCGCACTTGGCGCCGCGGTGCTGCGCTCGGGCGACCACGTCAAGTCGTTCGTTCGCCTGATCGGGCAGCTTGCGCTGAACCTGCTGCGACTGGCCGGCGCTCCGCAAGAAGGGCCCTGGCGCGATTTTTCTGGCCACTTGTACCGCATCGGCGCCATGGCGCTGCCGATCACGGCGCTCGTCGGTTTCCTGATCGGCGTGGTGCTGGCGTACCTCACGGCGCAGCAGCTCAAGCAGTTCGGCGCCGATGCGTACATCGTCAACATCCTGGGGATCGGCCTGATCCGCGAGCTCGGGCCGATGCTGGCCGCGATCCTGATCGCCGGGCGCTCCGGCTCGTCGATCACGGCGCAGATCGGCGTCATGCGGGTCACGGATGAACTCGATGCGATGCGTGTGATGGGCATCTCGCACAGCTTCCGCCTCGTCATGCCGCGCGCGATGGCGCTGGCGCTTGCCATGCCGCTGATCAGCGTGTGGACCACGTTGTGCTCGTTGACCGGCGGCATGTTGGCAGCCGACATCTCGCTGGGCATCACACCGACTTTCTTCGTCACTGCCTTGCCCGAGGCGGTGCGCGTGAGCAATCTCGTGCTCGCCACCGGGAAATCGGTGGTGTTCGGCATCCTCATCGCGCTCGTGGGCTGCCACTTCGGCCTGCGCGTCAAGCCCAACACCCAGAGCCTGGGCGAGGGCACGACCGCATCGGTGGTCACCTCGATCACGGTGGTGATCCTGGTGGATGCGCTGTTCGCCGTGCTGTTCAAGGACGTGGGAACGTGAAAGGCATCGACACGCCCGCGATCGTGCTGCCTGAAGGCGGCGCGCCGATGGTGGAAATCCGCAAGCTGTGGACCGTGTTCACGACGCCCGAGCGGCGCTTCGTGGTGCACCAGGACCTGGATCTCACGATCCAGCGCGGCGAAGTGCTGTCGCTGGTCGGCGGATCGGGCACCGGCAAGACGGTGCTGCTGCGCCAGATCCTCGGGCTGGAAACCCCCACCCAGGGCGAAGTCCGCGTGCTGGGGCAGCCGGTCGGCGAACTCGGCGCGAAGGGCGCCGCCAGCCGGATCGGCATGCTGTTCCAGCATGGCGCGCTGTTTTCCGCGTTCAGCGTGCTGGAAAACATCGCCTTCCCGCTGCGCGAGCTCAAGACCCTGCCGTCCGCGCTGGTGCGCGAGGCGGCGATGGTCAAGCTGCAGATGGTCGGCCTCGCGCCCGAGGATGCCGACAAGATGCCGGCCGATCTGTCCGGCGGCATGATCAAGCGCGCGGCGCTGGCGCGCGCGCTCATCATGGACCCGCCCCTGCTGCTGCTCGACGAGCCGACCTCGGGGCTGGATCCGGAGAGCTCCGATGGTTTCGTCACGCTATTGCGGTCGCTGCATCGCGACCTGGAGCTGACGGTGGTGATGGTCACGCACGACCTCGACACGCTGTTCGAGCTGTCGACGCGGATCGCAGTGCTGGCGGACAAGCGGGTGATCATCGCGGCGCCGCCAAAGGACGTGATCGCGTTCCAGCACCCTTTCATCCACGATTTTTTCCTCGGCGAACGAGGCCAGCGCGCGATGGAGTTGTTGCGCGAGTATCCGTTTGCCGTGTAGAAAGGAAGCCCCTATGGAAAACAAAGCTCATGCACTGGCGGCCGGCATCTTCGTGGTGGCTGTCACCGTGCTGCTGCTCGTGCTCGCTGCCTGGCTGACCCGCGACACCGGCATGCGCGAACCGTACGAGATTTCCACCCGCGAAACCGTGACGGGATTGCAGGCGCAGGCGCCGGTGCGCTACCGAGGCGTGGATGTCGGGAAGGTGGCAGCCATCGGCTTCGACCCGCAGGTGCCGGGCAACGTGCTGCTGCGCCTGGAGATCGACCGCGACGCGCCGGTCACGCGCGAGACGTTCGCGACGCTGAGCTATCAGGGCATCACCGGGCTCGCGTTCATCCAGCTCGACGACTCCGGCCGGCCGGCGCCGCGGCTCGTGCACGAGGACAGCCGCCCGCCACGCATTCCGCTGCGGCCCGGCCTGTTCGCCAAACTGCAATCCAGCGGCGAAGCGATCATCGAGCGAGTGGAACAGGTCACGGCCCGCGTCAACCAAATGCTGGGCGACGACAACCAGCGGCGGTTTAGCGCCGCGCTGGACAACCTCGGGTCCGCGGCTGCCGATGCGAGCCGGCTGGCCAAACGCCTCGACGGCACGGTGGCCACGCGGGTGGACCCGGCCTTGACTGAAGCGTCCAGCGCGATGCGCGCCGTACGCAAGAGTGCCGACGAGGTCGAAAAGACCGCGGCCGATTTCGGCCGGGCGGCGCGCCGGCTGAACGACACGAACGGTCCGATGGATCGGCTCGCCGAGGGATCGCAAGCGCTTTCGCACGCCGCCGATTCGTTCAACGCGGCGACCTTGCCGCGAATCAACCGCGTGACCGAGGAAACGTCGCGCGCGGTGAGGCAGCTCAGCCGGACCGTGACGGGCATCAATGACAACCCGCAGTCGCTGATCTTCGGCGCGGGACCCGTGGTGCCGGGACCGGGCGAGCCCGGGTTCGCCCCGCCAGGAGGCGCCAAGTGACGCGCGGCGCGGTTGCCATGCTGGGCGCCATCGCGCTCGCGGCGGCACTGGCGGGCTGCGCGACGCCGGACCGGCCGACCCGCGCGACGCTCTATGACTTCGGGCCCGGCGCCACCGCACCGGCAGCTTCGGCGCCGGTCCACCCCACGCTGGTGCTGGCCGACATCGAGGCGTCGGGCGCGCTGGACGGCTCGGCCGTGGTGTACCGGCTCGGTTATGCCGATGCAAACCAATTGCGTCCGTATGCGCACGCGCGCTGGAGCGCTCCGCCGCCCCAGCTCGTGCGCCAGCGCCTGCGCCAGCAACTCGCGCGTGACCGGGTCGTGCTGGATCTCGGCGACAGCGCGGCGCTCGCGCGCGAGGGCGGCAAGGCACCGCGCGTGTTGCGCATCGACCTGGAGGAGTTTTCGCATCTGTTCGAGACACCCGCCCAGAGCTGGGGCTTGTTGCGCCTGCGCGCCACGCTGATGGAAAACACGCCGGCCGGCGAGAAGCTGCTGGCGCAGCGGACCTTCGTCGTGCGCGAGCCGGCACCCAGCGCGGACGCGCCCGGCGGCGTGCGGGCATTGGCGGCGGCAACCGATGCGGCCGGCGACCAGATCGCGGGCTGGCTGGCGCAGCTGCGGTAGATCGGTATGCCGAACCAGGCGCTCGAACAGCAACTGCGTGCCAAGGGGCTGGAAGTGGCCGGCGCGTGCGACCGGCTGTCGCAGTGTTCGCAATTGATGGCGGAATCCGCGGTGCTGCGGGATTTCACGCCGGCGGAAGCCGATCTGCTCGGCGTGCACATGTTGCTGGTGCGCGCGCAGCCGGGCCAGCTCCTGATCCTGGAAGGCGAGGCCAGCGACTGGATGATGCTGCTGCTGCGCGGCACGGTGGACGTCGGCAAACGCAAGATCGGCACGCCGGCCGACCAGCAGGAACCGGGCGACCACACGCGGCTCGCCGTACTGAGGGAAGGCGCGGTCGTCGGGGAAATGTCCATGCTGGACGGCGAGCCCCGCTACGCGAGCTGCTGGGCGCTGAGCGAAGTGGAGGCCGCGGTACTGAGCCGCGCCGCGGTGGCGCAATTGATCTCGGCCCATCCCGGCGTGGGCGCCAAGTTGCTGGTCAAGCTCACGCAGCTGCTGGCACAACGCCTGCGCAACACGAGCACCCAGCTGGTGAAGGCGCTGCGCAAGCAGCTTTAGCCGGTTGGGGACAGATGTCCCGCAAACAATTTAGCGCCCGAGGCCCGGGAAAAGCTTCAACAATCCCACGGCCATGACCTCCACCGCCAGCGCGGCGAGGATCAGGCCCATCAGCCGCGTCATCACGTTGATGCCGGTCTTGCCCAGCACGCGCGCGATCGGATCGGCGAGCGCGAAGCACAGCGCGGTGGCGACGCCGATCACCACGCCATAACCGATCAGGGCCGACATCTGCAATACGGTCTGCGCGCGCTCGGCATAGATGACGACGGTGGAAATCGTCGCCGGGCCCGTGAGCAGCGGAATGGTGAGCGGAACGACGGCGATGCTGGCGCCCATGGCGGCCTTGATGGCCCCGTCGGCCAGATCGCTCGTGTGCGGCTTCGCCTCCGCCGGTTGGGCGTTGAGCATGTTCATGGAGCTGATGAGGAGCAGCATGCCGCCGCCGACCTGGAAGCTCGCCAGCGAGATGCCGAAGAACTCCAGGATCTTCAGGCCCAGCAACGCACTGGCCGCGATCACCAGGAAGGCGCTGAGCGCGGCCGTCGCTACGGTGCGTCGCCGCTGCTCGCGCGAAAAGCCCTGGGTGTAATGGATGAAGAACGGCACGATCG
This sequence comes from Ramlibacter sp., assembly GCA_019449555.1. GTDB lineage: Bacteria > Pseudomonadota > Gammaproteobacteria > Burkholderiales > Burkholderiaceae_C > Ramlibacter. The sequence continues at coordinate 18,478 of JAGRPN010000231.1, forward strand.
CCAGCGGGTTCACCACGGCCAGCAGGGTCACCAGCGGCTTGAAGTCCATCGCTAGCCTTGCTCGCGCGTGCTATCGAGCCGCGCCAGTTCTTCCGCGCTGGCGGGATGGCGCCGGCGGAACATCCCATAGCCTTCCATGTGGAGCACCTTTTCGCCGTTCTGGTTGAACATGTCCCACGCCGCGCGCACCAGGCCCGTATCCGCGCGCGTGCGCAACGGGCGCGACTCGATCACCGTGTACTGCAGGCGCAGCGTGTCGCCCGGATAGACGGGTTTGAGCCAGCGCAGGTTCTCCACACCCGGCGAGCCCATGCTGGCCGCCTCGTGGAGGAAGTTTTCCACGGTGAGTTTCATGGCCAGTGCGCTGGTGTGCCAGCCGCTGGCGCACAGGTTGCCGAAGATCGAGCGCCGACCCGCGGCTTCGTCCAGGTGGAAGGGCTGCGGATCGAATTGCTCCGCGAATTCCTTGATCTCCTCGGCCGAAAGCGTGACGGTGCCCAGATCGCGCGTCATGCCGGTCTGCAGGTCTTCCCAGTAGTAGCGGATCGCGCTCATCAGCGGCCTCCAGAGACGTCGAGCAGCGACATCGTGACGTAGCTGGCAGCCGGCGAGAGCAGCCACACGATCGCCTGCGCCACCTCCTGCGCCGTGCCGCCACGCTGCATCGGGACCTGGTGGGCCAATTGCCGCACGCGGTCGGGCAAGCCGCCGGATGCATGGATGTCGGTTTCGATCAGGCCGGGACGCACGGCATTCACGCGAATCCCTTCAGCCGCCACTTCCTTGGCCAAGCCCAGGGTGAACGCGTCGATCGCGCCCTTGGCCGCCGCATAGTCCACGTACTGGCCGGGAGAGCCCAACCGTGAGGCCGCGCTGGATACGTTCACGATGGCGCCGCCGGGCCCGTCGTTGCGGGTGCTCATCCGCAGCACCGCTTCACGGGCGCAGAGAAAAGATCCGATCACGTTGACGTCGAACATGCGCCGGAGGCGCTCGAAGGTCATTTCATCGACCCGCGCCGCGACATCCACCACGCCTGCGTTATTGACGAGGGCCGTGATGCGGCCGAAGTCCCTGTCGAGCTTCTCGAACATGGCCACGACCTCGTTTTCCCTGGCGACGTCGGCCTGCACCGCGATGGCCCGGCCCCCATTGCCGTGGATGCGGCGCACGACCGCGTCCGCCGCCTCCACGTTCGCGGTGTAGTTCACCGCGACGGCAAAGCCGCGCTCGGCGGCCAGCAACGCCGTGGCGGCCCCGATGCCGCGGCTGCCCCCGGTAACCAGTAGTACTTGCTCCAAAATCTGCCTCCTGCGCGAATCCGGCGGTAAGCTTGCGGGCTCGCCGCACCGCCATTACAGCAAAGATGAGCCTCGGCCGCCGCGCGACCCCGCCAGCCGCGGCCTGGTGCATCGCTCGCGGTCGAACTCGAACCGACAAACGCAAGGAGTTGCAGATGGGCAGTTTCGTTGATCTGAAGGCGCCGGACGGCTTCGTCTTCCCCGCTTACGTGGCCCAGCCCACCGGCAAGCCGAAGGGCGGCATCGTCGTCGTGCAGGAGATCTTCGGGGTGAATTCCCACATCCGTTCGGTCGCCGATGGCTATGCCGCGGAAGGCTACCTCGCGGTGGCGCCCTCGACCTTCCACCGGGTCAAGCCCGGCGTCGACATCGGCTATTCACCGGACGACATGGCGGCGGGCTCGGCGCTGAAAGCGGCGGTGGAGGCGCTGCCGGCGCCGGGCGTGATGCAAGACCTGCAAACCGCCGTCCAGTACGCGGCCCAGGCGGGCAAGGTCGGTATTGTCGGCTTCTGCTGGGGCGGGCTGCTGACGTGGCGCGCGGCGTGCACGCTGGGCGGACTGGCGGCGGCGGTGCCGTACTACGGCGGCGGGATGACGACCCCCGATGAGATCGCCCGCGTGCCCAAAGTGCGGGTGCTGGCGCATTTCGGCGACCAGGACCGCTGGATCTCGATGAACAGCGTCGAAGCCTTCCGCAAGACCCACCACGAGGTCGAGGTCCACACCTACCACGCCAACCACGGCTTCAACTGCGACCAGCGCGCATCGTTCGATCGGGCGGCGGCCAGCCAGGCGCGCGAGCGCACGCTGGCGTTTTTTGCGAAGCACCTTGCCTAGCCGTTGGGGCGCCTAGGCGCAGCCGCACCCAGCGAGCAAGGACACGCAAAGCACGCAGAAGGCATCCGGATGAACCGTCTGTCGTCTGTGCTCCTGCGCGTTTGCCTGATGCTGGCCTGCGCCGGCGCCGCGCGAGCTGCCGATTACGGCGGAGCGCTGTTCGACGCGCACCTGCATTACAACGAGGAGGCGCAATCGCCCCATCCGCTGCCCGATGTGCTGGCGCGGATGCAGCGCAATTCGGTGAGGGCCATCGTCGCCAACTCGCGTCCCAACGACGGCACCCACGCCCTGGCCGCGTCGCCGCAGACGCGCGAGGCCGGCGTGACGGTGGTGCCGTTCGTGCGCCTGTACCGCAACCGCGCCGATTACGACAACTGGTTTCGCGACGAATCGATCTACGAAATGGTGCAGGCCGAACTCGCGCGCGGCACGGCGGCGGGCCCGTTTCGCGGTCTCGGGGAAGTCCACCTGTACGACAGCGCCAACGCGAACGGGCCGGTCGCGAAGAAGCTGATGGCGCTCGCCGATGAAAAGCGCTTGGCGGTGCTGGCGCACGTCGACGACGTGGCGATCGACCTGCTGATGGCGAACACACCATCGAAAGGGCGCAACGTGCGCCTGATCTGGGCGCACACGGGCATCGGCGGCGCCCCCGTGGCGCGCGTGGACCAGCTGCTGGCGAAATACCCGCTGCTCATGGGCGAGCTGTCGTACCGGCCGGGGCTGACCTGCGAGGGCGGCCCGCCCGCCGCCGGGCCGCCCCAAGGCGGGCGAGCCCCCTCGGGGGGCAGCGAGCGACACGAAGTGCGGGAGCGTGGGGGCCCACGTCTCTGTCCGCCCTGGCGCGAGCTGCTCCTCAAGTACCCGACGCGCTTCATGATCGGCTCCGACACCTGGATCAACCAGCGCTGGCTCTACTACGATGATCTGATGAAGGGCTATCGCACCTGGCTGGGCGACCTGCCGCCGGAGGTCGCGCGCAAGATCGCGTGGGAGAACGGCGCGCGCCTGTTCGGGCTGGCCGACTAGGCCTTGCCGCTCCCGCCAGGCTCGCCCGAGTCCTGCCGGTAAGCCTCCTCGATCTGCTGCACCAGCGTGTCCGGCCGGGTGGCCTCCTCGAGCGCCCGCACTTGCGGATCGTCGCCGACGTGCGCACCCACCTTCCGGGCGATCCGTTCGAGGATCTGCAGGGTCTTGGTGTTCTCCTGCTCGGCGAGCAGGTTGATCTGCAGGTCCAGCTGGTTGCGCCGTTCGCTCACCCGCATGTCGTAGTTCTGGCTGATCAGGATGAAGGTGGACAGGAAGATCGCCTCGAGCGACACCACCAGCGTGAGAAAGGTGAACGGGTAGGGGTCGAACGGCGTGAACCACGGCGCGACGTTGTAGCCGATCCATCCCGCGAACAGCGCCACGTGGATCCACACGAAAGTGATGCTGCCGCAAAAGCGCGCGATCGCGGCAGCCACGCGGTCGGCGCCGGTGCGCCTGGCCATCGCCGCCTGCTCCAGCTCGCGCATGGCGCTGACGTTCTGGCGCGTGACGTCCGGGCCGGTCTCGGCTTTCCGGTAGTCCGGGCCGGTCTTGTGCGGCGCCCCGGGGTGGTGGTTGGTGCTCATGCCGTTGCCTCCTGAGTGACCGCCGACGCGAGGGGCTAGCGCCCGGTGCGCGCGAGGTAGCGCTTGCGCCAGAACACGACCAGCACGACGACCGCTACCGCCACCATCGCGGCGAGCATGGCCCACATCGCGCGAGCCGAGTGGATGAGTGGCAGGAACTCGAAATTCATCCCGAAGAAGCCGGTGATGAAGTTGAGCGGCAGGAACACCGCGGTGAGCGCGGTGAGCACGCGCATGATCTCGTTGGTGCGGTGGCCGAGCGCGGAAAAGTGGATCTGCACCGCGGTCTCGGCCCCATGCTCCATGCGGCGCGCATGATGCACGACGCGCTGGATGTGCTCGATCACATCGCGCGCACGCGCCAGCAGGCCGTCGCGCTCGGACTGCGGCATCCACGGGGCGGGCTGCTCCTGCTGGGTGTCCAGCCACTCCTGCAGCGCGTCGTTCTGCTCTTCGCAGAGGTCTTCGAGCGTGTGCAGCGCCGATCGGGCCGACATCAGGGCGCCCCAATCCGCGCCTCTCGAACGGGGCACGAGGAGTTGCTGCTGCCAGTGATCCAATTGGCCGCCAAGCTCCTTGCGCAGTTCCAGGTAGCTGTCGACCATCATGTTGAGCATGCGCAGCATCAAGTCGGCCGGCCCGGTGGGCAGGCGGCTGCGCGCCGCAGCGCTCAAGCCGTTGCTCTGGAGTGCGTCGGCCAGGAAGCGCTGGATGAACGCCTCGGCCGCGGAGCAGCCGGCGGGATGCACCGAGATCAGCAGCCGGTCGAACACGACGAAGCCCACCGCGCGCGTGCGGATCCGGCCGAACGCCGCAAGTGCGCCTTGGGCCGCCTCATTGCCTTGCGCTTCGGACCGGACCTCCGCTTCGGTGGCAAGGCGCCGGAAAATCACCATGTCGTACACCGACGTGTAGTCGTAACCCGAGGGATGGGCGCGGTTCGCCAGGTCTTTCAGGTGCAGTTCGAGCAGCGGCGAGCCGCCGAGGCTCTGCGCCGCCTGCTGCACGCGCGAGGCTTCGCTCTCGAGCGCCTCGCGCTCGAGGAATACCCAGACGAAGCCGGTGCCCGGCGCAGCCGCCGGCAACTGGTCGAGAAACCTGAGCGTGCCCGCCGTGAACTCGACGATGCGCATGCGCTGGGCGTTCAGCGGCGCAGCAACAGCCGGGCGGCTTCGAGGGCGAAATAGGTCAGGACGCCGTCGGCGCCGGCGCGCTTGAACGCCAGCAGGCTCTCCATCATCACCGCGTCGTGGTCCAGCCAGCCGTTCTGGGCGGCGGCGTTCAGCATCGCGTATTCGCCGCTCACCTGGTACACGAAGGTCGGCACATGGAATTCATCCTTCACCCGCCGCACCACGTCGAGGTAAGGCATGCCGGGCTTGACCATCACCATGTCGGCGCCTTCGGCGATGTCCATGGCCACCTCGCGCAACGCCTCGTCGGAATTGCCCGGGTCCATCTGGTAGACCTTCTTGTTGCTCTTGCCCAGGTTGCTTGCCGACCCGACGGCGTCGCGAAACGGGCCGTAGAACGCGCTCGCGTACTTGGCGCTGTACGCCATGATCCGGGTGTGGATCAGGCGGCGCGATTCGAGCGCCGAGCGGATGGCGCCGATCCTGCCGTCCATCATGTCGCTGGGTGCGACGATGTCCACGCCGGCCTCGGCCTGGGTCAGGGCCTGCCGCACCAGCACCTCCACGGTCTCGTCGTTGAGGATGTAGCCGGTCTCGTCCAGCAAGCCGTCCTGGCCGTGGCTGGTGAACGGATCGAGCGCGACGTCCGTCATCACGCCCAGCCCGGGAAAGCGCTGCTTCAATTCGCGCACCACCCGCGGCACCAGCCCGTTCGGATTGCATGCTTCCTGGCCATCGGCCGTCTTCAGCGATGGATCGATGACGGGAAACAGCGCCATCACGGGAATGCCGTAAGCCACGCATTGCTCGGCCACGGGCAGCAGCAGGTCCAGGCTCAGGCGTTCGACGCCCGGCATCGAGGCGACCGCCTCGCGGCGCCGCTCGCCGTCGAGTACGAACACCGGGTAGATCAGGTCGTGCGTGGTGAGGCTGTGCTCGCGCACGAGGTTGCGGGTGAAATCGTCGCGGCGCAGGCGCCGGGGACGGCCATGGGGATAGGGGGCATGCAGGCTCATGCCGGAAATTGTCCTCCATTCGGGCCGTTGTTTCGCCGGCCGCGGGCTTGCCCTGAGCTCGCGGGGAGCTGGAATACGGCGCCCGGCGTGCCTTGCCGGCGGATGTCCGGGCCGTTCATTCGGTTGCGCACGGGCAACGGTCGGCGCCCAATGATTCACGTCAATCCGCGGCGCCGGGACGTAAAAGCCGCGGCTCGCCCTTGAAACGGACCGGGCGGTTTGTTAAATTACGGCTGGGCGGTTCGCCGCTCCCCGCTTTTCCTCCCTGAGCGGGTGCCTTAATGTGTGACAGCAAAAAGGCTTCCCACCCCGGCCTTTTGAGCCGGGGTTTTTTTTGTCCCTACACTTCGCGCATGCTCTGGATCAGCGACAAGCCCTCGCGCTCGATGCTGCCTGCGATGGCGCGGGCAGCGATCGGGCCACGGTGAGCGGCGGCGGAGATGCACAAGACCTCCGCCTGGCCGCTGTCGCAAGCCTACGTGGCGCTGATCGTTTACGCCAGCCTGTATCCGTTTTCCGGCTGGCGCGATCAGGGCATCGCGCCGTGGGAATTCCTCTGGAGCCCGTTGCCCCGTTACTGGACCGGCTTCGACGTGGCCGCCAACGTGGCGGGCTACGTGCCACTGGGTTTCCTGCTGGCGCTCAGCTTTCTGCGCCGCGGCGACCAGCGCTTCGCACCGAGCGGCAACATCGCAGCCATCGTCGTGGCGACGTTGGCCGCATCGGTCTTGTCGCTTTGCATGGAGGCCGTGCAAAGCTACCTCCCCTCGCGGGTCGCCTCCAACCTGGATTTCGCGCTGAACGTGGCAGGTGCGCTCGCCGGCGCTGCGCTCGCCGCCGGGCTGGAGCTGGCCGGCGCGATCGACCGCTGGAGCCGCTTCCGGGTACGCTGGTTCGTGGACGAGGCGCGCGGCGCGCTGGTGCTGCTCGCGCTATGGCCCTTCGCGCTGCTGTTTCCCGCCGCCGTGCCGCTGGGTCTCGGCCAGGTCTTCGAGCGCGTGGAGTCCGCCTTGGCCGACTGGCTGCTCGACACGCCTTTCCTCGAATGGCTGCCGGTGCGCGAAGTCGAACTGCAGCCGCTGGTGCCGGGCGCCGAACTGGTCTGCGTGATGCTGGGCGCCCTCATCCCCTGCCTGCTGGGCTACTCGATCATCCGCTCGACCGCCCGCCGCGTCGCGTTCGCCTTCGCGACGATCGCGGTGGGCGTGGGCGCGACGGCGCTCTCGGCGACACTGAGCTGGGGACCTTCGCACGCGTGGGCCTGGCTCAGTTTGCCGGTGCGGTTCGGCCTGCTGGCGGGGCTGGTGGTGGCCCTGGTGCTCCTGCCGGTACCGCGCCGGGGCTGCGCGGCCCTGGTCCTGCTGGCGCTGGTCGTGCACCTCAGCCTGCTCAATCAGGCGCCGGCCAGCGCCTATTTCGCGCAGACCCTGAAGACCTGGGAACAGGGCCGGTTCATCCGCTTCAATGGCCTGGCCCAATGGCTGGGATGGTTGTGGCCTTACGCCACCCTGGCCTATGTGCTGCTGCGGGTCTCCCGGGCCGAGCCGCAAAATAGAATCGCCGCATGAGCGATGCGAATTCCTATTACGAGCGCCACATCTTTTTCTGCCTCAACGAGCGCACGAACGGCGAGCCCTGCTGCGCCCAGCACCACGCGCAGGAAGCGTTCGAGCGCTGCAAGTCGCAGGTGAAGGCGCAGGGCCTGAACGGCCCCGGCCAGGTGCGGGTGAACAAGGCGGGGTGCATGGATCGCTGCGCCGCGGGGCCCGTGGCCGTGGTGTATCCCGAAGCGGTCTGGTACACGTATGTGGACGAGCACGATATCGACGAGATCGTCGAGTCGCACCTGAAGAACGGCCGCGTGGTGGAACGCCTGTTGACCCCGCCGCACCTGGGCCGATGAACTCGCAGAGCCGGCGTTTTCGCTTGCCCGGCCCGGCCGGCGCGATCGAAGTCCTGCGCGACGCCCCGCTGGCCGGCACTGCGCCGCACGGCACCGCTGTCATCGCGCATCCGCACCCGCTGTTCGGCGGCACGATGGACAACAAGGTCGTGCAGACGTTGGCACGGGCTTTCGTGCAAGCGGGCTGGGCCGCGCTGCGTTTCAACTTCCGCGGTGTCGGAGCGACTGAAGGCCAGCACGACGAGGGGCGCGGCGAACTGGATGACATGCTGGCCCTGATTGCGGCCGAGGCAGCCGACGGACCGCTCGCCCTGGCCGGTTTTTCCTTCGGATCATTCGTGGCAAGCCGGGCGGTCCAGGCGCTCTGGCCGTCGCGCAGCATCGAAAAGATCGTCTTGGTCGGCGTCGCCGCCCCCCGCTTCGACGTGGCCGTGCTGCCGCCCGAATGCCACGAGCGCACGCTGGTCGTCCACGGCGAGCAGGACGACACCGTGCCGCGTGCTTCGGTGCTGGACTGGGCCCGGCCGCAGTCACTTCCGGTTACCGTGGTGCCCGGCGGCAGCCATTTCTTTCACGGACAATTGCCGCTGCTGAAGAGCCTCGTCGCTCGCCACCTTCGTTCCTGAACGCCCGTTTCCCTCCCCCCAATGAAAAAAATCGTGCTGGCGCTGGCTGCGCCCCTTCTCGCCTTGTTCTGCTTTGCTGCTGTTGCACAGGTGCCTCAGCCGCCCGAGGTCGCGGCGCGCAGCTACCTGGTGATGGACATGACCGCCAACCAGATCCTGGCGGGCCGTGATATCGACGCACCGGTCGAGCCCGCCTCGCTGACCAAGCTGATGACGAGCTACATCGTGTTCGACGCGTTGCGCAGCAAGAAGGTGGATCTCAAGCAACGGCTACCGGTGAGCGTGCGCGCCTGGAAGACCCCTGGCTCGCGCATGTTCATCGACCCAAAGATGCAAGTGCCGGTGGAGGACCTCATCAAGGGGATGGTCGTTCAGTCGGGCAATGACGCGACCGTGGCTTTGGCCGAAGGCGTCGGCGGCACCTACGAGCACTTCGTGCAGCTCATGAACGACCAGGCCAAGGCGATGGGGCTGAAGTCCACCAGCTTTCGCAACCCCGACGGATTGCCGGAAGCAGGGCACATCACGACGGCCCGCGACCTGGGCGTCCTCACAACGCGCCTGATCCAGGACTTCCCCGAGTATGTGGGCTTTTACGCCATCAAGAAGTACCGCTACGAGGGCACGCCCACGGCCAACGACACGAACCGCAACACGCTGTTGTTTCGCGATCCGACCGTGGACGGCATGAAGACCGGCCACACGGACGCGGCCGGGTATTGCCTTATCGCCACCGCCAAGCGCGATTTTCCGAACGTGGGCAATCGCCGCCTGCTGGCGATCATTCTGGGCGCGACCAGCGACAACGCCCGCGCCAACGAGGCGCAGAAGCTCCTCAATTGGGGCTACACGGCGTTCGACGCCGTCAAGCTGTTCGATGGCAACCAGGCGGTCGCGACGCCGGAGGTGTGGAAAGGCTCGGAGCGCACCGTGAAGCTGGGCCGCCCCCAGGCGGTGGTCGTTGCAGTGCCGGCAGGAACGGCCAGCCGCATCAAGACCCAGGTTGCGCGACCGGACCCGCTCGTTGCGCCGCTGATCAAGGGCCAACCCGTCGGAACCCTGAAGGTCAGCTCGGGCGACCAGCCGCTGCTGGACGTGCCGCTGGTGGCCCTGGAAACCGTCGAGGAAGGCGGTGTGTTCCGCCGCGCTTGGGACGCCATGCGCCTCTGGATCAAATAGCGCGGAACTTTGTAGGTTATTAGTGCTCATTAAGTGTTGGGTCCTGGCCTCATGACAGGGCCGGGCAACAGCCCGGCATTGAGCGTTTCCCCCTACCGGGCTATACTCGAGGGCTTTCCCGCAATTGGGGCGGGAAAAGCACGCTATTTTCAAGCCAGTTCGTTTACCGACGTTTAGGGACGTTTAATGCCAACCATCAACCAACTCGTGCGTCAGGGGCGCGAGGTCGAAAAGACCAAGTCCAAGAGCCCCGCGATGCAGAACAGCCCCCAGCGCCGGGGGGTGTGCACGCGTGTGTACACCACGACGCCGAAGAAGCCGAACTCGGCGCTTCGCAAGGTCGCCAAGGTCCGCCTGACCAACGGCTTCGAAGTCATCTCGTACATCGGCGGCGAAGGCCACAACCTGCAGGAACACTCGGTCGTGCTCGTGCGCGGCGGCCGCGTGAAGGATTTGCCGGGTGTGCGCTACCACATCGTGCGTGGATCGCTGGATCTGCAGGGCGTGAAAGACCGCAAGCAGTCGCGTTCCAAGTACGGTGCCAAGCGGCCGAAGAAGGCCTGATCGTTTTGTAGTTTTCGGTGCGTGTTCGGCCCAGGCAGGCCGGATGTGCGAAGTGACCCGAAGCACGGAATAGTCCGTGTGGGTCGAGTAAGCGAGGGTCCGGCTGGGCTCTCTGGGCCCCCGAAAGGGACAAGCCAGCTGAAGCAATTTTGAAGAGGTGAAGCCAAATGCCACGTCGTCGCGAAGTCCCTAAGCGTGAAATCCTGCCGGATCCCAAGTACGGCAATGTCGAACTCGCCAAATTCATGAACGTCATCATGCAAGGCGGCAAGAAGGCGGTCGCCGAGCGCATCATCTACGGCGCGCTCGAGCAGATCGAGAAGAAGAACCCGGGCAAGGACCCGGTGGAAGCCTTCACCATGGCGATCAATAACGTCAAGCCCATGGTCGAGGTCAAGTCCCGCCGGGTCGGCGGCGCCAACTACCAGGTGCCGGTCGAGGTGCGTCCCGTGCGCCGGCTGGCGCTGGCGATGCGCTGGCTCAAGGAGGCCGCCAAGAAGCGCGGCGAGAAGTCCATGGCGATGCGCCTGGCCAATGAACTCATGGAAGCCACGGAAGGCCGCGGCGGCGCCATGAAGAAGCGCGACGAAGTGCACCGCATGGCCGAAGCCAACAAGGCTTTCAGCCACTTCCGCTTCTAGAGGCCGTCCCCATCTAAGGAAGCGCTGGCTCGTCACAAGCGGGCCAGCGACCATTAACGAAAGACCATCATGGCTCGCAAGACACCCATCGAGCGCTACCGCAACATAGGCATCTCGGCGCACATCGACGCCGGCAAGACCACGACCACGGAGCGCATCCTGTTCTACACCGGCGTGAATCACAAGATCGGCGAAGTGCACGACGGGGCTGCCACCATGGACTGGATGGAGCAGGAGCAGGAGCGCGGCATCACCATCACGTCGGCCGCCACCACGTGTTTCTGGAAGGGCATGGACCTGTCCTTCCCGGAGCACCGCATCAACATCATCGATACCCCCGGCCACGTGGACTTCACGATCGAGGTGGAGCGTTCCATGCGGGTGCTGGACGGCTGCTGCATGGTGTATTGCGCCGTGGGCGGCGTGCAGCCGCAGTCGGAAACCGTCTGGCGCCAGGCCAACAAGTACAAGGTGCCGCGTCTGGCGTTCGTGAACAAGATGGACCGCACCGGCGCGAACTTCTTCAAGGTCTACGACCAGATGAAGGCCCGCCTGAAGGCCAACCCGGTGCCGATCGTGATTCCGATCGGAGCCGAAGAGCACTTCACGGGTGTGGTCGACCTGCGCAAGATGAAGGCCATCTACTGGGACGAGGCTTCCCAGGGCATGAAGTTCACCTTCGAGGAGATCCCGGCCGAACTGCTCGAGCTTTCCAAGGAGTGGCGCGAGAAGATGGTCGAGGCCGCCGCCGAGGCGACCGAGGAACTCATGAACAAGTACCTGGAGGAAGGCGACCTGACGGAAACCGAAATCACCCAGGGCCTGCGCATGCGCACCATCGCCGGCGAGATCCAGCCGATGCTGTGCGGCACCGCGTTCAAGAACAAGGGCGTGCAGCGCATGCTGGACGCCGTGATCGAACTCATGCCGTCGCCGGTGGACATCCCGCCCGTGAAAGGCATGGACGACGACGAGAAGCCCGTGACGCGCAGGGCCGATGACAGCGAGAAGTTCTCGGCGCTGGCCTTCAAGCTGATGACCGACCCCTTCGTGGGCCAGCTCACCTTCGTGCGTGTGTATTCGGGCGTGCTGTCCAAGGGCGACAGCGTGTACAACCCGATCCGCGGCAAAAAGGAGCGCATCGGCCGGATCGTGCAGATGCACGCCAACAACCGCCTCGAGGTCGATGAGATCCGCGCCGGCGACATTGCCGCGTGCGTGGGCCTGAAGGAAGTGACCACAGGCGAAACCCTGTGCGATCCGCAGTCCATCGTGATGCTCGAGCGCATGGTGTTCCCCGAGCCCGTGATCGCGCAGGCCGTGGAGCCCAAGACCAAGGCCGACCAGGAAAAGATGGGCATCGCGCTGTCGCGCCTGGCCGCTGAGGATCCGTCGTTCCGCGTGAAGACGGACGAGGAATCGGGCCAGACCATCATCGCCGGCATGGGCGAGCTGCACCTGGAAATCATCGTCGATCGCATGAAGCGCGAATTCGGCGTCGAGGCCAACGTCGGCAAGCCGCAGGTGGCCTATCGCGAAACCATCCGCAAGACGGTGGAAGACAGCGAAGGCAAGTTCGTGCGCCAGTCCGGCGGCAAGGGCCAGTACGGCCACGTCGTATTCAAGATCGAGCCGAATCCGTCCGGCAAGGGCTTCGAGTTCGTCGATGCGATCAAGGGCGGCGTGGTGCCGCGCGAGTACATTCCCGCGGTGGAAAAGGGCGTGATCGAAGCGCTCAACACCGGCGTGCTGGCGGGCTATCCCGTCGTGGACGTGAAGGTCACGCTGCACTTCGGCTCCTATCACGACGTGGACTCGTCCGAGCAGGCGTTCAAGATGGCGGCCATCTTCGGGTTCAAGGAAGGCTGCCGCAAGGCCAGCCCGGTGATCCTCGAGCCGATGATGGCGGTGGAGGTCGAGACCCCGGAAGACTATGCCGGCAACGTGATGGGCGACCTGTCGTCCCGCCGCGGCATGGTGCAGGGCATGGACGACATGCCCGGCGGCGGCAAGGTCATCAAGGCCGAGGTCCCGCTGTCGGAGATGTTCGGCTATTCGACGACGCTGCGTTCGATGTCGCAGGGCCGCGCCACGTACACGATGGAGTTCAAGCACTACAGCGAGGCTCCGCGCAACGTGGCCGAGGCTATCGTGGCGGCAAGGGCCAAGTAAGTACCGAAGACAAGGCGGCGAAGCTGCCTTGTCTTCTCGTTGTGTTGTCTGCGATCACACACCCATTCGTGCCCGTGCGAGTGGATCAGTGATGTGATGCAGACGTTAAACCCGACACGGGCATTGCTCTTTGGAGAATTGAAAAATGGCAAAAGCAAAATTCGAGCGCACCAAGCCGCACGTGAACGTGGGCACGATTGGGCACGTGGACCATGGCAAGACCACGCTGACGGCGGCCATCACCTCGGTGCTGGCGGCCA
>JAGRPN010000232.1 GCA_019449555.1 Ramlibacter sp.
CGCGAGCCGGCTCGACGAAAAAGCGGTGACCAGCGAAATCCGCGAGGTCAACATCGGCTTCAACCGGATGGCGCGGCAACTCGCCAAGATCGAGCAGGACCGCGCCGTCATGCTGGCCGGCATCTCGCACGACCTGCGCACGCCGCTCGCGCGGCTGCGGCTGGAAACCGAGATGAGCGTCGCCGACGCGGATGCGCGCGAACACATGGCCGCCGACATCGACCAGCTCGACGCGATCATCGACAAATTCCTGGATTACGCGCGGCCGGATCACGCCGAACTCAAGCCCGTGCTGCTCAACGACGTGATCGAGGCCTGCCTGTACGCGGTGCAGGACCAGGGCGACATGCGCGTCAACCTGGATGTCGCGAAGGGGCTGTATGTACTGGCCGACGAGGTCGAGCTCGCCCGGGTGCTGTCGAACCTGCTGGAAAACGCGCGGCGCTACGGCAAGACACCTGAGACCGGCATCGCGATCGTCGACATCACGGCGAAATCGCGCAACGAATGGGTGCTGCTCAAGGTGCGCGACCACGGCATGGGCGTGGCGCCCGAAGCGCTGCCCAACCTGATCAAGCCTTTCTTCCGTGGTGACGCGGCGCGCACCGCGGCCACCGGTGCCGGCCTGGGACTGGCGATCGTCGACAAGACCGTGCAGCGCATGGGCGGCATCTTCGCGCTGGCCAACACCACGTCGGGCGGGCTTGCAGCGCACATCAAATTGCCGAAGCCCAGGGCGTCACTGGAGAACACCGCCCCGCAGCAGCCGGCCGCCGAGCCCGCGTACTAAGGCCCCACGAAGAGCAGCGCCACGGCACGGGCCTCGATCGCCAGGCCCTGCCCGACCGGCCCGAGCTTTTCAGCAGTTTTCGCCTTGACGTTCACGAGGGCCGGCGCGAGATCCAGCGCCGCCGCAATCCGCTCGCGCATCGCATCGACGTACGGCGCCAGCCGCGGCGCCTGCGCGATCACCGTGCTGTCGATGTTGCCCAGGCGAAAACCGTGCCCGCGCACGCGTCGCGCGGCCTCAGCGAGCAGGACAATTGAATCGGCGCCACGGAACTTCTCGTCGGTGTCGGGGAAATGCCACCCGATGTCGCCCAGCCCCGCCGCACCCAGCAAGGCATCCGTGATCGCGTGCAGCAGCACGTCCGCATCGGAGTGGCCCAGCAAGCCGCGTTCGAACGGGATCTCCACGCCGCCGATCAGGAGCTTGCGCCCCGGCACGAGCGCATGCATGTCCCACCCTTGGCCGATGCGCATCGTCATCGTGCCACCCGCCCCGCCGGATGCGGCGGTGAAGCGACGTGACGCGGCCAATTCACCTCGAGCGGCCCTTCAGCACGGCCTCGGCCAACGCAAAATCGTCGGGATAGGTGATCTTGAAATTCTGCGTGCCGCCCGGCACCAGCAGCGGCCGTTGTCCCAGCGCCTCGACGGCCGATGCCTCGTCGGTCACGTGGTTGCCCGCGCGTTCGAGCGCATGCATCAAGAGCCCGATGCGGAACATCTGGGGCGTCTGGGCCAGCCACTTGTCCTCGCGATGGAGCGTCTCCGCCACGCGACCGCCCTCCTCGCGCTTGAGCGTGTCGGGCAGCTTGCGCGCGAGCAGCCCGCCCACTTCGTCCTGCGCGCAGGCGTCGATCAGCGAGTCGATGAGGGCCGGGGTGATCAGGCATCGTGCCGCATCATGCACCAGCACCCAGTCCTGCTGGGTGGCACCGACGCGGGTGAGTTCGTACAAGCCGTTGACCACACTCGCGGCGCGCGTCGCGCCGCCGCAGGCCACGACCATTGCGGAAGTCGGGTTGCGCTCGAAGAAGCCATCGCCCGGCGCCACCACGACCAGCGTGCGCGCGATGCGGCGCACGGCGGCGAATGCGGCCAGCGTGTGCCAGACCATGGGCTGGCCGGCGATCCGCTCGTATTGCTTGGGCCCGTTCGTGCCCGCGCGGCTGCCGGTGCCGGCGCAGGGGACAAGGGCGTAAAAGCGGGAATTCGGTGTGCTTTCACTCGTTGCCATACCGTCATTCTAGAATCGGGGCTCACACCCCACCCTCTTCAGGCGCGGGGTGTTTTGTATTTTTTTGCCGCCGGGCAGCCGGGCTGGCCACACAGGCGGACCTTTGTTTATGGATTTACCCAGACTCAGCGTAGGCAAACGGTACACGCTGCCGCGTCCCCCCGGATCGGCCGATGCACTGCTGCTCGCGCGGATGGCCGAGCACACGAAGTCCGAGCGCCGGTTGACCGCCATCGTCACTGCCGATGCCACGGATGCCCAGCGCTTCATCGAGGAGATCGCGTTTTTCGCGCCGGAGCTGCGCTGCGCGCTCTTTCCGGACTGGGAGACCCTGCCCTACGACACTTTTTCGCCCCACCAGGACCTGATCAGCGAGCGGCTGGCCACCCTTTGGCGCATTTCGCAGGGTGAAGCCGACGTGGTCGTGGTCCCCGCGACCACGGCCCTCTACCGGGTGGCGCCGCCGAGTTTCCTGGCCCGCTACACGTTTGCCTTCCAGGTCAAGCAGAAGCTCGAAGAGGCCAAGCTCAAGGCCCAGATGACGCTGGCCGGCTACAGCCATGTGACCCAGGTGGTCAGTCCCGGCGAATACGCGGTGCGCGGAGGCCTGATCGACCTGTTCCCCATGGGGTCCACGGTGCCGTACCGGGTGGACCTGTTCGACGACGAGATCGACTCGATCCGCACCTTCGATCCGGACAGCCAGCGCAGCCTGTACCCGGTGCCGGAGGTCAGGCTGTTGCCCGGCCGCGAGTTCCCGATGGACGACGGGGCGAGGGCGAAATTCCGCAGCCGGTGGCGCGAGTTGCTGGAGGGCGACCCCACCAAGAGCCGGATCTACAAGGACATCGGAAACGGCGTCGCGTCAGCGGGGATCGAGTACTACCTGCCGCTTTTCTTCGACGACACGGCCACCGTGTTCGATTACCTGGGCGATGCAGCCACCGTCGTGCTGCACGGCGACCTGGAGCGCTCGTTCCAGCAGTTCTGGCAGGACACGCGCGAGCGCTACCGGCTGGTGCGGGGCGACCCCGAGCGCCCGGCGCTCCCGCCCGAGACTTTGTTTCTCACGGCCGAGCAGTTCTATGCGCGCTCGAACGAGCATGCGCAACTGGCAATTCGCACGGCGCGCCCTCACCCCAGCCCTTCGCCCGAGGGAGAGGGAGAAGCACCCGTGGCTTCGGACAATGTGCTCCCTCCCCTTCCGGGGGAGGGTTGGAGTGGGGGCTCCCCCTACGCGGAATTCGAGGCCCTGCCCCCGATGGCGGTGGTGCGCGGTGCCGAGGAGCCGCTGGCGAAGTTCAAGCTGCACCTGCGCAACACGCAGCACCGCGCGCTGATCCTGGCCGAGAGCGACGGCCGGCGCGAGAGCCTGCTCGATTTCCTGCGCGCCAGCCATCTCTCCCCGCCCGCCTTCGACAACCTGCAGGAGTTCCTCGCCAGCGACGAAAAACTGGGGATCGCGACCTCATCGCTCAACACCGGTTTCGCCTGGCTCGAAGAGGGCCTGGACTTCATCACCGAAACCGAGCTCTTTGCCGCCGGCCCCACCACCCGCCGGCGCAAGAAGCAGGAACAGGTCAGCGACGTCGAGGCGTTGATCAAGGACCTCTCCGAGCTGAACGTCGGCGACCCGGTGGTGCACGCCCAGCACGGCATAGGGCGCTACCGCGGCCTCGTGAACATGGACCTGGGCCAGGGCTCGACCGAGTTCCTGCACCTGGAATATGCCGAGAAGGCGCTGCTGTATGTTCCGGTCAGCCAGTTGCACCAGATCAGCCGCTACACCGGCGTGTCGGCCGAGGAGGCGCCGCTGCACAAGCTCGGCTCCGGCCAATGGGAGAAGGCCAAGCGCAAGGCCGCGGAGCAGGTGCGCGACACCGCCGCCGAGCTGCTGAACATCTACGCCCGCCGCGCCGCTCGGGAAGGCCACGCATTCCGGTTCTCGGCGCAGGACTATGAAGCGTTCTCCAACGAATTCGGCTTCGAGGAAACGGCCGACCAGAACGCCGCGATCCATGCCGTCATCCAGGACATGGTGTCGCCCCGGCCGATGGACCGGCTGGTCTGCGGCGACGTCGGTTTCGGCAAGACCGAAGTCGCCTTGCGCGCGGCGTTCGTCGCGGTGACCGGCGGCAGGCAGGTGGCGTTCCTCGCGCCCACCACCCTGCTCGCCGAACAGCATTACCAGACGCTGGTGGACCGCTTTTCCAAGTGGCCGGTCAAGGTGGCCGAGGTATCGCGATTTCGCTCCGGCAAGGAGGTGTCCGCCACGCTCAAGGGGCTGGCCGACGGCACCGTCGATATCGTGGTCGGCACCCACAAGCTCCTGAGCGAAGCGACGAAGTTCAAGAACCTCGGCCTGTTGATCATCGACGAAGAGCACCGCTTCGGCGTGCGCCACAAGGAAGCGATGAAGGCCTTGCGCGCCGAGGTCGATGTGCTCACGCTGACCGCCACGCCGATCCCGCGCACGCTCGGCATGGCGCTGGAAGGACTGCGCGACCTGTCGGTGATCGCCACCGCGCCGCAGCGGCGCCTGGCGATCAAGACGTTCGTGCGCAACGAGGGCAACGGCGTGATCCGCGAGGCGGTGCTGCGTGAACTCAAGCGTGGCGGCCAGATCTATTTCCTGCACAACGAGGTCGAGACGATCCAGAACCGGCGCGAGCGGCTGGAAACGCTCCTGCCCGAGGCGCGCATCGCGGTGGCGCACGGCCAGATGCCCGAGCGCGAGCTCGAACGCGTCATGCGCGAGTTCATCGCGCAGCGCTACAACCTGCTGCTGTGCTCCACCATCATCGAGACCGGCATCGACGTGCCGACGGCCAACACGATCGTCATCAGCCGCGCCGACAAGTTCGGGCTGGCCCAATTGCACCAATTGCGCGGGCGGGTCGGCCGCAGCCACCACCAGGCCTATGCATACCTGATGGTGCCGGACACCGAAAGCCTCACCCGGCAGGCCGCGCAGCGGCTCGACGCGATCCAGCAGATGGAAGAACTGGGCTCGGGCTTCTACCTCGCCATGCACGACCTGGAGATCCGCGGCGCCGGCGAGGTGCTGGGCGAGAACCAGAGCGGCAACATGCTGGAGGTGGGGTTCCAGCTGTACAACGAGATGCTGGCCGAAGCGGTGCGATCGCTCAAGGCGGGCAAGGAACCGGACCTGCTGGCCCCGCTGTCGGTGACGACCGACATCAACCTGCATGCGCCGGCGCTGCTGCCGGACGACTATTGCGGCGACGTGCACCTGCGGCTGTCGTTCTACAAACGGCTGGCCACGGCGAAGACGCCGGACCACATCGATGCGCTGCTGGAAGAGATCGTCGACCGGTTCGGCAAATTGCCGCCGCAAGCCCAGACACTGATCGACGTGCACCGGCTGCGCGTGCTTGCAAAACCTTATGGGGTGATCAAGGTCGATGCGGCGCCGGGCGTGATCAACATCACCTTCAGGCCGAAGCCGCCGATCGACTCGATGCGCATCATCGACCTGGTGCAGAAGAACCGGCATATCAAACTGGCCGGCAACGAGAAATTGCGCATCGAGCGCGAACTCAAGGACCCGAAGGACCGCGCGCAGATGGTGCGCGATGTGCTGCGCTCGCTCGGGCAGCCGAAGGTGGCGGAACCCGCGTGAAAGCTAACCGCCGCGGCAGTGCGCGATGACGCGGTCGAGCATGCGGCCCAGGCCCTTGCGCTCCCTTGCCGAAAGGCAGCCGAAAATGTCCGCGTTGCGCCGGGCGATCAAGTCCATCGCACGGGCCCAGAGCCTGCGCCCGCGCGGCGTGAGGCTGAGCACGACGGCCCGCGCATCGCTGCCGCTCGCGCGCTTGGCGACCAGATCCCGCTCCACCAGCGCCTGCGTCGCGCGGCTGGCCTGCGCCTTGTCCAGGTTCGAGCGTGACGCCAGTTCCACCACCGACAGCGGCGCGAAACACCCGATCGCCGCCAGGCAGCGCGCCTGCCCCACGGGCAGGCCCAGTTCCTGCGCATAGACGCCGGCACTCGCCCGGTCGGTAAGCTTGTCGACCAGGTGCAGCCGGTAGGTCAGCGTGCGGTCCAGCGGCGCCGCACGGCGCTCAAGCGCCACCGCCCGCCTCCGCCGCGCATTGGGCTTGCACGTTAACGATCAGCGGGAGCACGTCTTCCGCGCGTTCGCACCGCGCCATGAGCGACAGGCACACCATCGACAGGAACAATTGCGCCTTTTCTTCGCCCACGATGGCGAGCGATTCGCACAGCGCCGAATAGCTTCGGTCCAGATCCTGATCGGTCATTGCGCCAGTCCTTTCTGTCTCATGCCGGTCACGAGCGGTGCGGGATCCAGGCCGCGCCAGCGGCCCATCACGTAGCCGTCGGGCCGCACCAGGACGAGGGCTTGCGCCTGCGCATCGGGCAGGCCGTAGCGCTCGCGGGCCTGCCCCAGGCTGTCCGCCTCCGGCGGAATGTCCAGCACGGCAATGCCATGCTCCGTCAGTTCGGCCAGGGCTTCGGGCAACGGGCCGTCGCCGAACACGAGGCAAACGAAATCCTTGCCGAAGCACTGCGTCAGGTGCAACGCGCCGTGCGGGCCCTGCAACAAGGCTTCCGGCGCGGGGGCACCGGGCTCGGCCAGAGCGTGGATCCAGTCGCCTTGCTGCGGCATGTTGAGCGGCGAGCCGGCGTACGCGATCGGCGCCGATTGCCGCGGATTGATCAGGGAGCGCACCTTCGGATCGGAAACCGCGAGTCGCAAGGTCGCCTCGCGCATCAGGCGGAACGCAAAGTTCGGCGGCGCCATGAACTCCGTGCTTTTCGCGCCGTACGCGATGTTCTCCCGCGCGGCATGCACGCGCTCGACGGAGTAGCTGTCGAGCAAGGCGTCGGTCGCGGTGCCGTCGATCACGCGTGCCAGCTTCCAGGCGAGGTTGCCCGCATCGTCGAGCCCCGAGTTGAGCCCGCGCACGCCGAAGATGGGCACCAGATGGGCGGCATCGCCCGCGAAGAAGACGCGGCCCCGGCGGTATTGCGGCAAGGTGAGGCACTTTGCGTTGTAGATCGAGATCCACAGCGGCTTCCACGGCTCGTTCTCGCCGACCATGGCGAGGTGGCTTTGCACGCGGGGCAGCACGTTTTCGGGTTTCACCGCCTCGGCCGGATCTTCGTCGTCGCGGATCTGGTAATCGATGCGCCACACGTCGTCGGGCTGGCGGTGCATCAGGATGGTGGAGCCGGGATTGGACGGCGGGTCGAACCAGGCGAGGCGCTCCACCGGCCGGCGGGTCTTCTGCACGATGTCGACGATGACGTAGCGGCCTTCGTACTGGGTGCCCTGCAGCTGCTGCCCGAGCAGGTCGCGCACCGTGCTGCGGCCGCCGTCGCATGCGACGACCCAGCCGGCCCGCACCATCTGTGCGCCTTCCGGCGTTTCGATCTGCGCCTCGGCGAAATCGCCGTCCTGGCGCACGGCCGCGACGCGGCTGCGCCATCGCACTTGCGCCAGTCCATCGGAGGCCTGCATCGCTTCGTGCGCGAACTGCTCGACGTAGTACTGCTGGATGTTGACCATCGGCGCATAGCGCTGCGTCGGCTCGCTGGGCATCTGGAAGGACAGCACCTCGGTATCGCGCCAGTAACTGCGCCCGCCGGTCCATGGCAGGCCCTTCGCGACCAGCGGCCGGTCGGCGCCGGCCCAGGCGAGGATTTCCTGCGAACGGCGCGACATGCAGATGGCGCGGCTGCCCGAACAATAGCCTTCGTCGGCTTCGATGACGAGGCTCTGGACGCCGTGCCGCGCGAGCAGCGCCGAGAGCGTGAGCCCCACCGGTCCGCCGCCGGCGATCAGCACCGGCACGCAAGAAGGCGGCGACGGAATGGCAGGATCGGGCATGGGGGCGATATCGTTGCGAATGCAACTATATCGCCTCCAGCCGGGCCCGCGCGCGGGCCGCAGCGGTGGTTAGCGCCGCTGCAGCTGGCCGCGAATCTCGCCGCCCGGGTGGCTCGGCGTGTGGATGTTCACGTACCACTTCCCGGCCGCGAGGTCACTCTCCTGCTGCGGCGTGATCGTGGCCTGCCCGGTGATCGGCTGCGAGCCGACATTGGTGAATGGCACGAGCACGCCCGCGTTTTGTCCCGCCGCCGCCGGGCCATGGATATGGCCCGCCACCGCCGGCCCGCTCAGGCCGCTGTAGTTCACCTTCCAGGTCAGCAGGTGGGTGTCCTTGTTCAACTGCACTTCGGCGGCGCCGGCGCCGGAAGTCGTGACGGGCGGAACCTCTTGCGCGCCGGCCATCGTCGCAGTGTAGTTATCGACCTTGCCTGACGGCGCCATCTGCCCGCAGGCGGGTAGCGTGCCGGCGAAAACACCCGCGACCGCGACGGCGCGAAGGAACGTATGACGAGTGATCATGAAGGCATCCTTTCTTCTTCTCCACAGAGCCGCCATCTTCGGGACAGCCAAGTCCCGCGTCTGTAGGACGCCTTCGCCTGTGCAGCCGTTACTGCCCAGCTGTCAGGGCTTTGGCAATTTGCCGCGCGCCGCGTCGCCGAGGCTCGCGCGCCCGCCTTTCACTCCGGCCGGCACATCGGGACCCGCTTCATCGACGAGATCGTTGCCCGCCGGCGGTTCCTGCTGCACCGTTTCGCCCATCGTCTTGTGTTCCGGGTCGCCGTCGTGGTTCTCGTTGCCGCCCGAAGCGGGGCCCCGGCCGATGCTCGTGTTGCTCATCGCTGCTCCAACGCTTGCTGTTGCCGTGACTATAGGAAGCTCCGCTGCGGCGCGGTGCAGGCAGCCGAGCCGGGCCGGTGTAGGCTCCGGCTGTCATCGCCAACAGGAGAAGCCATGCCCGAGTTCAGCACACTGCGCATCGACAAGGACGCATCCCATCCGCGCGTCGCCCGGCTGCTGCTCAACCGTCCGGAGCGGTTGAACGCGATCAACGACGCCACACCGCGCGAAATCCGCGCCGCCGTCGAATGGGCCAATGCCGACGACGAGGTCCACGTGATCGTCGTGGAAGGCGCCGGCAAGGGCTTCTGCGGCGGCTACGACCTCACGATGTTCGGCGAAGGGCGCATCGACCACCCGTGCCAGCAGGAGCGGCATCCGTGGGACCCGATGGTCGATTACGCCTATATGAAGCGCAACACCGAGGACTTCATGAGCTTGTGGAAAAGCCCCAAGCCGACCATCGCGAAGGTGCATGGCTACGCGGCGGCGGGCGGCAGCGATATCGCGCTCAGCTGCGACCTGCTGGTGATGGCGGAGGATGCGCGCATCGGCTACATGCCCACCCGCGTCTGGGGCTGTCCGACCACGGCCATGTGGACGTATCGGCTCGGTCCGACGCGCGCCAAGCAATTGATGTTCACCGGCGACACGATCGACGGGCGCACCGCGCTCGCCTGGGGCCTGGCGAACGAGGCGGTTTCCAGCGAAGCGCTGGAAGGCGCGACGATGAGCCTGGCCAACCGCATCGCCGGCGTGCCTCGCAGCCATCTGGCGATGCACAAGATGGTGGTCAACCAGGTGATGCTCGCGATGGGGCTCGAACAGAGCCAGCAGCTCGCCACCGTGTTCGACGGCATCACGCGCCACAATCCCGAGGGCCTCTGGTTCCGCCGTTACGCGCAGGCCGAGGGATTCAAGGCCGCCGTGCAATGGCGCGACAGCGGCCAGCCGATCCCCGAGGGCGACGAAGCGCGCGAGCGCATCCGCTCACTCGAGACGCGGGGAGCCGGCCAATGAGCGAGCCCATCTACTGCGCCGAGTCGCTGGCCGATTTCGCCCGCAGCCTGCTGGGCGCCGCCGGACTCGACGAGGAACGAGCCGACGCGGTGGCACGGATCCTGGTCGAAGGCGACCTGATGGGTCACGACACGCATGGACTTGCGCTGCTCCCCGGTTACCTCGGCGAGTTGGAAACAGGCAGGATGACGCGGCACGGCGAGCCGCTCGTTCTCGCCGACGCGCCGGCGGCGGTGACCTGGGATGGCCGGCGCCTGCCCGGCCCGTGGCTCATGCTCAAAGCGATGGACCTCGCCAAGGAACGCGCGGCCCGCTGCGGCACCGGCACGGTGGTGATCCGGCGCAGCCATCACATCGCGTGCCTCGCCGCTTACCTCAAACGCGCGACCGACGAAGGGCTGCTCATGCTGCTCACATGCTCGGACCCGAACAACGCCAGCGTCGCACCTTACGGCGGCCTCGATCCCGTGTTCACGCCGAACCCGATTTCCGCCGGCATTCCGACCGGGGACGCGCCGATGCTGATCGACATCTCGACATCGGCCACCACCAACGGGCTCACCGGGCGTTTGCACAAGGAAGGCCGGCGGTTGCCCGCTGCGTGGCTGATCGACGGCCACGGCCGGCCGTCCGACGACCCAGCGGTGCTCTTCACCGAACCGAAGGGCACCATCCTGCCGCTGGGCGGGCTGGACTCGGGGCACAAGGGCTACGGCCTGTCGCTATTGGTGGAGGCGCTGACGGGCGGGCTGGCCGGCCACGGCCGGGCGGACGGGCGCGAAGGCTGGGGCGCGACGGTGTTCTTGCAGGTGATCGATCCGCGCGCCTTTGCCGGGCTCGACGCGTTCACCCGCCAGACCGGCGAAGTGGCGCACCAGTGCCGCGCATCGCGACCGGCGCGGGCCGGGGCTCCCGTGCGCCTGCCGGGCCAGCAAGGCCTCGCGCTGGCGCAGGCCGGGCGGGAGCGCGGCGTGGCGCTTTATCCGTCGATCCTGCCGGCGCTGGAACCCTGGGCGCTCAAACTGGGCATCGCGCTGCCGGCGCCGCGCAACTGAGGGACGGCTAGGTCGCGAGGCTGCGCGCGCGCATCGTACGCAGCACGCGCAGCACCAGGGGCGCGAACCACACGAATATCGTCAGCACCGCGAGCCCCAGCGCGATAGGCCGCGCGAAGAACGCGCCCAAGCTGCCGTTGGACTTGATCATCGAGGTGATGAAGTTCTCCTCGAGCATGCCGCCCAGCACCACGCCCAGGATGGCCGGCGCGATCGGGAAGCCGTTGGCTTCGAGCAGATAGGCGATCACGCCAGCAGTCAGCATCACGCCGACCTCGAACGTCGTATTGTTGATCGCGAAGGTACCGACGATGCAGAACAGCAGGATGAGCGGCATCAGCATTTCGCGCGGCACGCGCAGGATGCGCTTGGCGGCCTTGATGCACAGCAGCCCCAAAGGCACCATGATGATGTTGGCCACGATGAACAACAGGAACACCGCATAGATGTTCTGCGGGTTGGTGGTGAACAGCGTCGGCCCCGGGTTCATGTTCTTCATGTACAGCACGCCGATCACGATGGCCGTGATCGAGTCGCCGGGGATGCCGAACACGAGCGCCGGGATCCACGCGCCGGCCAGCGCACTGTTGTTGGCGGAGCCCGATTCGACGATGCCTTCCACGTGCCCGGTGCCGAACTTCTCCGGTTCCTTGGAGAATTTCTTGCTCATGGCGTAGGAGATCCAGGCGGCTATGTCGGCGCCGGCCCCGGGCAGCGCGCCGACCAGTGTCCCCAGCGCGCTGCCACGCAGGATCTGCACCGGGTATTTCTTCGCCAGCGCCCACTGCCCGGCGAGCACGTTGCCGACCTGCTCGACCACCAGTTCGGCCGGCGGGCTGGTGTCGACCATGAACCGGATGATCTCCGAAATCGCGAACATGCCGATCATCATCGGGATCATCCCGATGCCGCCGGTCATCTCGGTGCTGCCGAACGTGAAACGCGGAAAGCCGGCCGGATTGCCCAGGCCGACGCACGCGACCAGCAAGCCGA
>JAGRPN010000233.1 GCA_019449555.1 Ramlibacter sp.
CGCGATCCTGCCCGATGCGGTGCGCGGGCTGGCGCTCGCGGCGCTGTGCGCCGGCGCGGTGCTCGCGGGCCAGCACGCGGTCGCCACGATCACCTTCCCCGGCATTGCGTTGTATGCGGGGGCCGCCTGCGCGCTCGCGGCCATGCTGCTCGTGATCGGCGCCCGCCCGCAAATGCTGGGCCGCGAGGCGTACAGCGCGCTGGCCCGGCTGCTGCCCGCCTTCGCGCTGCGCTGGCCGCAACCGGCGGCGACCGCCGAATCCCGGAGCATGCCGCGATGACGCAATCCAGAACCGGCTTCCTGCACTGGGCGTTTGCCGCGATCCTGGGGCTGGTCGCGCTGCAGGTGCTGCTTTCGGGCCGCGACCTGTCGCAGATGTTCACGCAATTGGAACAGGGCATCACGGTGGTGCGGCACCCGGCGATCGACTGGGCGCAACGGCTCGTGTCGCTGCTGCTGCTGCTGATCGCGGCCGAGCGGATCACCAACCACCTGATGGCACGCAAGCAGCTGCCGTCGCCACTCCTGGCGCTCGTGTTCATGGCGTACTGGCTGGCGACGGTGGCCATGCCCGCCGTGTTCGGTTCGCACCCCCGCATCGCGCATGAATTCCTCTACACGCTGGCCATCGGGCTGGCCGCCGTGCTGGCGGGGCCGCTCGAGTTCGACAAGGTCATGGCCACGACGCGCAACGCGCTGTTCGCCTTCCTGCTGGCCGGCTTCGCGCTGGTGTTCGTGAACCCGTCGATGGTGCTGGACTCCTCGTACACGCAAGGCTTGTTGCCGGGCGTGCCCCGCTTCGGGGGCCTGGCGCCGCACCCGGTCGCGCTCGGCATGTTCGCGCAGACCGCGCTGCTGTGCCTGTGGTGCAAGCCGTTCAACAGCCGCTGGCTCACGGCACTGGGCTGGCTGGTGGGCGGCGCCGCGCTGTTCCTGGCGCAATCGAAGAATGCCTGGATCGCCTTCTTCATCTGCTCGCTGTGCATGCTCGCGGTGCGCCATGCTTCGAGCCTCTGGCAGCGCATCGGCGATCCGCGGCAGGGCGGCTCGCTCGGCGTCGTGGCCTGCCTGTCGCTGATCGCGATCGTGCTCGCCTTGATGGGGGTGCTGCTGCTGGGCGACGTGAAGGAGCAGGTCACCGGCTTCCTCGATTCGGACGAGGGCGCGCAGCTCATGACGCTCACCGGGCGCGACCGCATCTGGGAGGTCGCCATCGAGGAGTGGCAAAACAACCCCCTGTTCGGCTACGGACCGGACCTGTGGAACCCGGACTTCCGCGCCAGCATCGGCATGCCCAATGCAACCAACGCGCACAACCAGTTCATGGACACGCTGGCCCGCTCCGGCACGATCGGCGCGACGGCGCTGGTGTTGTATGCCGGGGTGCTGCTCTTCATGTCGCTGCGGTACGCGCGCGCGACCGGCGGCTTCAGCATCGCGCTGTTCCTGGCCCTGGCGCTGCGCTCGATCAGCGAGGTCCCGCTGCTGCTGTTCGGCTATGGCGCGGAGCTGTTCGGCCACCTGCTGCTGATCGTCACGCTGGCCTCCGCAGCTGCCCGCACCCAGGCCGTGCCGGCGGCGCGGGCGCACTCGTTCTACAGGGTTGCCTCATGAAGTTCTCGGTCGTCATCCCTTTGTACAACAAGGCCGGCTTCGTCGATGCAGCCGTGCGCTCGGTGCTGGCGCAGACTTATCCGCCCTTCGAGATCGTCGTGGTCGACGACGGTTCGACCGACGGCAGCGCCGACGTCGTGGAGGCCGTGCACGACGAGCGCGTGCGCATCGTCAGGCAAAGCAACGCCGGGGTGTCGGCCGCACGCAACCTGGGGATCTCGCTCGCGCGCGGCGACTGGGTGGCGTTCCTCGATGCCGACGACTGGTATCACCCGGCGCTGCTGGAGAACCTGGCCAAGGCGCATCGGGCTTGCCCTCAGGCCGACATGCTGGCGGCGGGATTCCGCGCGATGCACGGGAGCGCCGCGGGCGAGCTTGAGCCCTGGCCCGTGGCGGACGCGTTCTGCGAGATCGAACTGATCGACAACCTGCATGTGCGCTGGATGAAAGGGCCTTCGTTCTTCACCGGTTCGGTCGCGGTGCGCACCGAGCGGCTGCGGCAGATGCAGCCGTGTTTCGTCGAGGGCGAATCCCACGGCGAAGACCTCGACCTGTGGTTCCGGCTGGCCGACTACACGCCGATCGCCATGGTCAATGCGCCGCTCGCCGCGTACCGGGCCGGCGTGGCGGGCAGCCTCACGAGCACGCAGCCCGGCCATCTCGCGCCCTGGCTCGACCGCATGCGCGAGCGCGCCCTGAACGGCACCATGCCCGCGCACCGGCGCAAGTCCGCGTTGTGGTTCATCGCGCAGCACGAAGTGACGCTCGCGCGCGAGCACCTGGCCGCCGGCCGCCGTTGGGAGGCGCTGCGGTTCCTGCTGCGCGGCCGCATCGCCGCCGGCGGGCGGCGCTGGCAGCTCACGGCGCTGATGGCGCTCCTGATGCCCGCGGGCATGGTGGGCCGCTGGCAACGCTGGCGCATCCGCAGCGCGGACCAGTTCTCCCAGCAGGGGACGGTGCAATGAAAGCCGCGTTCCATCGCTTCGGCGACGTGAAGCCGCCACGCTGCCCCGTCTCGATCGTGATCAAGGCGTTCAACGAGGAAGAGAACATCTGCGCAGCCATCGAAAGCAGCCTCGCGGCCGTCGCCGAAGTGGGAGGCGAAGTGGTGCTGGCCGACTCGTGCTCCACCGACCGCACGGTGGAACTGGCGTCGCGCTACCCGATCCGGGTCGTGCAATTGGAGCATCCGGACGAGCGCTGCTGCGGCGCCGGCCCCCAGCTCGGCTACCAGCATTGCCGCGGCGAATACATCTACATCCTCGACGGCGACATGCGCATGCTGCGCGGCTTCCTCGCCCCGGCACTAGCGTTCCTCGCGCGGCACCCCGAAGCCGCGGGGGTCGGCGGGCGGCTGGTCGAGCTCAACCACGACAGCCTCGAGTACCGCGAACGGGGCCTGCGCGCCGCGGCGCACCTGTCCCCCGGCGAGGTGGACCGCCTGGACGGCGGCGGGCTGTACCGGCGCCGCGCGATCGAGGAGAGCGGCTATTTCTCCGACCGCAACCTGCACGCCTACGAAGAGTTCGACCTGGCCGTGCGGCTGCGCGCACTCGGCTGGAAGCTCTGGCGGCTGCCGATCGACGCGGCCACCCATTACGGCCACGACGCCCCGCCCTACCAATTGCTGATGCGCCGCTGGCGCACCGGCTACGTCTGGGGCCTGGGCGAGCTGGTGCGCGCCGCCGCCGGCGAGCCGCGCATGCGCCTGGTGCTGCGCGGCATGCGCGAGCTGCGCATCTATTCGGCGGTGCTGGTGTGGTGGCTGGTGCTGCTTGCCCTGCCCTTCGCGCCCTGGCCGGCCGCGGATCGCCTCGCCGGTTTCGCGGTGCTGGCCTGCGCGCCGCTGCTCCTGATGATGTGGCGCAAGCGTTCGCTCGGCCGCGCGTCGTATTCCGTAGTCTCGTGGTGCTTCAATGCCGCCGGCATGCTGATCGGGCTGTTTCACCGGCGGCGCACGCCGCACGGCCCGATCCCCAGCCGCGTGCTGCGCGAGCCGCCCCAGGCGCTGGAACCCCGTCGCGAGTTTTTCGCATGACCCAGCAGTTCACCGGCCTGCAGATCCTGCGCTTCGTCGCCGCGATGCTGGTCGCAGCCATGCACATCACGCAGGCCACCTCGATCTACATCACCGGCCAGGGCGAGTCGCATTACTGGGGCGCCGGCACGGCGGGCGTGGACATCTTCTTCGTCATCAGCGGCTTCGTGATGGCAATCTCCACCCGCGGTCTGCCCGACCGCGGGCGGGCGCGGCTGGGCGCCGCCTGGATCTTCATGAAACGCCGCGTGCTGCGCATCGTGCCGCTCTACTGGTTCTACACTCTGCTCAAGGCGGCCCTGATCCTGGCGGTGCCGACGCTGGCGATGAAGTCGTCGATCGAGCCGGCGCACCTCGCGGCTTCGCTATTGTTCGTTCCGATGACGAGCCCGTGGGGACTGGTGCAGCCGACGCTGCCGGTGGGCTGGACGCTGAATTTCGAGATGCTCTTCTATGCGATGTTCGCCATCGCGATCGCGCTGGGCGCGCCGCGCATCCGCTTCACCCTGCTCGTGTTCCTGTCGCTGTTCCTGGCCGGCCAGACCTTCCCGCAGACCGTGCCGCTTGCGTTCTACGCCCAGTCGATCATCTTCGAGTTCATCCTCGGGGTGTGCATCGCCCACGCGCTGACGCGCTATGGCGCGCCCGGCCCGCTGCTCGGCGCGCTGTTCGTGGTGGCGGGCGCGCTGTTCATGTTCGCCCTGGGCTGGCGCAGCGACGGCGAACGGCTGTTCCCGTGGGGGGCCGGCGCCGCCGTGATGGTGCTGGGCACGGTGTGGCTCGAGCCGTGGGTGGTGCGCGCGCCGCTCGCCCGGCCGTTGGCCTTCCTGGGCGACGCGTCCTATTCGATCTACCTGTCCCATCCGTTCGTCGTCCCCGCGGGCGTGCTGCTGCTGCGCCGGCTCGGCGTGCACGACGGCACGGCGATCCTGCTGATCGTGGGCGCGCTGGTGGCCCTCGCGGGCAGCGCTTCGCACGTGTGGCTCGAGAAGCCGATGATTTCCTTCTTCAAGCGCTTCCTGTTCAGGACCGCGCCGCTCAAGCACCCGTATGCCGGAAACTCACCTGCGAAATGACTCGCTGCCCGCGCCTGCCGCCGCCGGCCTGCGGGAGCGCTACATCTACATCGCCTGCCCGTGGACGCCGGTCGGGGGCGGCATGTTCAAGGTGGCGGACTACCTGATCCAGTCGCAGCCGCCGGCCGGGCCGGCCGCCGCGCAACTGCGGCCGCTGGACACGCGCGGCGGCGCCCACGCGGTGTTCTCGCTGTGGGTGCTGCTCACGGCGCTGGCCAAGCTGGTGCGCGGCCGGCTGGAAGGCGGGCTGGCGGGCGTTCACGTGAACATGGGCGAGCGCCTGAGCCTGTTGCGCAAGGGAACGATCGTCGTCGTGTGCCGCGCGCTGGGCATCCCCGTGGTGCTGCACCTGCACGCGCAGATGCGGCCGTTTTACCGCCGGTTGCCGCCCGCCTTGCAGCGGCTCACGCGCTGGGTGTTCTCGCTCCCGGCGAGCGTCGTGGTGATCGGCGGCGCAGCCCGGCGCTTCGTCACGCACGAGCTGGGCGTGCCGGCCGAGCGCGTGGAGATCGTGATCAACGGCGTGCCGGAGCCGGTCGAGCCCAGGCGCGCGGCGGCGGACGGGGGCAAGCAGCGCGTCCTCTTCGTCGGCCGGCTGTGCGAAGCCAAGGGCGTGTCCGACCTGCTGGCGGCGTTGGCGCAGCCGGGCTTCGATCGCGAACGGCTGGAGGTGGCGCTGGCCGGCGGCGGCGACATCGCGGCGTACCGCGCTCAGGCGCACTCGCTCGGCATCGAAGGCTTCGTGCGTTTCGAAGGCTGGTGCGACCAGGCGAAGATCGCCCGCCTGATGGCCGCCTCGGACGTGCTCGTGCTGCCGTCGCACGATGAAGTGCTCCCGCTCGTCGTCCTCGAGGCGCTCGCGCACGGCGTCGCGGTGGTCTGCACGCCTGTGGGCGAAATTCCCGCCGTGCTGGCGGACGGGGTGAACGCGTATTTCGTGATGCCCGGCAACGTGGCCGCGCTCGCGGCTGGTTTGCAGGAGGTGCTGGGGCGGCCCGAGCTGCTCGAAGCGCTGGGCCGCAACGGGCACGCGCTGTTCCGCCGGCAGTTCTCGCTGCAGCGTTTCTGCGCCAACATCGCCCGCATCCACCAGCGCCATTTCGGGATCGCGGCCCAGCTGGAGCCGGCCGCGCCCCTGGCCGGGGAGAATGCGCCGTGATCGTCGATGCCGACACGATCGAAGCGGGCGCCTGCCTGTGGGCGGACGTGTGCATCGTGGGCGGCGGCGCGGCCGGCATCTCGCTCGCGCTCGCCTTGTCCGGGCAGGGGCTGCGCATCGTGCTGCTCGAATCGGGCAAGCAGCGCGAACATGCCGCCACACAGGCGCTGTACGCCGGCGAGGTCGCGGACGAGCGGCTGCACAGCCCGCCGGACAAGTACCGGCAGCGCCGCATGGGCGGGTCCACCGCGATCTGGGGCGGGCGCTGCGTGCCGTTCGACCCGATCGATTTCGAGACGCGCAGTTGGGTGCCGGACAGCGGCTGGCCGTTGTCGCACGCGGACCTGCTGCCGTTCTATCCCGAGGCGAACGAGCTGGCCGAGGCCGGGCGCTTCAGCTACGACGCCGACGAGGCGCTGGGCCGGGCGGCCCCGCCGATGATCCGCGGGTTCGACAGCGCGCTGGTGCGCACGAACTCGCTCGAACGCTTCTCCTGCCCGACCAATTTCGGCCGGCGCTACGCGCGCCGATTGCAGCTCGCCGGCGACGTAAAGGTCCTGCTCGGCGCCAACTGCACCGCGGTGCGGCTGCTGCCCGACGGCAGCGCGGTGGACGAGCTGGACGTGCGCACGCTGGCCGGGCGGCGATTCCGGGTTGCCGTGCGCAGCGCCGTGCTCGCCACCGGCGGGCTGGAAACCGCGCGCCTGTTGCTCGCGTCGCGCGACGTCGCGCCGGCCGGCATCGGCAACGAGCACGACGTGGTCGGCCGCTATTACATGTGCCACATCGCCGGCAACGTCGGCGCGCTCACGCTCAATGGGTCTGTGCGCGACGTGCGCCACGGCTACGAGGTCACGCCCGAAGGCATCTATTGCCGCCGGCGCCTGTCGGTCAGCGAGGCCGAGCAGCGGCGCCGCGGGCTGGCCAACGCGGTGGCGCGCCTGCACTTCCCGCGCATCACCGATCCGGCGCACCGCAACGGCGTGCTTTCGGGGCTGTTCCTGGTGCGCCGCCTGATCAGCTACGAGTACGGCAAGCGGCTCAACGACGGCACGCCCGCGACGGCGGCCATCTACGCGCGCCACCTCCTCAACGTCATGGCTGACCCGGTCGACACGTCGGCGTTCCTGGCCCATTGGGTGGTGCGGCGCACGCTGGCCCAGCGCAAGTTCCCGTCCGTGATCCTGCGCAACCGCACCAATCGTTTCAGCCTCGAGGTGCACGGCGAACACACGCCGCGCTCCGACAGCCGCGTCACGCTGACGGGCTGCCACGACGCGCTGGGCATGCCGCGATTGCGCGTGGACTGGCGCTACAGCGCCGGCGACATCGAATCGATCCGGCGCACGCTGGACCTGATGGCGCGCGAGTTCGAGCGCACCGGCACCGGCCGCCTGGAGTACGACGCCCACCGGCTGGAGGAAGACCTGCTGCGCTTCGGCGCGTACGGCGGGCACCACATCGGCACCGCGCGCATGGGCACCGACGTGCGCAAGAGCGTGGTCGATCGCGATTGCCGCGTGCATTCGGTCGGCAACCTCTACGTCGCCGGCAGCGCCGTCTTCCCCACCTCGAGCCAGGCCAACCCCACGCTCGCGCTGATCGCCTTGTCGCTGCGCCTGGGCAAGCACCTCGCGCAGCGGCTCACCGCGCGGCCCGTGACGCTGGTGGACACCGGCAAGCCGGCTGCGGCGCCCCGCCCCGAACTTCCGCTGGCAGCATGAAAGTCCTGGTGCTCGGCGGCTCCGGCTACATCGGCTCGCGGTTCTGCGAGCTGCTCGCGCTCGCCGGCTGGGCCACGGCGGTCCGCGCGTCGTCGCGGCATGGCGTGGACGGACCGGAAAACGTGCGGGTGGATACGACCGACCCGTTTGCCATGGCGCAGGCAGTCAAGGGAATGGACGCGGTGGTCAATTGCGTCGCCGGCAGCGCGCGCGCGATCTCGGAAGGTGCGCGGGTGCTGGCCGACGCCGCCGCCGAGGCGGGCGTTGCGCGCATCGTGCACCTGAGCAGCATGGCGGTGTACGGCTCGCGCGAAGGCGCCGTGCAGGAGAAAACGCGGCTGGACGAAAACAAAACGCTCGGCTGGTACGCCCTCGCCAAGCGCGAGGCGGAAAGCCACATCGCGGCGTTCGCGAAAGCCGGTGGCACGGCGGTCATCCTGCGCCCCGGCTGCGTCTGGGGACCGGGCAGCGACCTGTGGGTGGGCCGCATCGGCCGCTACCTGCAGGCCGGGCGCCTGGGCGATCTGGGCGCGGCGGGCGACGGCTGGTCGAACCTGGTCCATGTCGACGACGTTTGCGCGGCGGCGATGGCCGCGCTGCGCATGCCGCTGCCCCTCAGGCAGCTGCGCACCTACAACCTGGCCGCGCCCGACAGTCCCCGCTGGAACCGCTACTTCGTGGACCTGGCGGTAGCGATCGGCGCCACGCCGGTGCGGCGCATCCCACCGCTGCAACTCAAGATGGACGCCTGGGTCGGCGGGCCGCCGCTGAAGCTCGCGCAGAAAGCGCTGGCGCGGGCCGGGCGCGAGCCGGACACCCTGCCCGATCCGCTGCCGCCCGGCTTGCTGGGCCTGTGGCAGCGGCAGCTGCAATTGAAATCGGATCCGGCCCAGCGCGACTTCGACCTGCAATGGACGCCGTACGACCGGGGCCTGCAGCAATCGGCCCAGTGGTACCTGCAAGCGCAACACCATGCACATTGAAGCCAACGATGCCGCGCCGGCGGCGCATGACGGCACCGCCAACCCGGCCGGCCGCGGCACCGGCGCATTCAGGGGCGACACCTGGCGCCAGTTCGGCCGCTTCGGCTGGGCGCTCGCGTTGCGCGGCGCGGCCCTGCGTCGGAACTACCGCGCCATCGCCACCTTGCGCCTGTGCCAATGGGCGGCCGCGCGCGGCGATGTGTTCTCGCGCATGCTGCTGGTGGTTGCGCGTCTGTTGCATCGGTTCGCCTGCGGCGCCGCGGGCATCGACCTGCCGTGGCAGGTCTCGATCGGGCCGGGCTTCGCGCTGACGCATGGCTGGGGCGCGGTGGTCAACGAACACGCCGTCATCGGCCGCAACGTCACGATGTTCCATGGCGCGACCCTCGGCCAGCGCGACCGCATCGGCGGCGACGGCTCGCGCAGCACCGGCTACCCGGTGATCGAGGACGAGGTGTGGATCGGGCCGCACGCGTGCATCGTCGGCGCGGTGACGATCGGGCGCGGCAGCCGCGTCGCCGCCGGGGCCTGCGTGTTCGAGAGCGTGCCGCCGCATTCCATCGTGATGGGCAATCCCGCGCAGGTGGTCAAGAGCGGCTGCGCGCCGGACGTGATGAACCGGTGGGAATAAGAGAATCTCATCTCCTCAAGACATCGACTGGCTGCCGGCATAGCGCCAGCACGACCTGCGACAGACCGGGCCGCGAGCGCAACTGTTGCCCCAAATCGATCGGGAGCTGCTCCGCGATTGCATCGGCGCTTTCGACAGATCCCTGGATGCCAACGGCCGGCACATGGCGATGCCGCCGCTGCTCCTCCCGATAGATCGCCCCGTACCAGATCGGCAGGCCGCTGCCCCGCTCGCGAGGCTGCAGCTCGAACCCCGAGGACCATAGGCGCAGGACTTCGCGTTCCCCGGGCCTTTCAGCTGTCCAGCGCACGAACACCAGTCGCGCACGATTGCCTCGATCGAAACGGGGCAGCGCGGGCAGGTCCTGCAGTTGCGGCTCGGGCGACAGCCAAGCCAGCGTGTTTCGCAGGGACCACGCTTGCGCGGGCCGCCAGCCCGATGCGCCAAGCCGGCTGCGAATGGTTTCCCCGCCGCAGGCCCACTGAAGCGCGAAGGGTTCCTCCGGGTCTCCCGCTACTTCCGATCGCCGAGCCGGCAGCAGGCGCCAATCCTGGTCGAGCCAGTCGTTCACGGCAATGACTCGCGGGCTAAGCTTCACTGGGCTGTACCGGGCCAGATCGGCAGCGGAATTCGTCTCGGCCCACAAGCCGCCGAAAACAAGCAGCGATATCGACACGACCAGCGCCAGCCTTCGAGGCTCGAAGTTCTCCTCGACCTGGCGCTGCGTATAGATCATGGCGACCATCGCGACCCAGGCCGCGCCCAGGCTCAGCCCGCCCAGCACATCCGACAGCCAGTGAGCCCCAAGGTACAGGCGGGAGAACGCCACCAGTGCCACATACACGCCCGTGGCGGCGGCGAGGGCCAGCCGTACCCGCGTCGCTTGTCCGCGCGACAGCAGAAATGCCAGGAAACCCAGGATGACCGTGCTCACGACCGCGTGCCCGCTCGGGAACGAAAAGCGCTCCACGCCGGTGTACAGGTCGAGTGGACGGGTGCGTCCGAGCGTGAATTTGAGCAGTTGCACGAGCACCTCGCCGAATGAGGTGACACCGATCCAGTACCACGCGGTGCGCCAGCATCGACGCCACGCCAGCCACAACGCCACGGCAATCACCAGCGGCAGCATGACGCCCACGCTGCCCATCTCGGTGACCACGATCAGCAGCCGGTCGACGGACGCCGTACGCAGTCCCTGAAGGAAATTGAACACGGCGATGTCGGCCTGCACCAGCGGGTCGTGCGAAATCACGTCCTCCAGCACGCCCAGGAACAGCCAGCCGGCGCCCAGCAGCAGCAAGGCGCCCAGCAGCAGCGCATGCGAACCGGGGCTGGCGGGGTCCAGCAGCATCAGCGCCACGCGCGCAAACCGGTGGTTGCTGCCTCGAGCGCGGCCAACGATCGCGTCTCGCACGCGCCGCGCCCATGGCACGACAAAACGCAGGGCCGTGGTCGTCAACCAAATCGCAAACCAGAGCAGAAATACCAGCAGCAGCACGATGACCGCAAGCCGCCCGCTGACCGCCTCGGCCAATTGCAGCGAAGCGCCGAACAAGACGCCCGGCAGGATAAGCACGGGCGCCCAGACCAGCGCGGAGAGGACGTTGACGGCATAGAAGCGTGAGCGCGGCATGTGCGCGAACCCTGCCAATAGCGGAACGAAGGCGCGCACCGGAGCGGCAAAGCGCGCCAGCAGGATGCTCTTGCCGCCATGCCGGCGAATGAAGTCTTCGCCGCGCGCAAGCGCTTGCGTGTGGCGCTGGAAGACGCGCCAGGCCCGGACCCGGGCCTCATGCGAGCGTCCCAGTTCGTAGCCGAATCCGTCGCCGAGCACCGCCCCGCAGACCGCCGCACCCAAGGTCGTCCACAGCTCGAGCGAGCCGGCGCCAACGAGCGCGCCGGCGCCGAACATGACGATGGCAGCCGGTACCAGCGTCCCGATGACGGCCAGCGATTCAGCCCAGGCGATCAGGAAAATGCCCAGCAGGACCGCATGCGGGTGCGCGGCAACGGCGCTGAGGAACGAAGGCATCTATGCGTCGGATGTCTTCGCTTCACCGCACCACGAGCACCGCGCACTCCGCGTAGCTGATGATCCACAGGGATAAACTGTCATGCTGCGGTCCCTCGCCAGCGCCGCCACCGCGGAGTCGGCCGTCAGGCCCGCTGCTCTTGCAGGATCGTGGCGGCGATCTCAGCGGCCTTGCCGGTGTACCCGATGCAGCGTTCGGCCAATTGCTGCTCGCGAAACTTCGCCTGGCCTTCGGGCGTGCCGAGATCGCACCCCAGCAACACGTGGCAGTCCCGCGCGCCGAAGGCCTGCTCGAACTCGCGGATCAGCCGCTGCGTGCCGGCGTACGCGTCCTTCACGGAGTCGCCGGACTTCGCACGGCCCAGGCCGATGCCGATGCCCATGATCGCGCCGGTGAGCGCGCCGCAGGTGCCGCAGGAGCGGGCCATGCCGCCGCAAAAACCGGTGGCCATCCGTGTCAGGAGATCGCTCTCGATCCCCTGGGCCCGGGCCAGTGAAAAAACGACGCTCTCCGCGCAGTACAGGCCGGACGCGAATGCGTCTTCCGCGTTCTTGCGGATGTCCGAAGCAGCTTGCATGTTCCCTCCTCGCAGGCCGAAGCGCCGGCCCAGGCGCGAGGATACGCCAACCGGCGCAGTAGCTAGAACGCCTCGTCCGCGTAACGGCTGCGATAGCCCTTCGGGTTGAGGGTTTGCCAGCGCCACGCGTCCGTGCACATCTGCCCCAGCGTGCGTTTCGCGCACCAGCCCAGGCGGCGCTGCGCGAGGCCGGGGTCGGCATAGCATTGCGCGACGTCGCCGGGCCGGCGCGGCACCAGCTGGTACGGCACGCGCTGGCCGGTGGCTTCCTCGAACGCGCGCACCACTTCCAGCACGCTGTAGCCGCGGCCGGTGCCGAGATTCACCTTCAGGCTCTGGCCGTCCTCGA
>JAGRPN010000234.1 GCA_019449555.1 Ramlibacter sp.
ATCGACCAGCATCTGCAGATCAGCCGCATGCGCGCGCTGGAATTCGAGCGCCCGATGATCCGCGCCACCAACACCGGCGCCACGGTGATCATCGACCACCGCGGCCGCGTCACCGGATCGCTGCCGCGCCACACACGCGGCGTGCTGACGGGGCAAGTCGAAGGCCGCAGCGCCATCACGCCGTATGCGCGCTGGGCTTCGCGCTTCGGGTTGTGGCCGGCGTGGCTGCTGGCGCTGGCGATCGTGGCGTTCGCCGCATGGCGGCGGCCCTCGCGCTAAGCCCCGGCCGCTGCCCGCGAGGAGCAGGGCCGTAAAATCAACGGTTTGCCGCGCGCAATCCCCATTTCCGCATGTTGACCTTCCAGCAAATCATCCTGAAATTGCAGTCCTACTGGGACCGGCAAGGCTGCGCGCTGCTGCAGCCGTACGACATGGAAGTCGGCGCGGGCACCTCGCACACCGCTACATTCCTGCGCGCCCTCGGCCCCGAGCCGTGGAAAGCGGCCTATGTGCAGCCCAGCCGCCGCCCCAAGGACGGCCGCTACGGCGAGAACCCGAATCGGCTGCAACACTATTACCAGTACCAGGTGGTGCTCAAGCCGGCCCCGGCCGAAATCCTGGAGCTGTATCTCGGGTCGCTCGAGGCGCTGGGCTTCGACCTGAAGAAAAACGACATCCGCTTCGTCGAGGACGACTGGGAAAATCCCACGCTCGGCGCCTGGGGGCTGGGCTGGGAGGTCTGGCTCAACGGCATGGAAGTCACGCAGTTCACCTATTTCCAGCAGGTCGGCGGCATCGACTGCAAGCCCATCACCGGCGAGATCACCTACGGCCTGGAGCGCCTCGCGATGTACCTGCAGGAAGTCGACAACGTCTACAACCTGAAGTGGACCGAGGAGCTCACCTACGGCGATGTGTACCTGCAGAACGAGAAAGAGCAGTCGGCCTACAACTTCGAGCACAGCGACGCGGACTTCCTGTTCACGGCGTTCTCGGCGCATGAAAAACAGGCGAAGCACCTCGTGGAGCAGCAGCTCGCGCTGCCGGCCTACGAGCAGGTGCTCAAGGCCGCGCACAGCTTCAACCTGCTGGACGCCCGCGGCGCGATCAGCGTCACCGAGCGCGCGGCGTACATCGGCCGCATCCGCAACCTGGCGCGCAGCGTCGCCCAGAGCTACTACGACAGCCGCGAGCGTCTGGGTTTTCCGATGGCTCCGCGCGAGTGGGTCGCCGACCTGCAGAAGAAGCCTGTCCTGAGCAAGGTCGAAGGGCCTGTCCTGAGCAAAGTCGCAGGGGCGGCCTGACCCATGGCATCACACAACCTGCTGGTCGAACTCTTCGTCGAAGAGCTGCCGCCCAAGGCGCTGAAGAAGCTCGGCGAGGCGTTCGCGGGCGTGCTGTTCGAGCAGCTCAAGGCGCAAGGACTGGCCTCCGCGCAGTCGCAGCTCACTTCGTTCGCGTCCCCGCGCCGCCTCGCTGCCCACGTGACCACGGTGGCGACGCACGCAGCAGACAAGGCCGTATCGCAAAAGCTGATGCCGGTCAGCGTGGGCCTCGATGCCGCCGGGAACGCCACGCCGGCCTTGTTGAAGAAATTGAATGCACTGGGCGCGGACGCATCGGAGGCGCCGGGCCTGAAGCGCGCGATGGACGGCAAGGCCGAGGCGCTGTTCTACGACAGCACCGTGAAGGGTGCGACGCTCGCCGAAGGCTTGCAGAGGGCCTTGAACGAGAGCATCGCGAAACTGCCGATCCCGAAAGTCATGACCTACCAATTGGCCGACGGCTGGACCGACGTGAAGTTCGTGCGGCCGGCGCATTCGCTGGTCGCGCTGCATGGCCGTGACGTGGTGCCGGTGGAGGTGCTCGGATTGAAGGCCGGCAACACCACCCATGGCCACCGTTTCGAGGCGGCCGTCGACCCGGTGCGGCTGCATGACGCCGACAGCTACGCGGCCACGCTCGAAAAAGACGGCGCCGTGAT
Organism: Ramlibacter sp.; assembly: GCA_019449555.1. GTDB lineage: Bacteria > Pseudomonadota > Gammaproteobacteria > Burkholderiales > Burkholderiaceae_C > Ramlibacter. The sequence goes on from JAGRPN010000234.1 coordinate 1,985, forward strand.
CGCCAGCTTCGAGGCCCGGCGCGCCGAGATCGTGCGCCAGCTCGGCGCGGCTGCGGCCCGGGTGGGCGGCGGCGCGCGCGCGATCGAGGACGACGCGCTGCTCGACGAAGTCACCGCCCTGGTCGAGCGCCCGAACGTGCTCGTGTGCGAGTTCGAGCAGGAGTTCCTGGAGGTGCCGCAGGAATGCCTGATCCTCACGATGAAGGCGAACCAGAAATACTTCCCGTTGCTGGATGCGCGCGGCAAGCTGACGCACAAATTCCTGGTCGTGAGCAACATCCGGCCGGCCGACGCGAGCGCCGTCGTCGGCGGCAACGAGCGCGTGGTGCGCCCGCGCCTGGCCGACGCCAAGTTCTTCTTCGACCACGACCGCAGGAAGACGCTCGAATCGCGCGTTGCGGGCCTGGCGAAAGTGGTCTATCACAACAAATTGGGCACGCAGGGCGAGCGGGTCGAGCGGGTGCGCGCGCTCGCCAAGGTGATCGGTGCCGAACTCGGCAGCGACCATCTGGCGGCCCAGGCCGACCGCGCCGCGATGCTGGCGAAGGCGGACCTGCTCACCGACATGGTCGGCGAGTTTCCCGAACTGCAGGGCGTCATGGGGCGCTATTACGCGCTCAACGACGGCCTGGGCAACGAGATCGCCGACGCGATCGAGGACCACTACAAGCCGCGTTTCGCCGGCGACGAGTTGCCGCGCAACCCGGTGGGCCTGGTCGTCGCGCTGGCGGACAAACTGGAAACCCTCGCGGGGTTGTTCTCGGTGGGCCAATTGCCGACCGGCGACAGGGACCCGTTTGCGCTGCGCCGCCATGCCCTGGGCATCGTGCGCATGCTGATGGAAAAGGATCTGCCGCTCGGGATCGACGGCCTCATCGTGCAGGCAGTCGGCCTCTTCCCGCAGGCGGATCCGAAGACAGCGGGGCTGCTGTCCGAGTTCGTGTACGACCGGCTCGCAGGCGCGCTGCGCGAGCAAGGCTACGGGCCGCAGGAAGTCGATGCGGTGCTGGCATTGCGCCCGCAACGCCTGGGCGACGTCGCCAAGCGGCTGGCGGCCGTGCGTGCGTTCGCCGCGCTGCCGGAAGCCCCGGCGCTCGCCGCCGCCAACAAGCGCATCGGCAACATCCTGAAGAAAGCCGACAAGGCCGATGCCCACGTGAGCGAGGCGCTGTTGAGGGAAGACGCCGAGAAGACTCTCTACGCCGCGACGCGCAAGCTCGCCCCGCAGGCCGCCTCGCAATTCGAGGCCGGCGACTACACGGGCTCGCTGCAGACCCTCGCCGCCTTGCGCGGCCCGGTGGACGCGTTCTTCGACGACGTGATGGTCAACGCCGAGGAACCCGACCTGCGCCTCAATCGCCTGGGGCTGCTCGCCACCTTGCACCAGGCGATGAACCGGGTCGCGGATCTGTCCCGGTTGGCCTAGGGCCTAGACTCGCCTCATCATGAAGCTCGTCATCCTCGACCGCGACGGAACCATCAACGCCGACAGCGACGAATACATCAAGTCGCCCGAGGAGTGGATGCCGCTGCCGGGCGCGCTGGATGCGATTGCGCGCCTCAACCACGCCGGCTGGCACACGGTGATCGCCTCCAACCAGTCGGGCCTGGGGCGCGGACTGTTCGACGTCGCTTCGCTCAACGCGGTGCACGCGAAGATGCACAAGATGCTGTCGGCCAAGGGCGGGCGCATCGATGCGGTGTTCTACTGCCCGCACAGCCCGGAAGAGGGCTGCCAGTGCCGCAAGCCTTCGCCCGGCCTGTTCGAGCAGATCGGCGACCGCTTCGGCGTCGATCTCAAGGGCACGCCCGTCGTGGGCGATGGCCTGCGCGACCTGCAGGCCGGCGTGGCGGCCGGTTGCGAGCCGCACCTGGTGCTCACGGGCAAGGGCGCGGCCTACCGGGGGCAGCAGCTGCCGGACACTTTCCCGCCGGGCACCATGGTGCATGAGGACCTCGCGGCGTTCGCCGACTGGCTCGTCGCCCGGCACGCAGGCAGCGCGAAGCCCGTCTCCTGATTGCGCCGGCGGCTCATGGCCCTCGTTCGTTCGGCGATCCATTTCCTCTGGATGCTCGTGACGGTCGTGCCATTCGCCATTGCGATCATGGTCGGCTCGTTCTGGCGGGACAAGGTCTCGCTGTACTGGATCGCGGTGCAGTGGCTGCGCTGCGTGCTTGGCGGCGCACGCGTGATGCTCGGGATCGAGGTGAGCGTCGAGGGGCAAGAGAACCTGCCGCTGGGCGAAACCAGTCCGGCCGTGCTGCTGGTCAAGCACCAATCGACGCTGGAAACTTTCCTGATGCCCACGCTGATGCCGCACCCGCTGGCCTACGTGTTCAAGAAGGAACTGCTGCAATTGCCGTTTTTCGGGTGGGCCATGGGGCGCCTCGACATGATCCACATCGACCGCAAGTTGCGCGCGCAGGCGTTCAACAAGGTGGTGGAGCAGGGCAAGCGCCTGCTCGCCCAGGGCATCTGGGTCATCATCTTCCCCGAAGGCACGCGCATCCCGCGCGGCCAGAAGGGCACTTACAGGCACGGCGGGACCCGGCTCGCGGTGGCGACCGGCGCGCCCGTGATCCCGATCGCCGTGACCTCCGCGAAGGTCTGGCCGCGCAGGGCGTTCATCAAGCGCCCCGGGCGGGTCCACGTCTCGATCGGCAAGCCGATCCCGAGCCAGGGCCGCGATCCGGACGACCTGATGCTCGAAGTCGAGAAGTGGATCGAATCCGAGATGCACCGGCTCGATCCCGAGGCGTACCGACAGGCCGAACGCGCCGCGGCCTGAATGTAAAAGCCGCGGCAACGCGAAGCGCCTCGGCTAAACTCTGCGGCCATGTTCCGGCTGCTGCAGTTGACCCTCGATTTCTTCGATGCCGCCCCCACTGCTCCAGCCCCCTCCTCACCACCCCCATCGCCACCGAGCCGCAGGCGCAAACCCAAGGCTGCCGTAGAGCCGGTAACAGCCGCGACGCGTCCGCAGCTGCTCGACGAGGTGCTTTCGCCGGCGGCGTTCCGCCATCCGCGGGCCAATCGGGAGGCGGTCCTCGGCGACTGCGTGGTGGCTTACGAGTTCCGGCGCGTGAAGCGGCGCAACATCGGCTTCATGGTGGGGCCGGAGGGACTCACCGTCAGCGCGCCGCGCTGGGTGCCGCTGTACGAGGTGGACGCCGCCGTCCAGAGCAAGTCCGCATGGATCGTCAACAAGCTCGGGGACGCGAGCGAGCGCCGCCGCCGCCTCGAATCGGCTCGCATCGAATGGCGCGACGGCGCGACCTTTCCGTTCCTGGGCGAACAGGTGATCGTCGTGCTGGACCCGCGCCATGCGTTCGACGAGGTGGGCGCGGTGCTCAACACCGATGGCGAAGCGCTGCCCGGCGTGCCGCGGCTCACGCTGCACGTGGGCTTGCCGCACACGGCCGATGCGGCGCAGATCCGCGACGCGGTGCAGGCGTGGCTGATGCGCCAGGCCAAGCGCCTTTTCAACGAGCGGCTGGCGCATTTCGCGCCCCTGCTCGGAGTGCAATGGCGCAAGCTCGCCCTGAGCAGCGCGGGCACGCGTTGGGGCACCGCGCACTCGGATGGCCTGATCCGCCTGAACTGGCGGCTGGTGCATTTCCGGCTGCCGGTGATCGACTACGTGGTGGCGCACGAATTGAGCCATCTGCGCGTGATGGACCACAGCCCGCGGTTCTGGGACACGGTGCGTACCGTGGTGCCCGATTACGCGCAGCTGCGCGGACAGCTCAAGGACGAGGCGTTGCCTCCGTGGTGAAAGCTCCTGGGCGATGGGCGGTCATTCGCCACGGACCGCAGGAATCCGCGAACGATCGACCGGCAGGACGGAAACAATAAATGCTGGAGGGCAGGCTCAGTCTCAAGGAGCGCGTGATGATCCTGCTGGTGGCCGCGAGCCTGCCGCTGGCGGCGCTGTCGGTCTGGTTCTCCGTGCGCGAGATGCGCTCGGCCACCGAACTGGCCGGCTCGCAGCTGAGATTCGCCGCGTCCCTGATCGCCGCGCACCAGGACCGCACCGTCGAGGCGGCGCAGCACCTGCTCGGGGCGATCAGCGCGATGCCGATGATGCGCACGCCCGAGCGCAAGACCTGCGAAAACTACTTCGAGGCGATGCGCGGGATCTACCCGATCTACGCGAACATGGGCATCCTGAACACCAAGGGCCAGGTCGTGTGCCATGCCAAGGGCCGCGCCGCCGACTTCAACGCGGCGGACCGGTCTTATTTCCAGCGGGCATTGGCCGAGCGCCGCTTCGTCATGGGGGAGCCCTTGATCGGCAGGGCGACCGGCCGCTTCAGCCTGCCATTCGCGCAGCCCGTGTTCGACGGCGAGCGCGTGGCCGCGATCGCGTTCGCGGTGCTGGACCTCGAACATGCGGGCGAGGCGCTGGCGGGCACCGAACTGCCGGCCGGTGCGCAAGTGATCGTCGCCGATCGCCGCGGCACCGTGCTGATGGAGCACCCTCCGCACACGGCCGGCGTGCCCGGCAGCAAGCTCGCCGAGGGCCTGCTGCTCGATGCCGCGCGCCGCATGTCGGCCGGGACGGGAGAGTGGGACGATGCCGCGGGTGAGCCGCGCATCCACGCGTACGTGCCTAGCCGGGTGGTCGGCGGCGAAGGTTTCCTGGCGGAAGTGAGCATCGACCGCGACCAGGTGCAGCATGCGTTCCTCGTCACCTTGCGCGACCAGTTGCTGGTCCTGGGCATCACCTTGCTGGTGGGCTTCGCGGTCGCCTGGTGGGTCGGCGGGCGCGTCATCGTCGGACCGGCCAAGCAGATCCTCGCCACCGTCCGGCGCCTCGAGCAGGGGCTGCTGGACGCGCGTGTGCCCTTGCGCCCGGGGCGGCAGCGCGGCGAGTTCGCCCGCATCGGCGCCGCCTTCAACTTGATGGCCGACTCGCTGCAATTGCGCCAGCGCGACCTGGAAAGCGAGCTCGGGCGCAGCCGGGGCGCCTACCTCGTGCTCGACCTGGTTCTCAACAGCATGCAGGAAAGCCTGGTCGCCGTGACCGGCACCGGCCAGTTCCTCATGTTCAACGAGGCGGCCAGCCGGCTTTTCCCGCTGGGCGGCGCCGGCCTGCTGCCGCAGCAATGGGCGCAGCGGTTCGGCTTCTACCACGAGGACAAGACCACGCTGTACCGCACCGAGGATTTGCCGCTGGTGCGCTCCGCGCGCGGCGAAAGCGGCCGCCAGCAATTGTTGTTCGTGCGCAATGCGCTGGTGCCCGAGGGCCGCCTGTTGCAATGCAGCTGGCAGCCGATCCGCAGTGAAGGCGGCGTCAGCGGCGGTCTGGTGGTTTTCACCGACGTGACCGAGTTGGAACGGCTGCAGGCCGAGCAGGCGGCGCAGTTCGCCGAGTTGCGCGAGACCCAGCGCAAGCTGATCGAGGCGCAGCGCATCGGGCGCACCGGCAACTTTGAACTCGACCTCGCGACCGGGCGGCTCTGGTGGTCCGACGAGGTGTACAAGTTGTTCGGCGTGGACAAGGAGCGGTTCGACGGCTCGCTCGATGCATTCCTGGAGCGCGTGCATCCCGACGATCGGGCACTGCCGAAGCGGGCGCGTGATGCGGCGCTGCGCGATGGCAGGGTGGTCAGCACGGAATTCCGCATCGTCAAGTCCGGCGGCGAGGTCGCATGGATGCACGAAATCGCGGAGGTGCGGCGCGACGAGCAGGGCCAGCCGGTCTGGTTCGGCGGCGTCGTGCAGGACATCACCGGCCGCAGGCGCGATGAAGAGGCGCTCCTGCGCAGCGAACGGGAGCTGCACGCGTACACGCTCACGCTGCAGCGCGCGGCCGCGGCGGCCCAGGCCATCACGGCCAAGCCCACCATCGAGGACACGCTGCGGCAGGTGGTGGAACAAGCGCGGCTGGTGATCGGCGCTCGCATGGCGATGGTCAGCCTCACGCCCGACGGGGACCGGTGCCATGGACACAGCGCGCTGTCGCTTGCCGGCGCGCACCAGGAATGGCATGGATTGGAGCCGGGCGCCGAGTCAAGCGTGTGCGAGTCCGGCCAGCCGCTGCGCCTGACGCAGGCGCAGCTCGAAGCGCCGAACGGGCCCGGCTCGGAGCATGCGGTCCGCCGTTCGCCGGTCAACGGCTTGCTGGCGGTGCCGCTGGCGGGCCGTGACGGCGCCAGCATCGGATTGCTGCAAATCGCCGACAAGGAGCTCGGCGATTTCAGCGAACGTGACGAGTACGTGGCCATGGAACTGGCGCATCTGGCCTCCATCGCGATCGAGAACGCCAGGCTCTTCACGCAGATCCGCGAGCTGAACGCCGGGCTGGAGGCGCGCATCGCCGAGCGGACCGCCGAACTCGCACGGCAGGAGCAGTTGTTCCGCACGCTGGCCGAACAAGCGCCCGCAGTCGTATGGAACACCGACACGCAGGGCAGGGCCACGTTCCTCAACCGGGCGTGGTATGACCTGGTGGGCGGCGAGAGTGCCGACGGGCTCGGGCAGGGCTGGATGAAGCGGCTGCACCCGGACGATGTGCGCGACGTGCAGCGCAACTGGAACAATTCGCGCCAGACGCAGCAGCCGTACAGCGGCATCCGGCGCTTCCTCGCGCAGGACGGCAGCTACCACACCATGTCCTACAAGGCGGCGCCGGTGTTGGACGAACACGGCGGCGTGGTGTTCTGGATTGGCGTCGATGCCGACATCACCGAGCTGAAGGCCATCGAGCAGGCCCTGCGCAGTTCGAACCAGGAACTGGAGGCGTTTTCCTATTCGGTGTCGCACGACCTGCGCGCTCCGCTGGGCGCCGTGACCGGCTTCAGCAGCGCGCTGGCGCTGAAACTCGTGGGCCATCCGGACGAACGGGTGGCGCACTACCTCGCGCGCATCCAGGCCGCCGTCGGCAAGATGGAGCAACTCATCGAGGCGCTGCTTTCGCTGGCCAGGGTGGCGCGCGCGCCGTTGCACTACGCGCGGGTCGACTTGGGCGCGCTGGCCCGCGAATCGCTCGAAACCCTGCAATTGCAGGAGCCGCAGCGCAACGTGACCGTGCAGGTCGAGGAAGGGCTCGTGGCGCACGGCGACAACGGCCTGCTGCGCGCCGTGATGGAGAACCTGCTGGGCAACGCGTGGAAGTTCACGTCGCAACGCGAGGAGGGGCGCATCGAAGTGGGCCGCGTGGGCAGCGGGGTGTTTTGCGTGCGCGACAACGGGGTGGGGTTCGACATGGCTTACGCGACCAGGTTGTTCGGCGCCTTCCAGCGGCTGCATACCGAAGCGGAATTCCCGGGCACCGGCATCGGCCTGGCGACCGTGCGTCGCATCGTCGCGCGCCACCAGGGGCGCGTCTGGGCCGAGTCGCGCGTCGGCGAGGGCGCCACGTTCTTCTTCACGCTCTCGGAGGTCGCGCCGCCCGCGTGGCTGGCTCCCGAAAAATCGTAGCGATTCAGGACTCCGGCAGGAACCGGTAGATGCCGTCTGCCCCGCGCTGGCGCCGCAGCTTGCCGGCGAACCAGAGCGCGTGCAGGTGCGCCACCGCCTCGCCCATCGCGAAGGTGGTCTGGTGCAGGTCCAATTTGCGCTTGAACAGCACCGGCAGCATGTCGGCGGCCGATTGCGGCGCCTGCGCGCAGGCTTCGCGCACCTCCTCGAGCCGCTCGCGGTGGTGGTCGTGCAACTGTCGGATGCGCTCGTGCACGCCGCGGAACGGCTTGCCGTGGGACGGCAGCGCCAGCGTATCCGCCGGCAGATGCTCGAACTTGTCGATCGACTGCAGGAACAGGCGCAGGGGGTCCGCCTCCGGTTCGATGAAGTACACGCTGACGTTGGTCGAAATGCGCGGCAGCAGCATGTCCCCGCTGATCAGCACGCCGAGCGCGTCGCAATACAGCGCGATGTGTTCCGGTGCATGGCCATACCCGCTGATGCAGCGCCATTCGCGCCCGCCGATGCGCAACCGGTCGCCGTCCTGCATGCGGCGATAGGTGCCGGGCACCTGCGGCACCAGCGACGGGTAGTAGTCGGCGCGGGCCCGGATCTTCTCCTTCGAGTCCGGGTCGACCAGGCCGTGCGCCGCGAAGAAAGCCGCGGCGCCTTCGCCGCCGAAAGCGCTGGTGGTGTGCGACGCCATCCGCGCCACGTTGAAATCCGTCGCGCTGATCCACAAGGGCGCGTCCCAGCGGCTGCACAACCAGTGCGCCAGGCCAATGTGGTCCGGGTGCATGTGGGTGACGACCACGCGCAGGACCGGCAAGCCGTCCAATTGCGTCTCGAAGATCCGCTCCCACTGCGCCTTGGCCTCGTCGCGGCTGATGCAGCAGTCCACCACGGTCCAGCCGGCGCGGCCGTCGATCTCATCGCGGAGCAGCCACAGGTTGATATGGTCGAGCGCGAACGGCAGGGCCATCCTGATCCATTTCACGGCCGCAGCGCCGCCGGCATCGGTGGCGACGATCATGGTTTCACCCTGCCCGGGCATGGCGTCGCCCAGCGGGTACTGCAGTAGCTGTTCGAGCGGGTTCATCGGCGGTGGGGGTCGGCGGGCGAGCGAATGAGGATTGACGTTGACGTAAACGTCATATGTAATCAGGCATTGTAGGGACGGGCGCATTCCCCCACTGTCCCGTGCCGTACACGCAACCCTTATGGCTACCACCACCTACACCATCGGCGACCTGGCGAAAGAGTTCGACCTGACGACCCGCGCCATGCGCTTTTACGAGGACATGGGCCTGTTGCAACCCGAGCGCTCCGGCCCCGCCGGGCGCAATCGCGTCTACAGCGCGCGCGACCGCACCCGGCTGAAGCTCACGCTGCGGGCCAAGCGGCTCGGGCTGTCGCTGAGCGAGGCGCGCGAGATCATCGACATGTACGACAGCCCGCGCGACACCGGCCCCCAATTGCGCAAGTTCCTGGCCGTGCTGGCCCAGCATCGCAAGCAGCTCGAAGAGCAGATGGCCGACCTGCAGGCCAACCTCGACGAAGTCAAGGTGCATGAGCGGGAGGCGCGCGCGTTGCTGGTGCGCGCCGAAAAGACGCGGCAGGCCGCCTGACGGGCATGTTTTTCGCGTTGACTTTCAACGCAAGGGCCCGCTCGCCGAAGGGCGGGCATAATTGACGTTTACGTAAACGTCAATTCAAAAAACCATGCCCACGCCCGTTCCGCGCTTCGAGCCCATGGACCCGGATTACGCCGAGCGCGTGCGCGCCAGTTTCGCGCGCCAGGACGCGATGAAGACGATCGGCGCCACGCTGGCGGCCGTCGAAGCGGGCCGGGTGGTGATCGAGCTGCCGTGGGCGCAGGCGCTGACCCAGCAGCACGGATTCCTGCACGCGGGCATGGTGGCGGCCGGCCTCGACTCGGCCTGCGGTTACGCCGGCTTCAGCCTGATGCCCGCCGACGCCGCAGTGCTGACCATCGAATACAAGATCAACCTGCTCGCGCCCGCCCAGGGCGAGCGCTTCCGGATGATCGGCGAAGTCGTCAAGCCGGGGCGCACGATCACCGTCGTGGAAGGCAGGGCCTACGCCATCGATCAGGGGCGCGAGAAGCTCATCGCCACGATGACCTGCACCTTGATGGCGCTGTTCGGCCGCGAAGGCATCCACCAGTAGCACCAGTACCAGGAGACATCGAATGAACCTGCCGGGCCTGAACTTCCAGTTGGGCGAAGACATCGACGCACTGCGCGACTCGGTGCGCGCGTTCGCGCAAGCGGAGATCGCGCCGCGCGCGGCCGAAATCGACCGCAGCGACCAGTTCCCGATGGACCTGTGGCGCAAGATGGGCGAACTCGGCGTGCTCGGGATCACGGTGCCGGAGGAATTCGGCGGCGCCGACATGGGCTACCTTGCCCACATGATCGCGATGGAGGAAATCTCGCGCGCGTCCGCGTCGGTCGCGCTCTCGTATGGCGCGCACAGCAACCTGTGCGTGAACCAGATCAAGCGCAACGGCACCGACGCGCAGCGCCGCAAGTACCTGCCCAAATTGATCTCCGGCGAGCACGTCGGCGCGCTGGCCATGAGCGAAGCGGGCGCCGGCAGCGACGTGATCTCGATGAAGCTCAAGGCGCAGGACAAGGGCGGCTATTTCGTCCTGAACGGCACCAAGATGTGGATCACCAACGGGCCCGACGCCCACACGCTGGTGGTCTATGCCAAGACCGAGCCGGAACTCGGCGCGCGCGGTGTGACGGCGTTCCTGATCGAGAAGGGCATGAAGGGCTTTTCCATCGCGCAAAAGCTCGACAAGCTCGGCATGCGCGGATCGCACACCGGCGAGCTGGTGTTCCGGGACGTCGAGGTGCCCGCCGCCAACGTGCTGGGCAGCATCAACGGCGGCGCCAAGGTGCTGATGAGCGGCCTGGACTATGAGCGCGCGGTGCTGGCCGCCGGCCCGGTCGGCATCATGCAGGCGGTGATGGACAACGTCGTGCCCTACATCCACGAGCGCAAGCAGTTCGGCCAGAGCATCGGCGAATTCCAGCTGATCCAGGGGAAGGTGGCGGATATGTACACCGTGCTGCAAGCGGCGCGCGCGTTCCTGTACACCGTTGGCAAGAACCTGGACATGCTGGGCAGCGATCACGTGCGGCAGGTGCGCAAGGATTGCGCTTCGGTGATCCTGTGGTGCGCCGAGAAGGCCACCTGGATGGCCGGCGAGGGCATCCAGATCTTCGGCGGCAACGGGTACATCAACGAGTACCCGCTCGGGCGCCTGTGGCGCGACGCCAAGTTGTACGAGATCGGCGCCGGCACCAGCGAGATCCGCCGCATGCTGATCGGCCGCGAGCTGTTCGGCGAAACGATGTGATGTTTGTCATTGCGGGGTTCACCGGCAATCCATGTTGGCGCGCGAACACGATAGTCCGCAATTCCACGTAGTTCCGCCAGATAGCCCGGGCAGGCGAAAATAGCGCTTATGACTTCCTCCTCGCTCAACGACCTGTTCGCGCACAACCGGGAATGGGCGGCGCGGATGGAGCGGGAGCGTCCCGGCTTTTTCAGCGGCCTCACGAAGCAGCAACAGCCCCGTTACATGTGGATCGGCTGCTCCGACAGCCGCGTGCCGGCCAACCAGATCACGGGCCTGGAGCCGGGCGAGGTGTTCGTGCACCGGAACATCGCGAACGTGGTCGTCCCCACCGACCTGAACTGCCTGTCGACCATCCAGTTCGCCGTCGACCAGCTCAAGATCCGGCACCTGATGGTGGTCGGGCACTACGGCTGCGGCGGCGTGCAGGCCGCCCTGCAGGGTTTGCGCATCGGGCTGGCCGACAACTGGCTGCAGCACGTCAAGGACGTCGCCCAAAAGCACACCGTGCTGCTGGAGTGGGTGGCGGCGCAGCACCGGCTGGACGCGCTGTGCGAACTGAACGTTATCGAGCAGGTCGCGAACGTGGCGCATACCACCGTGGTGCAGGACGCGTGGTCGCGCGGCCAGCGCGTGGCGCTGCACGGCTGGATCTACGGCGTGTCGGACGGCCTGCTCAAGGACCTGCACGTCACCGTCGAGGACAATGAGCGGCTGGTTATCGCCTACCGCGACGCCGTGGCGGCAGTGGCTTGCGCGCGCCGGAAATAGGCTGCAAACCGAGCGCGCACCATGTTTCCCCAACGCCTGGACTCCCCGCTGGCCTACGAGATCGCCAAGGCGATGATGGACGGCTTCAACCGGCATTACCGGCTGTTCCGCGTGGAGTCGGCGCGCGCCAAGCACCGGTTCGAGACCGCCGACTGGCACGGCCAGCAGCGCGCGCAGCGCGAGCGCATCGAGTTCTATGACCTGCGCGTGAAGGAAGCGACCGCGCGGCTCGAGAAGGAGTTCAAGGCGGGCGAGCAGCCGATGGAAGTGTGGCAACAGGTCAAGCTGCACTACATCGGGCTGCTGGTGGATCACCACCAGCCCGAGCTGGCCGAGACTTTCTTCAATTCGGTGACCACCAAGATCCTGCACCGCACGCACTTCCATAACGACTTCATCTTCGTGCGCCCGGCGGTCAGCACCGAATACATCGAGAACGACGAGCCGGCCGCGACGCCGACCTACCGGTCCTACTACCCGACGCGGGACACCCTGGCCGAGACGATCGTGCGCATCGTCGACAACTTCCAGCTGCAGCGTCCGTTCGAGGACCTGCCGCGCGACGCCGGCTACGTGCTCGAGGCGATGAGCGGACGGCTCAGCCACGTCAAGTTGCGCGCCAACTTCCAGATCCAGGTGCTCTCGTCGCTGTTCTTTCGCAACAAGGGCTGCTACGTCGTCGGCAAGCTCATCAACGGCTTCAACGAGGTGCCGTTCGCGCTGCCGATCCTGCACCGCCCGCCGCCGGGCCGCCCCAAGGCGGGCGAGCCCCCGCAGGGGGCAGCCGCCGCAGGCGGCGTGGGGCAGCCTGATCACTCGGCCGGCAAGCTGGTGATCGACGCCTGCCTGTTCGGCGAGGAGGAGATGGAGGTGCTGTTCTCGTTCGCCCGCGCCTACTTCATGGTCGAAATGGAAGTGCCGTCCGCGTACGTGCAGTTCCTGCGTTCGCTGATGCCGCGCAAGCCGCGCGGCGAGATCTACAACGCGCTTGGGCTGGCCAAGCAGGGCAAGACGCTGTTCTACCGCGACTTCCTCTACCACCTGCGCCATTCGAGCGACAAGTTCCGCATCGCGCCCGGCATCAAGGGCATGGTGATGCTGGTGTTCGACCTGCCGTCGTTCCCCTACGTCTTCAAGCTGATCAGGGACTATTTCCCGCCGCAGAAGGACACGACGCGCGAGCAGATCAAGGCCAAGTACCTGTTGGTCAAGCAGCACGACCGGGTCGGGCGCATGGCCGACACGCTGGAATACAGCGAAGTGGCGTTCGCGTACGAGCGGTTCGGCGAGGAGCTGATCGAGGAGATCCGCCAATACGCGCCCAGCCAGCTGGAGATCAGCGACCGCGACGCGGACGGGCGCGAAGAGGTGATCATCAAGCACCTGTACATCGAGCGGCGCATGATCCCGCTGAACATCTACCTGCAGGAGGCCTTGGACGCCGGCGCGGAGGCGGGCGACCCGGCGGCGGCCGCCCAGGCGCACGACCAGGTCGAGCGGGCGGTGATCGAATACGGCAACGCGATCAGGGACCTGGTGGCCGCCAACATCTTCCCCGGTGACATGCTGTTCAAGAACTTCGGCGTGACGCGCAACGGCAAGGTGGTGTTCTACGACTACGACGAGATCGAATACATCACCGACTGCAATTTTCGCAAGATCCCGGCGGCGCACAATGAGGAAGAGGAACTTTCGGCCGAGGTCTGGTACCGGGTCGGCCCCAAGGACGTCTTCCCGGAAAGCTTTGCGCCGTTCCTGCTGGGAAACCCCGTCGTGCGCGAAGTGTTCATGAAGCACCACGCCGACCTGCTGGAGGCCTCGTTCTGGCAGGCCCACAAGGAGCGCATCGCGGCCGGCCACGTGCACGACGTGTTCCCCTACGAACGCGAGAAGCGCTTCGTCCGGCGGCACCCGCCCCGCGCGGTCGAGCCCGGCAGCGTCGCCGCGAGCGTGCAAGCGCCTGCCGCGGATGTGGTGGCGCTCGCGCCGCGCACGCCGGCCCTGGACGTCGCCGCGACCACGCGGCGGGCGCGGGGGTGAGGGCAGCGGCATGACGGTCACCGAAGAAGTCAGGGACGCGTGGGAGTTCGCCAGCTTCGTGGTCACCACGCTGGGCCTGCCGTTCGCCATCGCTTTCTTCGCCTGGGAGCAGCGCAAGGAGCGCGACAACGAGGAGGAAGAGGGTTATCAGCTGCTGTCCAACGCGTACAACGATTTCCTGAAGGTGGTGCTGGCCAATCCCGACCTGCAGCTGCGAACCAACGAGCCGTTATCCAATCCAACGGTCGAGCAAAATGAGCGCATGCTCGTGATTTTCGACATGCTGATGTCGCTGTTCGAACGGGCGTATCTTGTGGCCTACAAGCCGAAAATGAGCGAAACCGAAGCCCGGCGCTGGAACAGCTGGGACGACTACATGAGAGAGTGGTGCCACCGCCAGGATTTTTTCAACGCCCTGCCGCAGTTGCTGCGGGGCGAGGACCCTCAATTCCAGAGTTACCTGCGCCGCATCGCCGAAGAGGAACGCGGCGCGCTGGTTCAACCCAGTCAACTAAGCTGAAAGGAGCTTGCCATGTCTGATTCGATCGTGATCGTCGGTTCCGCCCGCACCCCCATGGGCGCATTTCAAGGGGATTTTTCCGCGCTGGCGGCCCATGACCTCGGCGGCGCCGCGATCAAGGCGGCGGTCGAGCGCGCCGGGATTTCCGGCGACGCCGTCGGCGAAGTGCTGTTCGGCAACTGCCTGATGGCCGGCCAGGGCCAGGCGCCGGCGCGGCAGGCGGCGTTCAAGGGCGGCCTGCCCAAGAGCGCGGGCGCGGTGACGCTGTCCAAGATGTGCGGCTCGGGCATGAAAGCGGCGATGTTCGCGCACGACATGCTGCTGGCCGGCACGCATGAAGTGATGGTCACCGGCGGCATGGAAAGCATGACCAACGCGCCGTTCCTGCTGCTCAAGGGCCGCAGCGGCTATCGCATGGGCCATGACCGCATCTTCGACCACATGATGCTCGACGGGCTGGAAGACGCGTACGAGGCGGGTCGCTCGATGGGCACGTTCGGCGAGGACTGCGCCGCCAAGTACAAGTTCTCGCGCGAGGCGCAGGATGCGTTCGCAATCGCCAGCGTCAAGCGCGCCAAGGCGGCGACCGAGTCGGGCGCGTTCGCGACCGAGATCACGCCCGTCACGGTGAAGAGCCGCGCCGGCGAAGTGGTGGTGAAGATCGACGAGGGCCCGGGCAAGGTCAAGCTCGACAAGATTCCGGCGCTCAAGCCCGCGTTCAAGAAGGACGGCACCATCACCGCCGCCTCCAGCTCCAGCATCAACGACGGCGCGGCCGCGATGGTGCTGATGAAGGAATCGACCGCCGTGCGCTATGGCAGCAAGCCGGTCGCCCGCATCGTGGGCCACGCGACGTTCGCGCAGGAACCCGAGTGGTTCACCACGGCGCCGGTGGGCGCGGTGCAGAGGCTGCTCGCCAAGACCGGCTGGAAGGTCAGCGACGTGGACCTGTGGGAAGTCAACGAAGCATTTGCCGTGGTGCCGATGGCATTGATGCACGAGCTCAAGGTGAGCCACGACGTGCTCAACGTCAACGGCGGCGCCTGCGCACTCGGCCACCCGATCGGCTGTTCCGGCGCGCGCATCATGGTCACGCTGATCCATGCGCTGAAGGCGCGCGGCGGCAAGCGCGGCATCGCCACGCTGTGCATCGGCGGCGGCGAGGGCACGGCGGTGGCGCTCGAACTGCTGTAGGACTTCCGGTGGGCATGCTTCGCTTGCCCACCCTGCGCGCGCCGGCGATGACGCGGCGTTCCCGTAGGGTGGGCAGCTCGGCTGCCCACCATTGCCAACCCGATGTCCACCATCCTCGTCATCGGCGCCTCCCGCGGCATCGGGCTGGAGTTTGTGCGGCAGTACCGCGGCGAGTGGGAGCGCGTCTTTGCCACGGCGCGCGACCTGCCGGGACTGCGGCGGATCGAGCAGCTCGGGGGCGCCGAGCTGCGGCTGGACGTCACCGACCCGGACGGATTCGCGGCAGTG
This sequence comes from Ramlibacter sp., assembly GCA_019449555.1. Classification (GTDB taxonomy): domain Bacteria; phylum Pseudomonadota; class Gammaproteobacteria; order Burkholderiales; family Burkholderiaceae_C; genus Ramlibacter. The sequence goes on from JAGRPN010000234.1 coordinate 17,597, forward strand.
CGCGAGCGGCTCGCCGGCGAGAAACTGGATCTCGCCATCTACGTGGCCGGCGTCTATGCGCTCGGCGATGCCGGCACGCTGCCGGCGCCCGACGAATTCGACCGGGTGATGCGCACCAACGTGCTGGGCGCGATGCAGGCACTGGTGAGCTTCGCGCCGCTGGTGGAGGCGGCGCATGGGCGTTTTGCGTTCATCACCAGCGAGATGGGGCGCATCGGCGGGGTGGCTTCCAGCCATGGCTGGATTTACCGCGCCAGCAAGGCGGCGCTGAACATGGCGGTGGCTTCCGCCCAGCCGGATTACGCGCAGGCCACGCTGGTGGCGATCAACCCGGGCTGGGTGCGCACGGATCTGGGCGGCCCCGGCGCGCCGCTGCAGGTGGAGCAAAGCGTGGCGGCCATGCGCCTGACACTGGCCGGCCTGACGCGCCGGCACCGCGGCGCTTTTCTCAATTACGACGGCCGCCGATACAAGACATGGTGAACCCCACGACGAGGTGAATGCTCGATGCTGCTGACCCAAGACCAGGAAATGATCCGCGACGCGGTGCGCGCCTTCGCGCAGGAGCAGCTCTGGCCGAACGCCGCGGCTTGGGACAAGCAGCACCACTTCCCGCACGAGGCGCACCGCGGACTGGCGGCGCTGGGGGCGTACGGCATCTGCGTACCGGAGGAGTTCGGCGGGGCCGGGCTGGACTATGTCAGCCTCGCGCTGGTGCTGGAGGAAATCGCGGCCGGCGACGGCGGCACCAGCACCGCGATCAGCGTCACCAATTGCCCGGTCAACGCCATCATGATGCGCTACGGCAATGCCGCCCAGAAGAAGCGCTGGCTCGCGCCGCTGGCGCGCGGCGAGATGCTCGGCGTGTTCTGCCTCACCGAGCCGCACGTCGGCAGCGATGCTTCGGCATTGCGCGCCACCGCCGTGCGCGAGGGCGACGGTTATGTGCTCAACGGGGTGAAGCAGTTCATCACCAGCGGCAAAAACGGCCAGCTCGCGGTCGTCATCGCGGTCACCGACAAGGGCGCGGGCAAGCGCGGCATGAGCGCGTTCCTCGTGCCGACCGATACGTCGGGTTATGTCGTGGCGCGCCTGGAGGACAAGATCGGACAGCATTCCAGCGACACGGCGCAGATCAATTTCGACAACTGCCGCATTCCGGCCGACCATCTGATCGGCGAGGAGGGCGAGGGCTACCGGATCGCGCTGTCGGCGCTGGAAGGCGGGCGCATCGGCATCGCGGCGCAGAGCGTGGGTATGGCGCGCAGCGCATTCGAAGTCGCGCTCGCCTACGCCAAGGAGCGGCAGAGCTTCGGCACCGCGATCATCAACCACCAGGCCGTCGGTTTCCGGCTTGCGGACTGCGCGACGCAGCTGGAAGCGGCCCGGCAATTGATCTGGCATGCGGCGACGCTGCGCGACGCCGGCCGACCCTGCCTGAAGGAAGCCGCCATGGCCAAACTGTTCGCCAGCGAGATGGCCGAGCGCGTCTGCAGCGACGCGATCCAGACGCTCGGCGGCTATGGCTACGTCAGCGATTTTCCGGTGGAACGTATCTGGCGCGACGTGCGCGTGTGCCAGATCTACGAGGGCACGTCCGACGTGCAGAAGATCATCATCCAGCGCGCATTGGCCTAAGGAGACACCATGCCCATCACCAAAGGATTCCGCCAGCTCGTGGACGAAGCGTCGGCGCAGATCACCACTTACAGCGTGGCGCAAATCCGCGGGCGCCTGGACGACCCCAAGGTGCAGGTCGTCGACATCCGCGACGTGCGCGAACTCGAGCGCGAGGGGACGGTGCCCGGCTGCCTCAACATGCCGCGCGGCATGCTGGAGTTCTGGGTCGATCCGGCTTCGCCTTATTTCAAGCCGGTGTTCGCCGACGAGAGCAAGGAGTTCGTGCTGTTCTGCGGCGCCGGCTGGCGCAGCGCGCTGGCCGCCAAGACGCTCAAGGACATGGGCATGACCAACGTCGCGCACATCGACGGCGGCTTCACCGAGTGGGTCAAGCAAGGCGCGCCGGTGGAGAGCTACGAGGCGCACCGCGCCCGCCGCCCGGCCAAGAAAGCGGCTTGAGCCCCCAGCGACCCGCCGCCGCCTGTCCTTGCGGGCGGCTCGACATCCGCGGCAAGCCGCTGCCCTTCGCGCAGTGCTGCGGGCGCTACCTGGGCAGCGACACACCGGCGCCCGACGCGCCCTCGCTCATGCGCTCGCGCTACACCGCGTTCGTGCTCGGCGACGAGCCGTACCTGCTGGCCACGTGGCATGCGAGCACCCGGCCGGCCGAGGTGAAGACCGAGCCCGGCACCAAGTGGCTCGGGCTCGAAGTGCGCGAGCAGCGAGAGATCGATGCGACGCATGCCGAAGTGGAGTTCGTCGCGCGCTGCCGGGTCGCTGGCCGCGCCGTTCGCCTGCACGAACGCAGCCGCTTCGTGCGCGACGAAGACGGCCGCTGGTACTACGTCGATGGGTCCCCATAGGAGAGCCTCGCTACTCGAGCACCATCGCTTTCGACAGATGGCTGAACACGGTGGAAACGCGCCGCAGGTGCCGCGACTCCGTATGTGTCAACAGCCACAGTTCGGTCTGGCATTCGTCGATCGCATCGGTCAGTGCAACCAGGTCGGTGCGGTCCCTCGCGAGGAAAACCGGCAATAGCCCGATGCCCATGCCCATGCCCACCAGTTCCGCGACGGTGAGGATGCTGTTGACGCGGTAGCGCGGCGCCACCTTGGGGAAATGCTTCTTGCGCCAGACGACGGAGGGATGCTCGGGCAGCGCATCGTCCGGTGCGACCCAGTTCAGTTTGCCTGCCAGCTCGGCATCGAACCTGCGCAGCCGTGCCCGGCGCGCCGCGTACAGCGCGACGCGGATCGGCCCCACATGCTTGCCCACCAGGTGCTGCGGCGGCCGGCGCGTGCCGCGCACCGCGATGTCCGCATCGCGCCGCGTCAGGCTGGCCAGTTCATTGCTCGCGTGCAGCTCGTACGAGAGCAGCGGGTGCGTGCGGTCCAGCGCCGCGAGCGCCGGGGCGAGCAGCCCGTGCAGGATCGTGTCGGTGGTGGTGATGCGCACGGTGCCGGCCACCTGCTCGGGGCGGGCTTGCGCGGCCGAGCGGGCCGACTCCAGTTGCACTTCCAGCTGCTCGCCATGGCCGGCCAGCACCAGCGCCAGTTCCAGCGGGTTGTAGCCGGTCCGTGAGCGCTCGAACAGCCGCTGCCCGAGGCCTTTCTCGATGCGCTGCAGCGACCGGAACACGGTCGACGCGTCCACACCGAGCCGCTCGCCCGCGCCAGCGAGGGTTCGTCCCCGCACCAGCGCCAGCACGGCCTCGAGATCGGCGGGAGCGAGTCTGTATTGCGTTGCTGCATTCATGATTTGCCTTGGCGCCTATTTCCATTGCCGGTCCGCAATCCTACAGTGCATGCCTTATCCACCCGATGGAGCATTGCAATGACCCAATCGCACAGCGCCGCCCCCCTGGGGAGTTCCCGGCTCACGCTGATCAGCCACGCGCTCTGCCCCTATGTGCAGCGGGCCGCGATCGTGCTGGCCGAGAAGGGCGTCCCGTTCGAGCGCATGGACATCGACCTGGCCGCCAAGCCAGGCTGGTTCCTGGAGATCTCGCCCCTGGGCAAGACGCCGGTGCTGCTGGTGCGCGGTGAGCCGATCTTCGAGTCGGCGGTCATCTGCGAATACCTGGACGAGACCGAACCGCCGCGGCTGCACCCGGGCGATCCGCTGGAACGCGCGCGGCACCGCGGCTGGGTGGAGTTCGGCTCGCACATCCTGAACACGATCTGGGCCTTCTACACCGCGCCCGACGAACGCCACCTCGCGGCGAAGGCGGCCGATCTGCACGCGAGTTTCCAGCAGGTCGAGCGGGTGCTGCCGGGCGGACCGTACTTCGCCGGCGCGCGGTTCTGCATCGTCGATGCGGTGTTCGGCCCCGTCTTCAGGTACTTCGACGTGTTCGACGAGATCGACGATTTCGGCGTGTTCGCCGGGGCGCCGCGCGTGGCCGCGTGGCGCGTGGCACTGGCCCGGCGCCCGTCGGTGAAGGCCGCCGTGCGCGCCGAGTACCCGCAGTTATTGCGCAAGTTCCTCGTCGAACGCAACTCGGCGCTTTCCAGGCGGATGGAGCCGGCGCCGGTGGCCTGAACCGGCACGGCCCGCCCGCCGATGCGAATAAGATCGGCGGGACATGGTTGATCTTTCCACCAAGCGCTTCGACGCCGTGCTGTTCGATTGCGACGGCGTGCTGGTCGACAGCGAGCCCATCACGAACGGAGTGCTGCGCGACATGCTGGAGGAGCTGGGCTGGAAGCTCGCGCCGGCCGAGTGCATGCGCATCTTCCTGGGCAAGGCGGTCAAGGACGAACGCG
>JAGRPN010000235.1 GCA_019449555.1 Ramlibacter sp.
ATCCGTAGGTCCCTGGTTCGAGCCCAGGTCGAGGAGCCAGATTACACGGGGCCCGCACCGACGTGCGGGCCCTTTTGTATTGGCGAGCAGCGCGCGTCCGCATCCCGTCCGCTGCAAACTTTTCCACGCCACGCTCGGCTTTGCCTCACGTCTGCGGTGACCGCAGATTGTCGACAGTTGACAAAAGGCAGTTTTCACCTACCATTCGCTGGCGCTCTTCCGCCCTGGATGCAGCCTTCAGCGAAAGGACAAATGCAATGACCGATTCCGTGATCTCCAGGCTGTCCGCGGTCGGACGCGTGCCGGAAGACATCCGCCGCGCCAGCGTCCAGCAAAGACGGTTCGATCAAGAGAACACCGAGCGCAGCGTGGGGTACGTGATGCTGGATTGCTCGGGCACCACGATGGACCGCTACGTCGACGCGCCCGCGATCGTGTTCGTCGAAGTGTTCAAGAAATACGGGCTGGAAATCTCCATGCCGGAGGCTCGTGCGCCGATGGGATTGCGCAAGGACCTGCACATCAAGGCCATCACGGAGATCGAGTCCGTGCGCGGGCGGTTCCGCGCCAAATTCGGGCGGCTGCCGCAGCAGTCCGACGTGGATGCGATGTTCGCCGACTTCGTTCCCACGCAGCTGGCACTGCTGCGCGCCGGCAACTACCACGAGCTGCTGCCCGGCGTCGCGCAGGTGGTCACTGACCTGCAGCGGCGCGGGATCAAACTCGGCGTGACCACGGGATTCACGCGGGACATGCTGGATGTGCTGCTGGCCGGCGCGGCGAAGCAGGGGTTCGTTCCCGACACAGCGTGCGCCGGCGACGAGACGGAGATGCCGCGCCCGACCGCCTACATGGTCATCAAGAACCTGGAGCGAATGGGCGTGTACAACTTGCAGAACGCGATGCGCCGCACGGTGAAGGTCGACGACACCGTCTCCGGCGCCGGCGAAGGCGCGCCGCTGTGCTGGCGCGTCGGCGTTTCCAAGTGGAGCAATTACGTTGCCGACAGCTGGGAGGCGGTCAGGAAGATGAGCGCCGCCGAGCTCGAATCATGCGAAAGACGCTCGAAGGAAAAACTCATTCGCGAAAGCGGCGCGCATTACGTCATCGACGACCTGCGCGACCTGCCCGCGGTGATCGCCGACATCGACGCACGATTGGTCGCCGGCGAAAATCCCTGAGCCGCAGCCGGGGCCGCGGGCGCCGGCCGGCGACGACTGCACGCATTCCGTCGCGAAGCCAAGCTGATCCGTTGCTCGATCGATCAGCGGGGCTGACGACCTTGCGGGAAAATGGCCGATGCCCGCGACAGCGGCCCGCGCAAAGACGACCCCTACCCGGCCCTCATGAATCTTCCGTGGCTTGACCCCGGCGACGCCTTTCCCGACGCGACCGAAGCATGGGATGCGTCGCAGCCGGCGCCGGGCCTGCTCGCCGCCGGCGGTGCGCTCGACGTCGACAGCCTGCATCGCGCGTACTCGGCGGGCATCTTCCCCTGGTTCAGCGAGGGCCAGCCTATCCTCTGGTGGAGCACCGATCCACGCATGGTGCTGTTCACATCGGAATTCAAGCTGCATCGCTCGCTGCGCAAGACGTTGGCCCGATTCATGGCCGATCCCCGCTGCGAATTGCGCATCGATACGGCTTTTGCGGAGGTGATCCACGCCTGCTCGCTGACTGAGCGTCCCGGGCAGTCGGGCACCTGGATCGTGCCCCACATGGTCAAGGCCTACGAAGCGTTCCACCGCGCCGGCTTCGCTCATAGCGTGGAGACGTGGATCGGCGGGAAGCTCGCCGGCGGGCTTTACTGCGTGGCGATCGGTCGGGCGGTGTTCGGCGAATCGATGTTCACGCGGGTGCCCGATGCTTCGAAGATTGCGCTCGCCGGGCTGACCGCGTTCTGCCGCCATCACCACATCCCGTTGATCGACTGCCAGCAGAATACCCGGCACCTCGCCTCGCTGGGCGCGCGCGAAATTCCGCGGGCGGATTTTGTGGCGCAAGTCGCACAACAGGCCGCGAAACGATCGCCGCCCTGGCGGTTCGACCCCGTATACTGGAACGAACTTCTGCCGCCGAATCCAGCAGCGTGACACACCTCAAGGATCTTCCGCTTCAGACCCTGCAGTTCTATGCGACGGCCCCTTACCCGTGCAGCTATCTGCCGGGCAGGCAGGCCCGGTCGCAAGTGGCCACACCGAGCCACCTGATCCACAACGACGCTTACTCGGACCTCGTGACCAACGGCTTCCGGCGCAGCGGCATGTTCACTTACCGGCCGTACTGCGACGGCTGCCGCGCCTGCGTTCCGCTGCGTGTGCTGAGCGAGCAGTTCCGGCCCGACCGCAGTCAGCGGCGCGCCTGGGCGCGGCACCAGAAGCTGGAGGCTCGCGTGCTCAAGCTGTGCTTCGTGCCGGAGCACTACCACCTCTACCTGCGTTACCAGACCGGCCGCCACGCGGGCGGCGGCATGGACCACGACAGCATCGATCAGTACACGCAGTTCCTCCTGCAAAGCCGCGTCAACTCGCGTCTCGTGGAATTTCGCGAAACGCGGCCGGACGGCTCGGCCGGCACCTTGAGGATGGTCTCCATCCTCGACGTGCTCAACGACGGGATTTCAGCGGTCTACACCTTTTACGAGCCCGAAGGCTCGGCGAGCTATGGTACGTACAGCGTGCTGTGGCAGATCGAGCAGGCGCGGCGGCTGCACCTGCCGCACGTGTACCTGGGCTACTGGATCGGCGAAAGCGCGAAGATGAGCTACAAGGCGCGCTTTCTCCCCCATGAAGTGCTGGTGGACGGCCACTGGGCCCCAGGCGCGCCGCCATCCTGACGGCCGGCGGCGCAGTCGCCCAAACGGTATTTCACATGATAAAATTCAGGCTGTCCGAATTACGGCCAGCTTTGCC
>JAGRPN010000236.1 GCA_019449555.1 Ramlibacter sp.
ATGTCCACGGCGCCTTCATCGGCTTCGTCCAATCCCGGCAGGGCCTGCGGCAATACATTGGCCTCGTAGTCGGCATGCACCGACCGCGCCCAGTCTCCCCAACGCACTTCCGGGGGAGCCGCCATGTTCTGCAACGACTGCGCGGCGGCGTCGGCGGTCGTGCAGATGGCAAGGTCCGCCCGGTAGACACGGTGATGCTCTTCGGCGCAAGGGTGAATATGGACCAGCTTCTGGGCTGGCTGCGGCACGGACAGCAGCGAGTAGCCGCTGGTGGTCATTTCCCCGAGTCGAGTGCCGATCGCAATGACGAGGTCGCAGTCACGGATGGTCTGCGCCAGTTTGGGATTGATGCCGATGCCGATGTCGCCGGCATACAGGGGATGATGATTGTCGAACGTGTCCTGGAAACGGAATGCGTTTCCCACCGGCAACGTCCAGGCCTCGGCGAACGCTTGCAGGGCGCGTGCACCTTCTGGTGACCAGCGTCCCCCCGCGATCACGATCGGGCGTCGGGCTTGCCGGAGCAGGGCGCTCAAAGCCTGGGTCGCGCTCGAATCCAGTCCCGCATACGAGACCTCGGCGCGGGGCAGGGGTGCCGCGTCCACTCGCTGGGAAAGCATGTCCTCTGGCAACACGAGCACCACCGGCCCGGGCCGGCCGTTCACCGCGGTGGAAAAGGCGCGCGAGATGTACTCGGGAATTCGTTTTGGATCGTCGATTCGCTCGACCCGTTTCGCGAAGCCACCCGTGCTGGGGCCGAACATCGAGCTGAAATCGACTTCCTGGAATGCCTCGCGATGGCGGAAGTCGCTGCCGACATCGCCGACGAGCAGCACCATCGGGGTGGAGTCCTGAAACGCCGTGTGCAAACCTATCGCGGCGTTGGCCGCACCCGGTCCGCGCGTGACCAGGCACACGCCCGGGCGCCCCGTCAGCTTGCCGTGGGCCTCGGCCATGAAGGCCGCGCCGCCTTCCTGGCGGCAGGTCACGAAGCGGATCTTGTCGCGGCATGCGTGGAATCCCTCGAGTACCGCAAGGTAGCTCTCCCCCGGAACGCCGAACGCGACCTCGACACCTTGGGCAATCAGGCACTCCACGATCAAGGTGCCGGCAGTCGTCATCGTCATGAGTGGGGCTCCTGGGCAGTCGATTGGGCCCGCCTACTCTGCTTCCGCGATCGGCAGCGTCGCTACCTCGTAACCGTGCCCGATCCGCCGATCGAGCACCGGGTCGATCAACGCGAACTCGAACCGCTGGGCCGGCCGGATGCCGCCGATTGCCGCGAGCGTGCCGCAAAACATCAGCGAGCCTTCTACGAACGGCCCGTAGTCCCGCTCATACAGCGAAATCAGTTCACGCGGATGGCGCATCGAAGCGACGCCGCCCTCCTGATAAGTGTGGAGCTGCCCATCGATCTGGACTTGCGACCGCAGTTGCAGGCGATCCCAGTGCGCCTCGACCTCCGACAGCGGCCACAACTGCGGCGCGACCGGCTTGTCGCACATTTGCTTGGACACGGTGATGCCGTATGTCTCCACCTTGCGATCGGTGTGATCCGAACCGACACCGATCCACAACTGCCCATGGGCATGGAAGATCACGAACTCGACCTCGCCCGACGAGTGCCCGCCGACGGCTTCGATCCGATCGGCGGTCGTGATGCGGCGCGCTCCAACGCGGTAGAACATCGGCGTGCGCTTTGGGCGCGGGACGCCTATTGCCTCGAGTTCGACGATGTGATGCTCCATCGCGGCCACGTCGCGCGCCGTCCAGCCGGCGATGATGGCTTGGCCAACGGGGGTCACTAGCCGCTTCACACCGTCAGCGCTGATAAAGCTGAATTCCATGCCGTACCGATCGTTCATTGGGGGTTTCCTGGTCATTAGGTCGTTACAAACAATAAGGGCGGGCGATGACTCCGCCCGGTCATCCTCTCAGCGGGAGGACAGCAGCCTCGACCTGCTCGGCAATCGCCAGCAGCCGGCGGTCCTGGCCAGGCGCACCGATCAGCATCAGGCCAACCGGGGCATCGCCAGCGCGATGAATCGGGATGGAGATCGCGCAGCCGTCAAGGAAGTTGACCAGCGCCGGGTTGCGCAGCAATAGCAGGTTGGTCCTGGTACTGATCTCTGGGCGTGCCAGATCGCCCAGACGTGGCGCGACGATGGGTACCGTGGGCGCCAGCAGGACATCGACCGCGCGCATCTTCGGGTGCGTGATGCGGTGAATGCGCCGACGCGCGTCCAGCACGTCGAGGTAGTCGGCGGCGCTCTGCGCGCGCCCGGCGTCGAAACGCTGCAGGATCCAGGGGTCGTACAGCGCGGCATGCTGCTCCACCAACGGGCGATGCCAGGCATGGGCTTCCGCGCCAACCAGTCCGCCTTTCGCATTGATGCGCGGGATCTCGTGCAATTCGGGCAGCTCGGGCTCGCTCAAGCGCACGCCGGCGGCTGACAGCGTGCTCAACGCGCATGCGAACACGGTGGCGACCGTATCGTCCATGCCGTCGGTCACGTAAGAGCCGATCAGGCCGGCGCGCAGGCCGCTGAGCGTTGGCGCCGACGATCCCTGGGCATCATCTTCCGCGCTGGGGTCGGCGATGATCGCATCAATCGCTGCGCAGCATGCCACCGAGTTGGCCAGTGGCCCGACCGAATCGAGGCTTGTCGACAGCGGGATCGCACCGTGGCGGGGCACCCGGCGCGCAGTCGGCTTGAAGCCGACGACACCGCACAGTGCCGCGGGAATGCGGCACGATCCTCCGGTATCGCTGCCCAGCCCCAAAGGCACCATGCCGTCGGCAATGGCGACGGCAGCGCCGGAGGACGAACCGCCGGGGATGCGCCGCTCGGCCCGCTGCCAGGGGTTGGCCGGCGTGCCGTAGTGCGGGTTGATCCCGAGCCCGGAGTAGGCGAACTCGGTCATGTTCGTGCGGCCCAGGATCACGAATCCAGCGGCGCGCAGCCGCGCAACCGCGGGCGCGTCGGCGGCAGCAGGCGGACGGCCGGCGAGCACCCTCGAGCCGGCACGCGTGGTCTGCCCGGCCACGTCGAACAGATCCTTGATCCCGATCGGAATGCCCGCGTAGGGGCCGGGGTGGGCGCCGGCGGCCCGAAGCCGGTCGAACGCATCGGCGGCCGCGCGTGCCTCATCGGCGGCGACCTGTACGAATGCGCGCGACCCTTCCCCCATGGGATCGAGCACCCGTTCCAGGCTCGCTTCCACGAGCGCACGGCTGCTGGTTTCACCGCATGACAGTGCCCGCGCGGCCGCATCCAGCGTCAGGGGGTTCGCCTTGCTGCGCGTCGCCATCGGCGTCACTGCGGGTCGTAATAGTGCGACTCGACCAGCAGGCAGCCCTCCTCGGATCGGAACGGGCCGTGCCAGATCCCGGGCGGTCTCACGCAGTAGGTGTGGGCGACGAACTTCTCGCCACCTTTGCCATCCTTGTCGTTGCCCACCCAAAGGTCGCCCTTGACGACGAACACCTCTTCCCAGTGGTCGTGAATGAACGGCTCGGTGGTGAATGCGCCGGGCAGGAAACGCAGCAGCCGCGTGTGCCCGCCGCGCTTGTTCACCAGGTCGAGCGTACCCGACAGGATCTTCTGCTGCACCCCCGGCGGGTAGCCCTTGGGGCTCTCCCACCCGGACTCGATGTCCACCTGATAGAACTCGCGATGCTGCTTGTTGACGGCCATGAAAAGCTCCTTTTCCTGTTGTTGACGATCAATCCTTGACTCGCGCGAGGCTGATGCCCCGATCGAAATCCTTCTCGAACTTTTCCTTCTCGAACACGGTCTCGGCGATGTTGAAGAACTCGCCCGAGCCGCGCTGCTCCGGGCTCGTGACGAACATCGAGATCGAATCGAAGGGACAGGTCTGCACGCACATCTCGCAACCGATGCAGTTGTTGTGCAGCGATCCGACCTGGTCATCGGCCTGCTTGAGTGCGTCGTAAAAGCAGGTCTGGATGCAGATCGTGCAGCGTGGGTTCTTGCAAGTCTCGTGGTTGACCTCGCTGTGCATGCGGGCCTTGCGAAACTGATCTCCGTAGTCCTTGACCGACCGGCGCGATGCGATGCCTAGCATTGAATCGATGTCGTCGTATCCATGCGTGTCCATGAAATCGGCAAGTCCCTGGATGATCTTCGGCAGGTACTTGATGCCTTTGAGCATCAGCACCGATCCGACTTGCACGAGCGGCGCGCCGGCCATGATGAACTCGACGACGTCACGGTGATCGTAGATGCCGTTCGACCCCGTGATGGGCATGCCCAGCTCGGTGTAAATGCGATGCACCCACCTCAGTGAGAGTGGTTTCGCCCACACGCCGCCGATGCCGGCCGGGCCGCCCAGGCGCGGCGAGCCGGTTTCAATGTCGACCGAGAAGCCGGTGTACCGGTTCGTCGCAGTGACCGCCGACGCCCCCGCATTCTTCACCGCACGCGCCACGTCGAGCACACGCGACTGGTCCGGCGTGAGCTTCACGATCACCGGGATCTTCACGGCCTCGCAAACCTTGCGCGTGACCTCGGCGGCCACATCGGGCTCCTGGCCAATCATGCTGCCGCCGTGGACGCCCGGCATCATCGCCGGGTGGGGGCAGCCGAAATTCAACTCGACCATCGGCAGGCCGCAGTCCTCGATAGTGCGGCAGATGTCGACCCAACTCTGCACGGTCTTGCCGCCGGCGCTGCCGATCAGGTGTGAGCCGCGCTCGGCGGCGTACTTCTGCAACTCCTTGAGGTAAGGCACCCATTCGGTGTAGTGCAGCGACGAGTAACCCGACCGGCTGTAGAACACGAAGTTCTTGCCGACCTTGCCTTTGATCGGCTCATTCTTCTCGTTGAGGATCGCGTACTTGGAGTTCTGCGTGAGACGCGCCATATCCTCGATGTCGGTGAGCGTCTTGATGATCATGCCGCCGGCGCCGGCGTCGACGCATTCGCGAATCACCTCCGGGCTGTTCGTGGTCTCGATCGATGCGATCACGACCGGATTCTTGAATTTCACTCCACAGAACTCGAGGGCGAGGTTTGCCACTTGCGGATCTCCTTTTAGAAATTGGAACGGCTGGCGTCGCCGCACAGGACAGCGGTGCCGCCGATATTAGTTAGTATACGAACAGTCATGATTCGATGTCAACGAAATCGAAGGTAGGCCACCGTCGATCCGACCGGTGAATTCCCTAATGAAAGCGTGCGACGTTTACCCGCCTGTGGGCGCGGAACAGCATTTCAGTTAGTACACGACCAGTGATGGGGCGCAACCATCGCCGCGTCGCTCTGCTACCCCTTCGCCATCTGCTGCGGCAGCCAGGTCACGACACCCGGGAACAGATAGATCAGTCCAACGAACAACAGCATGATCAGGAAGAAGGGGAAAGCCACGCGACTGATAAACCCGATGTCGCGCCGGGTCATGCTTTGCAGCACGAACAGGTTGAACCCCACCGGAGGCGTCACCTGCGCCATCTCCACGACGATGACGATGTAGATTCCGAACCACAGCAGGTCGAACTTGGCCGCGGTCACGACCGGCAGCAGCACCGCCATGGTCAGCAAGACCATGGAAATCCCGTCGAGCAGGCAACCAAGCACTATGTAGAGCAGCGTCAGCGCCAGCAGCAGTTGACCCTGCGACAGTCCCAGTTGCGCGACCCACTCGGCCAATGCGCGGGGAACGCCGGTGAAACCCATCGCGATGGTGAGGAAGGACGATCCTGCAAGGATCAGCATGATCATGGTCGTGGTCTTCATCGCCCCGGCCACGGTATCGGCGAACACACGCCAGGTGAAGCCGCCCGAGAAGATCGAAAGCGCGAGCGCTCCCAGGACGCCGATCGCGGCGGACTCCGTGGCAGTCGCGATTCCCGCGTAGATGGAGCCCAGTACTCCGGCAATCAGCAGCACGGTTGGTACCAGATCGGCGCTCGCGCGCAGCTTGCCGGCGAAGTCGACCTTCAGATCGTTCACCGGGATGCGCTCGGGGTGAAGCAGGGACCACCCGCCGACGTAAAGCATGAACAGGCCGGCAAGCAGCACGCCGGGGATGACCCCCGCGATGAACAGTTTGTTTATCGAGACGTCGGCGGTGACGCCGTAGACGATCATGATGATCGACGGAGGTATCAGCAGCCCCAGCGTGCCGGCGCCGGCCAGCGACCCGATCACCATCTCTGCCGGATAGCCGCGCTTTTCCAGTTCCGGCATCGTCATCTTGCCGATGGTCGCGCAGGTCGCTGCCGACGAACCCGATATCGCCGCGAAGATGGCCGAGCCGACGACGTTGACCTGCATCAGCCGGCCGGGCAACGGCGCCATCCAGGGCGCGAGCCCCCTGAACATGTACTCGGAGATCTTCGATCGGAACAGGATCTCTCCCATCCAGATGAAGAGCGGCAGCGAGGTCAGTGTCCAACTCGACAGCGAGCCGAAGATGGTGGTGGCCATGGCCTCGCCAGGCATGCGCGTCGCATACAGCAGTGTCGCGACCAGTGCCACGCCCACCAGGGCGAGCCCGATCCACACGCCCAGCCCCAGTAACAGCAACATCGACCCGACGATGGCCACTGCCATCGCCGGGCTGAGAAGTTCAGCGGTCGGCACGCAGCACCTCCCCGGTTACCAGCTCGAGCTGCGTCGATTCCCCATGCCAGACCCGCCATGCCCGCTCGGCGACCGCCAGGAAGAACGTGGTCGCCCCGAAGGCCATGGCCGCCTGTGGCAGCCGCATCGGCAGCGCAATCAGCCCGGAACTGCGTTCGTCGAGCTGCCAGGACTGCCACGCCATTTTGGAGACATGCCAAGCCAGATAGGCGGCCAGCGCCGCGGCCAGGGTGATAGCGAAGCGCTCGAGCACGCGCCGGGTCGCTGGCCCGACGCGGTCGAGAACCAGTGTCACGCGAATGTGCTCGTCGGCCACGAAGGTGTAGGCAAGGGCCAGAAATGCCGACGCGCCCATCAGGTAGCCGGCGAACTCGTCGGCCGAGCGTGGGATGTACGCCAGGAACTGGCCGCCGAGCTGATAGAGGATCATGACTTCGACCCCGACGAAGCAGACCGCCCCCAGCAGTGCGGCAGCTACCACGAGTCGGTGCAGCAGTGAATTCATGTTCAACCCTCCGAGTTACGGCCAGAACGCTGCCGGCCCGATCTCTATTTCTGGTAAGCCTCGACGATTGACTTGCCGTCGGGGCCGGCACCAGCCAGCCATTCGTCCGCCAGTTGCTTGCCGATCCGGTTGAAGTCGGCGACGAGCTTCGGGCTCGGCGCCAGCACCTTCATGCCGTTGTCGGCTAGTGTCTTCTTGGTCGCCTCGGCTACCTCACGGCTCGATGTCCAGCCCGCCTCTTCAGCCTTCTTCGCTTCGGCCAGCAAGGCGTCCTGCGTCCCCTTGTCGAGTGCAGCGAAAGCGGCCTTGTTGACGATCACCATGTTCTTGGGCAGCCAGGCCTGCACGTCGTAGAAGAACTTCAGCGATTCCCAGACCTTGTAGTCGACACCCGATTGCGCGGACGAAATCAGCGAGTTGATTTTTCCGGTGGCCAGCGCCTGCGCGACTTCGGCCGCCTGGATCGTCACCGGTCGCGCCTTGATCAACTCGCCCACGCGCGAGGTCTGCTTGTCATAGGCGCGGAAGTTCAGGCCCTGGAGGTCAGCCGCCGAGCCAACTTCCTTCGCGGTCAGCAGCCCCTGCGGCGGCCACGGGACAGCGAACAACAGACGCAGCCCCTGCGCATCCAGCATGCGGTCGATGTAGGGGCGCTGCGCCGCCCAAAGCTTGCGTGCGTCGGTATAGCTGCTGGCGAGGAACGGCAACCCGTCCACGGCGTACAGCGCATTCTCGTTGGCCAGCGTGACCATCAGAACCTCGCCGATGGGTACCTGCCCCGACTGCACCGCGCGCTTGATCTCGGGCATCTTGTAAAGCGACGCGCCGGAATGGACCTTGAGCGAAAGCTTGCCGCTGGTGGCCTGCTTGACCCCCGCTGCAAAACGCTCGATGTTCGCAGTGTGGAAGTTGGCCGGCGCATACGCGGTGGGCATGTCCCAGCTCTGTGCCTGGACTGATGGCGCGGCTAGCGCGGTCAGTGCACCCGCGGCGACGAAAGCCAATATGTTCCGAATCAACATCATCTTTCTCCTTGGTGGGGTGTAATCGAACTTGCTCGAGAGCTCGACGTGTCCAGCACGCCGCGCGAGCGCAAGACAGTGCGGCCGAACGCGTTGTTGGCATCGACCAGTTTGTGCAGCAACTCGACGAACGTCTTGCGTTCGGCGCCTGTCAAGGGATCCAGCAAACGCTTCTGGGCGAGCTGCATCCTGGCATGGTGCTTGGCCACGAACTCGGCGCCTTCCCTCGTGGCCAGACAAATCTTGCGACGTTTGTTGTGCGGATCCACGACACGCAGCAGGAGCTTGCGTGCCTCGAGCCGCTTCAATACGTCGTGCACGTTGGCGCGATCGATGCCGAGTTCCTCGGCGATCGAAAACTGATCGAGCCCGGGCATGTCGACCAGGATGCTCATCAACCCGTATTGCACCGGCGTCACCTGGTCTTCGGCGAGCTCTTCCATGAAAATCGCGACATGGATCTGATGCAGGCGCCGGACCAGGAATCCGGGTCGCTCCCACAGCGGGGTGTGCTCGCGCAACCGGAAGTCGGCCTGCTCAGCCCGGGCGCGCGCGCGCCTCGTCACGGCGTCGGAGGTAGTAGTCTTGCGCGGGGTCAGAGGTTTCTGCATGGTGACGGATGTGAGTTGGAATAGGCAGTAAATTTAGCGCTCGCCGACTCCGATGAGGGTGCGCAGGCGTCCCGCCAACCAGCGCCATAGCAGTCCGAACGCGCTGAAGCCGGCGCTGGGCGGGGCCGACTTCCCGGCGGCCAACGCCTCGAGATTGCGGCCGAAGTCGCGCACCAGCTGCGCGACCAGGGAGCGCACGAGGTCGGAACGCGAGAACTGCGCGAGCGGTCCCTGCACGTCGTAGTCCATGCCGATCACCAGGCGTGCCGCGTCAGCCGACCCCGGTTCGGCCTCGACGCGATAGGTGATCGTTGCCTTCGCCGATGTCCTTGACCGTGCGTCGGCAGCGTCGCCACGGATCGTCGCGCGGCGTCGGCCCTCGTCGCGTGTGACCGTGCCGTCGCCGACGAATTCCGCCTTGATCGGCCCGAATGCGACCCGCACGGCGCCCGCAATGGTTTGTCCGTCATAGCGGTCCACGCGCGCGCCGGGGAGGCAGCTCGCTGCTGCGCCCACGTCGCCGAGCAGCGCCCACAATCGCTGCGAATCGCAGCCGCGTATGACGATGGCCTCGCTGATTAGCGCGCCGGGTTCAACCGCATCGGCGATGCGTGCCGTAACGGGGGCGCGCAAGTGGCCGGTGTCAGCTGCCGGCTCGAATCTGGGCAGAGGCGGCGGCGCGAAGCTGCTCGCGGGTTCGATCGCGCCGTCCGGACTGGCGACGGACGACACGGCGCGCACAATGCCGGTGTAGCCCGTGCAACGGCACAGGTTTCCGCCGAGTTCGTGGCGCACTCTCGATTCGTCACAGCCCGGCAGTCGCAGCACGATGTCGCGCGCCGTTACCAGCATCCCGGGTGTGCAGAAGCCACATTGCAGCCCATGTTCGCGCGAGAAGGCCTCGCGCAGCCGCTGCATCGTCGGATCGTCGTCGAAACCTTCGATCGTGCGCACGTCCGCTCCGTCGCAAGATACCGCCCAGGTGATGCAGGAACGCACCGGCTTGCCGTCAACCATGACGGTGCATGCGCCGCAAACCCCTTGTTCGCAGGCGACATGGGTGCCGGTGAGGTGCAGCGGTTCGCGCAGCCAGTCAGCAAGACTGGTACGCGGCTCGACGTCGGCCTCGACGTGGGCGCCGTTCACGACCAGCTGAATCTTCTTGAGTCCACTCACGACAGCACCTCGTCCAGCGCGCGGCGCAACATCGTATGGCAAGCTTGCCTGCGCGCCGGCGTTGCATGCGCCAGCACCGCCTCGCATGATGCGGCCAGCAAGTCGTCGCGCAGCGCTGCGCGGCCGTTGCGGGCGATTTCACCGGCCAGCATGGGCAGCGATGTGGGTCGGTCCGCCGGCGCTCCGACAAACACGCGCGCCACGCTGCGCGCCGGGTCGAACAAGACCGCTGCGGCCGCCTCGGCGAATTCGCCCGGCTTGCGACAGAACTTGCGATAGGCCCAGCGTGCCTGTCCGGAGAGCCGGGGCAGGTGAATCGCCGCCAGCAGCTCGTTCTCGCCGAGCGCCGTGACGTAGGCGCCGGACATGAACGCATCGGCAGCAACGCGGCGTGTGCCAGCCGTGCCTTCGATCTCGAGGTCGGCGCCCCAGGCGGCCAGCACCAGCGGCCAGTCTGCCGCCGGATCGGCGTGCGCGAGGCTGCCGCCGAGCGTGCCGCGATTGCGTACGGCCCGATAGCCAATGCCGCGCGCCGCGCGGGCGAGTGGCAGCAGTCCTTCGATTCCGCACGCCTCGTCTTCAACTCGCGCATGCGTGACACAGGCGCCTACGCGCACCGACGTGGCAGTCTCGTCGATACGGGTCAGGGCCTCGATGGCGCCGATGTCCACCAGACGCGCCGGTCGCACCAGGCGCAGGTTCAGCATCGGGCCCAGAGACTGCCCGCCGGCGATCAGCTTGGCTTCGCCGCCGGCCTCCTCGAGGGCGGCGAGCGCCTCGCCCACAGAACGCGCACGGTGATAGTCGAAAGATACCGGCTTCACGGGCGGCTCCCGGGGTGCTCGCGCGCCTTCGGACCGGCGGCAAGGGCGGCAAGCACCTTGGCTGGCG
This sequence comes from Ramlibacter sp., assembly GCA_019449555.1. Lineage (GTDB taxonomy): Bacteria > Pseudomonadota > Gammaproteobacteria > Burkholderiales > Burkholderiaceae_C > Ramlibacter. The sequence continues at coordinate 10,814 of JAGRPN010000236.1, forward strand.
TCAGGGGTGTCTGGGCGAGATCCGCGGCGCGACCACGCAGCGCGTCGTTGACCGCATTGAAGATGGCTGCCGGGGGCGCGATTGCGCCGCCTTCGCCCATGCCCTTGATGCCGAACTTGGTGTAGGGCGACGCAGTTTGGGAATGATGGATGCGGATCGGCGGCGACTCGGTGGCACCCGGCATCACGTAGTCCATCATCGTCGAGGCCAGCGGCTGGCCGTTCGAGTCGTAAGGTGACTCCTCGTACAGGGCCGTTCCTATGCCCTGCATCACTCCGCCGATGGTCTGCCCCTCGACGATCATCGGGTTCACCATCGTGCCGCAGTCCTCGCTGATCACGTAGTCAAGAAGCTGCACCGATCCGGTCAGCGGGTCGACCGCCACCACCACCGCGTGCGAGGCGTAACTGAAGACGCCGGTATCCACCTTGGGGCGGTATGACACGCTTGCTTCGAGGCCGCCAAGGTCGACGTCTTTGGGCAGGCGCTCAGGCCGCACGTACCATGCCTGTGCGACGTCGCGCATCGACACCGAGCCCCCCGGTCCGATCACCCGGCCGTCCTCGAAGCGCGCCTGTTCCTTGTCGCACCCGAGCAGCGTCGCACCGATGCGCAGCAGCCGGGGCACCAGGGCCTCGCACGCATTGCCCACCGCTCCACCCGCCATCACGATGCCGCGCGACGCGTAGGTGCCGGTGGAGAACGGTGTCGCGCCGGTGTCGCCGTGCACCACGCGCACGCGCGCCACATCGATGCCGAGCACCTCGTGTGCGATCTGCGCGAGCGTGGTCTCCATGCCCTGGCCGTGCGAATGAACTCCGACGCAGACCTCGAGCCCGCCATCCGGCGTGACGCGCACGCTGGCCTGGTCGTAACCCGGCACCAGCGACAGGCCCCAGGACGCGAAGACGGAAGTGCCGTGTGCGGACTGCTCGCAATAGGTTGCAAAGCCGACGCCGATCAGCCGCCCATCGGGCTCGCCGCGTCTTTGCTGTTCGCGCACCGCGTCGAAGCGGATGGCCTCGCGCACCCAGCGCAGGCTGCGCGGGTAGTCGCCGCTGTCGTAGTGCTTGCGGGCGACGTTGTCGAACGGCATCTGCTCGGGGCGCACGAGGTTCTCGGTGCGCACCTCCCAGGGCTCGCGGCCGACTTCGCGTGCAATGGCATCCATGAGCAGCTCGATGGCGAAGCACACCCCGGTGCGGGCGACGCCGCGATAGGGCAGGAAGCCGGGCTTGTTGGTGGCCACGCATCTCGTCCTGGCACGATAGCCCTGGATCGCATAGGGGCCCGGCAGGTTGCCCGTTGCCTGCCCGGGCTCGAGACCGACCGTGAACGGCCAGTTCGAGTACGCGCCGCCGTCGATCGTGATTTCGGCCTCCAGCGCAAGCAGGCGCCCTTTTTCATCGATGTGGCCCGCCAACCGGTAGTGATGCTGGCGCGTGTTGGCGCCCGCCACGAGGTGCTCACGCCGGTCCTCGACGTAGCGGAACGGCGTGCGGTAGCGCAAGGCAAGCCACGCCACGCACACTTCTTCGGGCTGCAGCACGCACTTGTACCCGAAGGCGCCGCCGACGTCGGGCGCGATGACCCGCAACTTGCCCTCGTCGATCCCGAGGCACTGCGCCAGGCCGACGCGGATCATGTGCGGCACCTGCGTCGATGAGTACACGATCAGCTGATCGGCGCGCTCGTCCCAGTACGCGAGCACCGCCTTGCCTTCCATCGGCATCATCGCCTGGCGCGCGAGCGAGACCTCGCGGCGGACCACGCGCACGGCACGCGACGCATGTTCGTCGAAGTCCTTATCGTACGAGAGCGCCAGGAAGAGGTTGTCGCGCCAGTGCTCGTGCACCCGCACCGACGCGTCGGCGAGCGCCTGGTGCGCGTCGACCAGCGCGGGCAGCGCGTCGATACGCAGCTCGATCTGCTCGGCCAGGTCTTCGGCCAGCGCCCGGCTCGGCGCCACGCACATGGCCACCGGCTCACCGACGAACCGGACCTTGTCGCGGGCCAGTGGATGATGCTCGGACACTTGGTAGCCGGGCAGTGTCGAAGTGGCGATGATCGGCAGCACGCCGACCAGGTCATCGCGCAGGAACACGCGCTCACCGCCTGTCGCCGGCTTCACGGCAGCGACGATTCGGCCGTGCGCGATGGGGCTTCGCAGAAAGGCGACCTCCTGCTGGCCCGGCAGCAGCATGTCCGAGACGTACTGGCCGCGTCCGCGCATCAGCCGCGCGTCCTCCTTGCGCTGGACGCGCGCGCCGATGCCTTGAGGCTTGCCGGGGTTTTCGTCGGCCATTGGCGATGCCGTCAAGTGCGCCTCGCGTTTTTTCAGAGCTTCACGTCGAGCAGACGCGCGCGCATGAACTCCAATTCAGAGATCTTGGTGTACGGCATCACCATGGCACGGAACTTCGTCAGGCTCTCGAAGATTTCCTTGCTTTCTGCGTCACGCCCCGCTTCGGCACGAATCACCTCCCCGGCGAGTGCGCCCAGTCCCCTGAGGGTGTCGTCCGAGAGCATGCGCATCTGCACCTTGTGAACGTTCACCAGTTCCTGGTATGCCTGTGCGTTCTTGGCGACGAACTCGCTGAGGACCCGCGAATTGGCGTACTCGTTGCCGACGCGAACGATCTCCTTCTCGCTCGCCGACAAGTCGTCCCAGACCTTGTGATTGACGAAGCAGTCGAGCGCGCCGCATGGTTCCATCCAGCCGGGCCAGTAGCAGTACTTCGCCACCTTGTGCAGCCCGAACGCCATGTCGTTGTACGGGCCCACATAGTCGGCGGCGTCGATGGCGCCGCTCTGCAGCGCCTGCGGCACCTCGCCCAGAGCGAGTTGCACCGGCGTCGCTCCCGCAGCCTGCAGCACTTTGCCGCCCAGGCCGCCGGCGCGGATTTTCTTGCCCTTGAAGTCGGCCAGCGAGTTGATCTCTTTGTTGTACCAACCGGCTGCTTGCACGGAGGTGTTGCCGCTCGGGAAGAACTTGACCCCGAGCTTCGCGTACAGCTTGTCGGCGAGCGCCTGGCCGCCACCGTATTCGAACCACGCGTTCTGCTCCTGCGAGGTGATGCCGAAGGGCAGCGGGCCAAGGAAGTTGATCGCCGGCACCTTGCCGCCCCAGTACGTGGGGTAGCCGTGCCCCATGTGCAGGGTGCCCGCGGCCACCGCGTCCATGGTCTGCAAAGCCGGGACGATTTCGTTGGCGCCATAGACCTTGATGGTGAGTGCGCCACCGGTGGCCTTGGTCACGAATTCCGCCAACGTGGTTGCACCCGTGGCGAGCGCCGGTGAATTCTTCGGCCATGTCATTTGCATGCGCAGTTCCTTGCGGCCCTGCGCGAATGCCGGAGCCACGGATGCGGCGAGGATGGTCGATAGCCCGCCACCGGTGGCGGTACGGAGTGCCTGTCTGCGATCCATGAAATCTCCTTCGAGTGAGGTTGAGCGTTATTGCAGGGCACGAGGCAGCCAGGTTGCCAGCCACGGGAGTGCCATGACCAGCAAGAGGACCACCACCTGGAGGAAAACGAACGGCACCACGCCCCGGTAGATGGTGCCGATTGGCAGGTCTTTGGTCACACCCTGCAGATAGAAGATTGCGAAGCCGAAGGGCGGCGTGAGATAGGAGGTTTGCAGTACCACGCCCATCAGGACCCCCAACCACAGCGGATCGATGCCCAGCTTGATGAGCACCGGACCGAAGATCGGCACCACGATGAAGATGATCTCGAAAGTATCGATGAAGAAACCCAGGACGAACATCAATGCCAGGGTCGCCCCCAGCGCGCCATAGGCGCCGCCCGGCAGGGCCCGCAGCACGTCCTCGGCCACCTTCTCGCCTCCGAAGCCGCGAAAGACCAGCGAGAAGATCGTCGCGCCGAACATGATGACGTAGATCATCACCGACAGCTTGAGCGTCCCCTGGCACACTTCGCGAAGCATGGGTCTGGTCATTGTGCGGCGCAGGATCGCCAGCAGCGACGCACCCACCGCCCCGACCGCGGCCGATTCGGTCGCCGTGGCCAGCCCCGACAGGATCGCACCGAGAACCGCGACGATCAGCAGCAGGGGCGGCAACATCACCCGCAGCATGCGACGGCCGAGCGTCGCGCGCTCGTGATCCGACATCTCGATCGGCGGGCAGCGTTGCGGCTGCAGAACCGCCACGGCGATCGTGAACACGATGAACGCCGCGACCAGGACGAGCCCCGGGATGATGGCGCCGATGAAGAGGTCGGTGACGGTCACCGGCGTCGCGGCAAAATCGCCCTTGGCGAGGCTGGCCTGCGTGTTGGCGTTCTGCAGCAGGGTGCCGATGAGGATCAGCACCGTCGACGGCGGAATCAGCTGTGCGAGCGTGCCTGACGCGGTGATGATTCCCGACGCGAGCCTCTTGTCGTAGTTGGCGCGCATCATCGCCGGATAGCTGATCAGCCCCATGGACACCACGGTTGCGCCCACGATGCCGGTGGAGGCCGCGAGGAGGGCGCCGACGACGATCACCGAGATGCCCAGCCCGCCGCTGAGTTTTCCGAACGCCTGCCCCATGGTCATGAGCAGGTCCTCGGCGATCCGTGAACGCTCGAGGACCACGCCCATGAACACGAAAAGCGGGACCGACACCAGTGTGTCGCTGACCACCGCATCGAGCATCCGGCCTGCCGTGCCCGCCATCATCGGCCAGTCGAACGCGCCGAGCAGCGATCCGGCTCCGGCAAAAAGCACCGAGATGCCTCCGATCGAGAAGGCCACGGGGAATCCAGCCATGAGCACGAGGAAGACCCCGGCGAACATCGCCAGTGCCATCACCTCACCCACTACCGCCGGTGTCAAGACAACTCCTTCGGATCGCGCATCGTGCGCCATGCCCGCACCGATATCGCCAGCCCCTGCAAGGCGATCAGCGCACAGAAAGCCGGTATCAGCAGCTTCAGGATCCACAGCACGGGGAGCCCGTCCGGGGTCGGGGAATGCTCCAGGATGCCGGCGGAGAAACGGGCCATCGGCCACGAGAGGTAGCCGACGACGCCGACCATGGGCATCAGCAGCAGCCAGACGCCGAAGAAATTGACGAAGGCTTGCCCGCGTGGC
>JAGRPN010000237.1 GCA_019449555.1 Ramlibacter sp.
TCACCGTGCAGGGCTATTACAACGTCTGCCGCGACAGCTACACGAAGACCGACCTGCCGCGCGGCATCTATTTCGACATGGACTGGGCCGACACGCGAAAGGTCATGCCGGTCGCCTCCGGCGGCATCCACGCGGGCCAGATGCACCAATTGGTCGAGCTGTTCGGCGACGACGTGATCCTGCAATTCGGCGGCGGCACGATCGGCCACCCGCAGGGCATCCAGGCCGGCGCCGTGGCCAATCGCGTCGCGCTGGAAACGATGGTGAAGGCGCGCAACGAAGGCAAGGACATCCTGCAGGAAGGCCCCGAGATCCTGCGGCGCGCCGCCCAGAGCTGCGGCCCGCTCCGCGCGGCGCTCGATACCTGGGGCGACGTCACCTTCAACTACCAGTCCACCGACAGCAGCGATTACGTGGCCACGCCGGTGGCCGCGCTTTAAGAACCAGGTGCCGGACCAACAAGCGATAGCGGTTGCTCGGGCACCTCTGATTAGGAGCTCACGATCATGATGACCAATCCCACCGGCCGCCTGACGCAGGGGCAATTCAGTTTCCTCGCCGACCTGACCGACGACGAGATCACGCTGCAGATCCAGTACGGCCTGGATAAGGGCTACGCCTGGAGTGTCGAGTACACCGACGAGCCGCACCCGCGCAACACCTATTGGGACATGTGGGGCATGCCCATGTTCGACCTGCGCGATGCGGGGGGCGTGCTCGCCGAGCTGAAGGAGTGCCGCAAGACTTTTCCCGGCCACTACATCCGGCTGATGGCATTCGATTCGACCCGCGGCGTCGAATCCATCGCCATGAGTTTCCTGGTGAACCGGCCGGCGTCCGAGCCGGGTTTCTTCCTCGAACGCCAGGAGGTCAACGGCCGGTCCGTGCGCTATACCACGCGCGGCTATGCGTCGGGCAAGCCCGAGATGGAGCGCTACTGAGAAACGACAGGTGCCGGCGCCCATGGGCGGCATCGCATCGACGCATGAACAAGCCCCTTCATCTCATCGCCGGCACTCCGCCGCAGACCGCCGAAGCCGAGAAGCCGGCGCGCGCCGCCCGCTCCGTCGCCGAGGTGCTCGCCGATTCCCAGGTCGAGGACGTGCTGCAGGAACTCGAGCGCGACCTGGTCGGCCTGGCGCCGGTCAAGGCGCGTATCCGCGACATCGCGGCGCTGCTGGTGATCGACAAACTGCGCATGAACCTGGGCCTCGCGGCCCAGGCGCCGACGCTGCACATGAGTTTCACGGGCAACCCGGGCACGGGAAAGACCACCGTGGCCATGCGCATGGCGCAAATCCTGCACCGGCTGGGCTATGTGCGCAAAGGCCATCTCGTGGCGGTGACGCGCGACGACCTGGTGGGCCAGTACATCGGCCACACCGCGCCCAAGACGAGGGAAGTGCTCAAGCGCGCGATGGGCGGCGTGCTGTTCATCGACGAAGCGTATTACCTGTACCGGCCGGAGAACGAGCGCGACTACGGCCAGGAGGCGATCGAGATCCTGCTGCAGGTGATGGAAAACCAGCGCGACGACCTGGTGGTCATCCTCGCGGGCTACCAGGACCGCATGGACACGTTCTTCCGCAGCAATCCGGGCCTGAGCTCGCGCATCGCCCATCACCTCGCCTTCCCCGATTACCAGAGCGACGAGCTCATGGCCATCGCGCAAAAAATGCTGCAGTCGCAGAACTACCGCCTCGGCGAAGGCGCGCAGGAGGCGCTTTCGCGCTACATCGGCCTGCGCGTGCGGCAGCCCCATTTCGCCAATGCCCGCAGCTTGCGCAACGCCCTGGACCGGGCCCGCCTGCGCCAGGCGAGCCGCCTGTTCGCGCAGCGCGACCGCGAGCTCACGGCCCAGGACCTCACGACGCTCGAACCCGGCGACATCCTGGCCAGCCGCGTCTTCGCCCCATCCTGAGAAGTCCCATGTCATCCCTTGCCCTGCAGGCCCTCATCTTCGACGTGGACGGCACGCTCGCCGACACCGAGCGCTTCCATCTCGCGGCGTTCAACGATGCTTTCGCCGGCGAGGGCCTGGACTGGCATTGGGACGAGCCGCTGTACACGCAGCTGCTGGAAGTCTCGGGCGGCAAGGAGCGCATCCTGCAGTACTGGAGGCGCACCCGCGGCCACCTGCTCGACATCGACGCCGCAGCGGTGCCAGACACCGTCGAGCGGCTGCACCTGGCGAAGACTGCCGCCTACGAGGCCATGGTCAACGCCGGCCGCATCGAATTGCGCCCGGGCGTGCTGGCGCTGATGAACGAGGCGGCCAGGCGGGGCCTGCAACTGGCCATCGCCACCACGACCTCGCCGGCGAACGTCGCGGCACTGCTGCGGCGCGCCATGGGACCGCAATGGCGGCTCAATTTCACTGCGATCTGCGACGCCTCCACTGCGCCTTTCAAGAAACCCCATCCACAGGTGTACCGGCAGGTGCTCGACGCGATCCGTCTGGCGCCGCGGGCCTGCCTCGCGTTCGAGGATTCGTGGAACGGGCTGCGCTCGGCATTCACCGCCGGCATTCCGACCGTGGTCACGCCGACGCATTTCACCGCGCACCACGACTTCACCGGCGCCCTGCGGGTGCTGGATAGTCTTGCCGGGGTCGGCGTGGACGACCTGCTGGCCTGGCGCGAGCTGCAGACGGAGCTCGTGCAATGAGAGCCGCCGGCCTGCAGATCGCTCCGTCGCTGCTCGCCGCGGATTTCGCGCGGCTCGGCGAGGAAGCGCGGGCGGTCGAAGCGGCCGGCGCCGACCTGCTGCACCTGGACGTGATGGACAACCACTACGTGCCCAACCTGACGGTGGGGCCGATGGTCTGCGAAGCACTGCGGCGGCATGTCCGCATCCCGATCGACGTGCACCTGATGGTCGAGCCCGTGGATGCGCTGGTGCCGCTGTTCGCGAAGGCCGGCGCCGGCATGATCACTTTCCACCCGGAGGCATCGCGCCACGCGGATCGCACGCTCGCGCTGATCCGCGACCACGGCTGCCAGGCTGGCCTGGTGTTCAACCCGGCGACGCCGCTCGACTGGATGGCCCACGTCATGGACAAGCTCGACATCGTGCTGCTCATGAGCGTGAATCCGGGCTTCGGCGGGCAGCGTTTCATCGAAGGCACGCTGCCCAAGTTGCGCGCCACGCGCCAGCGCATCGAATCGCATGTCGCGCAAGGCGGCAAGGCGGTGCGCCTGGGCGTGGACGGTGGCGTCAATGCCGACAACATCGCCCGCATCGCGCGGGCGGGCGCCGACATGTTCGTGGCGGGAAGCGCGGTGTTCGGCCAGCCCGACGCCGACGGCGGCTATCGGGGCGTGATGTCCCGGCTGCGCGCCCAGGCCTTCGAAGCCGCGGCACCCGAACTGCGGCACTGAACCCATCCGAAAGAAACAGCCATGCCCTTGTCCAACCGCCCCAGCCTCACGCAGTACCTGATCGAACAGCGCCGCCGCTTCCCGCAGGCCACCGGCGACTTCAACGCGCTGATCCTCGACGTCGCGCTGGCCTGCAAGGCGATCGCCAAGGCCGTCGCGCGCGGCGAACTCGGCGGCGCGCTCGGGCACCACGCCGATGGCGCGTCGGTCAACGTGCAGGGCGAGCAGCAGATGAAGCTGGACGTGCTGGCCAACGACCTGTTCCTGCGCACCACCGAGTGGGCCGGCCATCTGGCGGGCATGGCCTCGGAGGAACTGGAGCACCCGTACGCGATCCCCGCCTCCTATCCGCGCGGCAAGTACCTGTTGCTGTTCGATCCGCTGGACGGTTCGAGCAACATCGACGTGAACGTCTCGGTCGGCAGCATCTTCTCGGTGCTGCGGGTGCCCGACGAAGCGATGCGCGGCGAGCTGGACGAGGCGCATTTCCTGCAGCCGGGGCGCCAACAGGTCGCCGCCGGGTATGCGCTGTACGGACCCGCGACCATGCTGATCCTCACCGTCGGCAACGGCGTGGCGGGTTTCACCCTCGACCCGGTGCTCGGCGAATTCATGCTGACCCATCCCGACCTGAAAGTGCCGGCCGAGACCAGCGAGTTCGCGATCAACGCCTCCAATCGCCGCTTCTGGGAGCCGCCGGTGCGCCGCTACGTGGAAGAGTGCCAGGCCGGACGCGACGGCCCGCGCGGCAAGGACTTCAACATGCGCTGGATCGCCTCCATGGTGGCCGAGGCCCACCGCATCCTCATGCGCGGCGGGGTGTTCCTGTACCCGCGCGACAACAAGGACCCGTCGCGCACCGGCCGGCTGCGGCTGCTGTACGAGGCGAATCCGATCGGCTTCGTCATGGAACAGGCGGGCGGCCGCGCCAGCACGGCGCGCCAGAACGTGCTGGACCTTCAGCCCAAATCGCTGCACCAGCGCATCGGGCTGGTCTTCGGCTCGCGCAGCGAAGTCGAACGCATCGAGCGCTATCACGCCGAACCCGCGGTGGACGACATCGCGGCGCCGTTGTTCGCCGAGCGCAGCCTTTTCACGGCCTGACGCGGCCGCCGAATTTTCAGCATCAGGAGACCGGAGCCACTCATGTCCGAACGCCATCCCATCATCGCCATCACCGGCTCGTCCGGGGCCGGCACCACTTCGGTGACGCGCACCTTCGAGAACATCTTCCGCCGCGAGGGCGTGAAGGCCGCGGTCATCGAGGGCGACAGTTTCCACCGCTACGACCGCGAGGAGATGAAATTGCGGCAAGCGCAGGCCGAGCAGGCGGGGAATCGCCATTTCAGCCACTTCGGGCCGGAGAACAACCTGTTTTCGGAGCTCGCGCAGCTGTTTCGCAGCTACAGCGAAACGGGCCAGGGCATGCGGCGCAAGTATTTGCACGATGCCGACGAAGCGGCGCCCTACCGGCAGCAGCCCGGCACTTTCACCGAGTGGGAGCAATTGCCGGACGGCACGGAACTGCTGTTCTACGAAGGCCTGCACGGCGCGGTGGTGACGCCCGAAGTGAACATCGCGAAGTACCCGGACCTGTTGATCGGCGTGGTGCCGGTGATCAACCTGGAGTGGATCCAGAAACTCTGGCGCGACAAGTCCAAGCGCGGCTACTCGACCGAAGCCGTCACCGACACCATCCTGCGGCGCATGCCCGATTACGTGAACTACATCTGCCCGCAGTTCACCCACACCCACGTGAACTTCCAGCGCGTGCCGTGCGTGGACACGTCCAACCCGTTCATCGCCCGCGAGATCCCCGCCCCGGACGAGAGCTTCGTCGTGATCCGCTTCGCCCAGCCCAAAGGCATCGACTTCCAGTACCTGCTGAGCATGGTCCACGACTCCTTCATGTCGCGCGCCAACACCGTCGTGGTGCCGGGCGGCAAGATGGAACTGGCGATGCAACTGATCTTCACGCCGTTCGTCTGGCGGATGATGGAGCGCCGCAAGCGCGCGCTCGGCACGGTGTGAGGAGGGCCACGCAATGAACCGCTCCGCCGACCTCCAGCGCCGCATGGCCGACGCGCTGCGGGTGCTCGCCGTCGATGCCGTCGAGCGCGCCAATTCGGGCCATCCGGGCGCCCCGATGGGCATGGCCGACATGGCGCAAGTGCTATGGAACCGCCATCTCAAGCACAACCCGTCCAACCCGAAATGGGCCGATCGCGACCGTTTCGTGCTGTCGAACGGCCACGCTTCCATGCTGCTGTACGCGCTGCTGCACCTGACGGGCTACGACCTGCCGATGGACGAGCTGAAGGCGTTTCGGCGTTTGCACAGCAAGACGCCGGGCCACCCCGAAGTGGGGCTCACGCCCGGTGTGGAAACGACGACCGGTCCGCTCGGCCAGGGACTGGCCAACGCGGTCGGCATGGCGCTCGCCGAACAGCTGCTCGCCCAGGAGTTCAACCGCGAAGCGGACGGCAAGCGGCTGGACATCGTGGACCACTTCACGTACGTGTTCGTCGGCGACGGATGCCTGATGGAAGGCATCAGCCACGAGGCGTGCTCGCTCGCAGGCACCCTGGGGCTGTCCAAGCTCA
>JAGRPN010000238.1 GCA_019449555.1 Ramlibacter sp.
ACCACGCCGCCGCCCAGCGCGTACAGCACCGTCTTGCGATCGCACGCTTTTTGTAGCAGCGCATCGAAGATCAGGTTGAGGGTCTGCCAGTTCTTGTGCTCTTCGCCGTCCGGCAACGCGACGACGTGAACGGACCGGTGCCGTGCCCGGATCGCCTGCACCAGGCGCTGACCGTACAGCGGCGCGACCGTCGTGTTCGTGACGACCAGCGCGTCGGCCGACGCCGGCACCGCGCCCCAGGTCGCCGGCTCATCCAGCAGGTGCTTGCCGATCAGGATGTCGTAGCTGCGCTCGCCCAGATCGATGGGAACGCGACAGGGGGTGGGAACGGCGGACGCTGCGGGCATACCGCAAGTTTAATGGCGCGGCTGAATCCGGCCGGCGAGCTCCAGCTGCATCATGATCTTGTTGACGAGCGTCGGCACCGACGGGCGGCCGGTTTCGATCACGAAATGCGCCGTCTCGCGGTAGAGCGGATCGCGCTCTTCGTACAGGCTGCGCAGCTTGGCCATCGGATCGGCGACCTGCAGCAGCGGGCGGTTGCGGTCATGGCGCAGGCGCTTGATCAGTTCCTCTGGCGACGAGCGCAGATAGACCACCTGGCCGGCATCGCGCAGGCGCTGCCGGTTGGCCGGCCTGAGCACGGCGCCTCCACCGGTAGCCAGCACACCGGGGCCGCCTTGGGTCAACTCGAGGATCACGGACTCTTCCACGTCCCGGAAGGCATCTTCGCCTTCGCGGGCGAAGAAATCGCGAATCGAGCAGCCCACCCGCTGCTCGATCACGTGGTCGGAATCGTCGAAACGCAGCCCCAGCCGCCGGGCGAGTTGCCGCCCGACGGTGGTTTTTCCCGAGCCGGGCAGGCCGACAAGGGCCAGCCTCAGCAGCCTTTGAATCCCGTCAGTTGGCAACGCTGCATGAATTGAATCCATACGGAGGCTGCAGGAAAGAGCCGTTCTTATCGTCACCTTCAATGAAGCCAGTGACGAAGCTGCGGGAAACTGTTCCCTCCGATCCGGCAACGCTCGTGGTCACGCGCACGGTGTAGACGAGCCAGGTGGCGACGTTCTGCGGATATTCGATCTGGAAGGACATGCGGCCGTTCGTCCCGGTTGTATTACTGGTCAGAAACGACAGCGCGATGTCGGCCTTGTGCGGTTCCAGGACGCCGTCATTGTTCACGTCCTCGCCGGCGTCAAGGAAGCCGTTGCGGTTGGTATCCTCGTTCGCGCAGGAGATCCGAGGGCCCCCGTAGGGTCCTTTTCCGTAGGTGTTGATGTCCACGCTGGCGGAAATGACCGCGTTGGGCACCGCATTGCCCGCCGCGTCGACCACGGCGACGTCGAACTGCTTGATGTAGGTCAGTGAGTTGTTGCCGCGCGACAGGGTGTTGTTGTCGCCGAGTGTGACGGACAGGGGCTGGCTGGCCACCGTCAGTGTCTGGGTCACCGTGTTCGGGCAAGCGCCATTGGCGATGACCGCGTCCGTGAGCCCGTAACAGGCGCGGATCACGACGCCATTGGTGGGGCTCGACCGGGTGCCGGCAACGTAGTCGGCGATGGATTCGCCGTTCACGTCGGTGTACACGGTGGCCGTTCCGGTGCTGATCTGCTCACCGCTGCCCAAGCCGGGAGGCACGATCTCGAAGCGCACGCGCACGTTCTGTATGGCTTGATTGGAGCCATTCAGGAACTTCGCACGCAGGGCCGCCCGATTGGTCGTGCTGCCGGCGGCGTTTGGAGCGATCGTATTGGGCACGATCGCCAGACTAGCGGAGCTGATAGTGTCTACTGCATTCGGGATGCCGCCGCCGCTGCTGCTGACCACCTGCACGGAACGGGTGGTGGTCACGCCCAGGCCAGTCGCGTCGATCGTATAGGTGCCCGGTGTAGCCGGGGCGGCGCCCAGGTTGGCCGTGGCGTTGCCCGTCGCGTCGGTCGTGACGGAGGCCGTCAGGCCGAGCGTGCCGGACAGCTGCACCGCGACGCCGGCAACGCCAGTGCCGTTCGTATCGGTCACTTTGAGGTCGGCGCGCACGGAGGAGCCCGGCGTCGGCGTGGCCGGCACAGCCGTCAGGGTGATCTGGCCGCCGGTCACCGCGAGGATCGCGGTAGCCGTCTGGCCGCCTACGGTGATGTTGGCAGTGATGTTGCGGTTGGTCTTGTTGGCGCCGATCGTGATCGTGCCGCCGGCTTGGCCGCTGGCGTCAGTGGTGGAAGAGCTGGGCGTGTACACGCCGGAGTCGACCGACACGGTTACCGGCACGCCGGCCACGGGGTTGTTTTTGGCGTCCAAGGCGGTCACCGTGAGCGTGCTGGAATCGGAGCCGGTATTGGTCAGAGCTGACTTCGAGAGGGAAAAGATGGAGCTGGCGATGGTCGGCGTGCCGCCAGAGTTCGTCCCGCCGGCCACCGCCCCCGGACTGCCCCCTCCTCCGCCGCACGCCGTTATGAGTGCGGCAAAAAGCAAGCCGCACAGTATCTTCATCAGTTTTGTCATGACTCTCGAGTCCTCTTCCTTGGTTTCGTTTTTCTTCAGCGCGCCGCGGCCCGGTCCGCGATCATTTTGGGGGTGATGAACACCAGCATTTCCTGTTTGTTGGCGCTGCGGCTCTTGGACTTGAACAGGTTGCCGATCGCGGGCAGGTCACCGAGCAGCGGGACTTTGGCTTCGTTTTCCGTTTCCGTCAGTTCGAAGATGCCGCCGATCACCACTGTGCCTCCGTTCTCGACGAGCACCTGCGTCTTGATGTGCTTGGTGTTGATGGCAATCCCCGCCGCCGTGG
>JAGRPN010000239.1 GCA_019449555.1 Ramlibacter sp.
GCGATGCCGAGCGAGGCGATGCGGTGCGCGGGCTCGCCGGTGAGTTCGCGTCCCTGGTATTCGATATGGCCGGAGGTGGGGTGGTAGATGCGGCTGATGAGATTGAAAACGGTGGTCTTGCCCGCGCCGTTCGGACCGATCAGCGTGAAGACTTCGCCGGCCTTGACGTCGAAGCTGACGTTGTTGACGGCCAGCACGCCACCGAAGTGGACGCTGAGATTTTTCGCGGAAAGGAGCACGTCGCTCATCTGAGCCGGTCCGACTTCTGGAAGGACTTCTGCCGCTTGAACAGCCCCTGGCGATAGAACGGGAAGAGCTGCAGGTAGGTGCGCACCTTCAGCCAGCGGCCGTACAGGCCCATCGGCTCGAACAGCACGAACGCGATCAGCACCGCGCCGTACACCAGGCCCTGCAGACCGGGCGCCTGCCCGATGACCGGTGGCAGGTAATCCTTCGACAGCGCAATCAGCTGCGGCATCGAGATCAGGAAGATCGCGCCGAGGAACGCGCCGTGCACGGAGCCGAGGCCGCCGATCACCACCATCAGCAGCAGGTCGATCGACTGCAGGATGTCGAACTGTTCCGGCGAGATGAAAGTGAGCTTGTGCGCATACAGCGCCCCGCCGATCCCCGCGAGCGCCGCGGACAGCGCGAACGACAGGGTCTTGTAGCGCGCCAGGTGGATGCCCATGCTCTGCGCCGAAATCTCCGAATCGCGGATCGCGACGAACGCCCGCCCGGTGGAGGAGCGCAGCAGGTTCAGGATGGCCAGCGTGGACAGGATCGCGAGCACGAGGCAGGTGAAATAAAAGCCGGTCGCCGAATCGAGCTTGAGGCCGAACAGCGCGGCCGGCTTGACGTGCATGCCCGAATTGCCGCCGGTCACCGAGTCCCAACGGGCCATCACCTCCTCGACAATGAAGCCGAAGGCCAGCGTGGCGATGCCCAGGTAGATTCCCTTGACCCGCAACGCCGGGAGGCCGACCACCACGCCCACCGCGGCCGAGAGCAGGCCGGCGAGCATCAGCGCGATCGGAAACGGCACGCCCAGGTCCACGAACACGGCCTGGGTGTAGGCGCCGACGCCCAGGAACGCGGCATGGCCGAGCGAGAACAGCCCCGTGAAGCCGGCAAGCAGCATCAAGCCCAGGCCGACGATGGCGTAGATCAGCACGAACGTCAGTTGCGCGAGCCAGTATTCGGCGAACAGCCAGGGCGCCGCCACGAGCAGCGCGAGCAACAGCCCGTACCAGAACACATGGCCGCCATGCTTGGCCAGGTCGATGTCCTGCGCGTAGTCGGTCTTGAAGATGAAACGCATCAGACCTTCTTGCTCACTCTCTCGCCGAACAGCCCGTTCGGCTTCACCATCAGCATGACGAGCACCACGACGTAGGCGGCGATGTCCTTGAAGCCTTGCGGCAGGTAGAAGCCCGAGAGCGACTCCACGATGCCGATCACGAGCCCGCCGACGATCGCGCCCGGCAGGCTGCCGAAGCCGCCCACCACCGCGGCGGGAAACGCCTTCAGGCCGATGAACCCCATGTTCACGTGCACGAACGTGATCGGGGCGAGCAGCAAGCCGGCGACTGCCGCCACGGCCGCGGCCAGTCCCCAGACCAGCCCGTTGAGCGCCTTCACCGGGATGCCCATGTAGTAGGCGGCCAACTGGTTCTGCGACGCGGCCTGCATCGCGATGCCGACCTTGCTGTACCTGAAGATCGCGAACAGCAGCAGGCAAAGCGCGGCGGTCGCGGCGATCACCACCATCTGCTCGACGTTCAGCACCAGGCCGCCCTGGCCGCCTGCGCCGCCCAGGTTCCACACCATGTCCTTGTAGGGCACCGGCAGCGTGTGGGTGTCGGTGCCGATGGATGGGATCATCGTGATGACGCCGCGCGCCACGTAGCCGATGCCGATCGTGAGCATCACGATCGAGAACGCGGGCTGGCCCAGGATCGGGCGGATCACGACGCGCTCGAGCAGCACGCCGAAGGCGGCCATCGCGCCGATCGCGCTCAGCACGGCGAGCCAGAACGGGAACCCGAGGAAGGTCATGGTGGCCAGGCCGCAGAACGAGCCCAGCATCATCAGTTCTCCTTGCGCGAAGCTCACCGTCTCGGTGGCTTTATAGATGAGCACAAAACCCAACGCGATCAGCCCGTAGATGCATCCCTGCGAGATGCCGCCGATCACCAGTTGTATGAATTGCACCGTCGCTCCCGTCTGTCCTATGCTTTATAACTTCGCGGGCGCTGCATGATGCACAGGGTTGGCCCGAAGTCGTGTCGCAGAAGTTCCCTGGACCGGCCGCTGCCGCTTCGGGTGTAATCGGGCCATGAGTGCCATCACGGTCGAAAAAATCGGGCCGGTCACGGTCGTGACCCTGGACCGCCCGGAGGTGCGCAACGCGGTGGACGCGCCCACGGCGCTGGACCTGTACCGGGCGTTCCTCGCCTTCGAGGCCGACGCCGAGGCGCTGGTGGCCGTCTTCCACGGGGCGCACGGGCATTTCTGCGCCGGCTGGGACCTGCAGGCGGGTGCGCGGCTCGCGGCGGAAGGCGCCGCCTCCGAGTGGCTGGCCGACCTCGATTTCGCGCCGGCCCATGCCGCCCCGCTCGGCCCGCGCAAACCCGCCGGGCCGCTCGGCCCCATGGGGCCGACGCGCCTGTTGCTGTCCAAGCCGGTGATCGCCGCGGTGAGCGGGGCAGCCGTGGCCGGGGGGATGGAACTGGCCTTGTGGTGCGACCTGCGCGTGATGGAAGAAGACGCGTATTTCGGCGTGTACTGCCGCCGCTTCGGCGTGCCGCTGATCGACGGGGGCACCGTGCGCCTGCCGCGCCTGGTGGGGCTGGGCCGAGCGCTCGACCTGATCCTCACGGGACGCAAGGTCGAGGCAGCCGAAGCGCTGCAGATGGGCCTGGCGAACCGGGTGGTGCCGAGCGGCGGCGCCCGCGATGCGGCGATGGCGCTGGCGCAGCAGCTCGCGAAATTCCCGCAGGAGACGATGCGGGCCGACCGGCTGAACGCCTACGAACAGTGGGACCGCTCGCTAGCGCAGGCGCTGCACCTGGAATGGGAGCGCAGCAAGCAGCGCGTCCCCGACGCGCTCGAAGGCGCCAGGCGCTTTGCCGGCGGCGAGGGCCGCCACGGCCGGTTCCCCAGCTGATGCAAGCGGCGGCCGCAGCCGGCAAGTCGGCGCTGGATCGATACTTCCCCGGCCTGTGGCTGGCCGCGTTCTTCTTCCTCGTGGTGACGAGGGCGGTGAATACGGCGCCCGACGTCGCCCTGACCGTGCTGGGACTGCTGGGTGCCGTGTACTGCGCCGCCTTCCGGCGCGAGCCCTGGCGCCGGCTCTTCGCCGAACATGCGCTGATCCTGGTGCCCGCGTTGGCCCTCGCGCTTGCGATCCTGTGGTCGCAGTCGGTGATGGTCCGCCACGGCGGGCTGCCCGGTGTCGTGCCCGCTCAGGCGCCGCTGCTCATCTGCCTGCCGGTGCTGGCGATTTTTCTCGCGAACCCGGGCAATTTCCAGGCGGTGGTCGGCCTGTTCGCCGCGTTGTGCGTCTGGCATTTCTTCAGCATGCCGCTGGAGGCCGTCACCGGTTTCAAACTGACGTGGCATCCGGTCGAATTGATTGCCCGCGAGGCGTGGCCTTTCCGGTACCAGGCGTCGGGGCTGGCGGTGCAGTCCTATACGTTCGTGGGTCTGTTCCTGCCGATGTTCTATCTCGCGTGGGGGCCGCTCGTGCACAAGCGTGCGTTCCCGCAGTGGCGCCTGCCGGTGTCGATCATGGCGATCCTGCCGCTGCTGTGGCTCATTCCGGTGGCGACCGTGCAGTCGCGCAGCGCGCTGGCCGGCGCTTTCCTGGCGGGAATTCTCGCGTTCGTCTCGATCCAGCGCGGGCTGCGGCCGGCGGGATGGCTCTTGCTGATCGGCTGCGCCGTGGTCGCGATCTGGTTCTACCTGTACCTGTTCGCGCAGGGCAAGACCGGGCCCGAGCTGCGCATTGCTTATTTGAAGCTGTACCTGCGCGAATCGCTCGACTGGCACTGGCTTGCCACCGGGCGCGGCTATCCGTACGGCGTGGACCCGCCGCCGGTGGTGCCGGGGCTCACGCCGCTGGCACACAGCCACAACGACATCGTGCAGGTCTTCTTCAGCTGGGGGCTGCCGGGCCTGGTCGCGTACCTGGCGTTCTGGGCCGGGTTGCTGCGGCTGGTCGGCAGGCGGTTCGTCGCACGCGGCGAGCACTGGCCCGCGCTCGCGCTGGTGGCCGTCGTGCCGAACCTGATCACGGACGTCGGCTTCCACTTCTTCGAGAAGGCCGCTTTCCTCGTCATCCTGGCGGCGATGTGCATGGCGTGCGCGGGGCCGCCGCGCGAGCCCGCGCCGGCGGGGCAGATGGGCTAGGCGGACGGAATCGGCCGGGGCCGCCCGGCTTCGTCGATCGCCACATAGGTGAGCGTCGCTTCCGTTACCTTGAAGAACTGCCCCTGCGAGCCGAAGCGCTCGGCATAGACCTCGACATCGACGGTGATCGACGTGCGGCCGATGCGCAGGATCTCGGAGTAAAAGGAACAGATGTCGCCCACACGCACCGGCTGCTTGAAAACGAACTCCTTCACCGCCACGGTGGCCATGCGGCCCCGGGTGTGGCGCGCGGGCAGCACCGAGCCGGCCAGGTCGACCTGCGCCATCACCCAGCCGCCGAAGATGTCGCCGTTGGCATTGCTGTCGGCGGGCATCGGAATCACCTTCAGCACCAGCTCTTTGCCGGTCGGCAGGGCTGTCGACAAACGCGTGGCGAGACCCTTCGGATCGCTTGAATTGGCGGACATGGGCACAATCTCTCTCAAATAGATCCACGATTGTCCCCGATGCGCGGTTACGGGCGTCACGCTTCCTCCATTCCCATCGAACCCGGCTCGGCCGTGCAGCCGCGCGTCCACACCGACTGGGCCACGCTCAAGCGGCTGTTTCCCTACCTGTGGGAGTACAAGTGGCGCGCGGCGGCGGCGCTCGCGTTCATGATCGGCGCCAAACTGGCCAACGTCGGTGTGCCGATGCTGCTGAAGACGCTCATCGACAGGATGAACTTCAAGCCGGGCATGGCCATGCTGGTCGTTCCCGCCGGGCTGCTGATCGCGTACGGGCTGTTGCGCCTCTCGACCACGTTCTTCACCGAATTGCGCGAGCTCGTGTTCGCCAAGGCGACCCAGGGCGCGGCGCGCAGCATCGCGCTGCAGACGTTCGAACACCTGCATGCGCTCAGCCTGCGCTTCCACCTGGAACGCCAGACCGGCGGCATGACACGCGACATCGAGCGCGGCGTGCGCGGCATCGAATCGCTGATCTCGTACTCGCTCTACAGCATCGTGCCGACGTTGATCGAGGTGGCGCTGGTGCTGTCGATCCTGGCGGTGAAGTTCGACGTCTGGTTCGCGTGGATCACGCTGGCGGCGCTGGCGTTCTATATCACCTTTTCGGTGTCCGTCACCGAGTGGCGCACGAAGTTCCGCCGCGAGGCCAACGAATTCGACTCGGCCGCGCACACCAAGGCGGTGGATTCGCTGCTGAACTACGAGACGGTGAAGTACTTCAACAACGAAGGCTTCGAGGCGCGCCGCTACGACGAGAGCCTGGAAAAATTGCGCAAGGCGCGGCTGAAGAGCCAGACCACGCTGTCGCTGCTCAACACCGGCCAGCAATTGATCATCGCGATCAGCCTGGTCGCGATGCTGTGGCGCGCGACCCAGGGCGTGGTCGAGGGCCGCATGACGCTGGGCGACCTGGTGATGGTCAACGCCTTCATGATCCAGCTGTATATCCCGCTCAATTTCCTTGGCGTGCTGTACCGTGAGATCAAGCAGAGCCTCACGGACCTGGACAAGATGTTCGTGTTGATGGAAAAGGAGCGCGAGGTGGCGGACAAGCCCGGCGCGCAGCCGCTCGACCGGTTCGATGCGACCGTCCGCTTCGAGAACGTCAGCTTCGCCTACGAGTCGGCGCGGCCGATCCTGCATCACTTGAGCTTCGAGATTCCCGCCGGCAGGACGGTGGCGGTGGTCGGGCCGTCGGGCGCGGGCAAGTCGACGCTGGCGCGCCTGATGTACCGGTTCTACGACGTGCAGCAGGGGCGCATCACGATCGGCGGGCAGGACATCCGCGAGGTCACGCAGGCCAGCGTGCGCCAAGCCATCGGCATCGTGCCGCAGGACACGGTGCTGTTCAACGACACGGTGGAATACAACATCGCCTACGGCCGTCCGGGCGCCACCCGCGCCGAAGTGGAAGAAGCCGCGCGCGCCGCCCGCATCCACAACTTCATCGAATCGACGCCCAAGGGCTACCAGACGATGGTGGGCGAGCGTGGGCTGAAGCTGTCGGGTGGTGAGAAGCAACGTGTCGCTATCGCACGCACGCTGCTCAAGAACCCGCCGATCATGATCTTCGACGAGGCCACTTCGGCGCTGGACTCCGCCAACGAGCGCGCGATCCAGGCCGAGCTCAAAGGCGTGGCGCACAACAAGACCACGCTGGTCATCGCGCACCGGCTTTCCACGGTGGTGGATGCGCACGAGATCCTGGTGCTGGAGGCAGGCCGCATCGTCGAGCGCGGCACCCACGCCGAGCTGCTGGCCCGAGGCGGGCGCTATGCCGAGATGTGGGCGCTGCAGCAGCAAAGCAGCGAGCCGTTCGAAGAGGTGATCGGGATGTAGCGGGTGGGGGCAGCATCTCGGCCATGACCGGCTAAATCCGTGCCTTTGCGGCAGAGATTGCGTCAGCTCTTGCGTGAACCCCCTATCCCCCAATTGGAGGATGCGGGAGCCGGATCATCGGCGTACATGTATGCGCATTCGACAGGAGGTCTTATGGCCACGAACTCGCCAACCATTCCCGGTACTTACGCGGGTAATCTCCCCGGCGACGGGGGTACGGTAAGAGGGTGGATCGTGAAAGCCACGGGTGTGCTCGTGGTCCTGCCCGCACTGCTGAATTCCGGCTACGACGTCTATTCCGCAGCGATGAAGCTCCCTCGCACGGACGCGGAGCGGGTGAACAGCGAGTTATACAAGAAGTATTTCAATAAGGCACCTCTCGCGACTCTGCCAGTGCCGATCAAACACGAGATCGGAACGGTGGACGTGAAGTTCGCAATCTACGAGGAAGGGGAAGTGCTCGTCGAATTCGGCAGGAGCTCTCAGTGGTTCCCATTCCCGAAGGCCAACGGAACCGGGCGGACGATTTCAATGTCGCTGCTGCCTTCGGCGTTTGCGCAGGCGCCGAGACCAATGCCAACCAACGCAGCTGCGATAGCGTCGCAAAAGGAGACGCTGAGTGGCAGTACCCTGCTGCGGTGGCGCATTTACCAGGACGGGCGCACAGAGAATCGGAAGATCGACATACGCACTGGCGAGACGCTGGAAATCGAGGTAGGCAAAATTCCGAAGGACAGCGTTCCCGTCGGCAACATGACACCGCCCGCGCTCAAGATCGACACCATCGATTTGCAGAAGCTGCGGAAGGTGCAGTAGGTCAGCGTCGCATGCGGCGCGCAACCGGCGCGCCGAAGCCTATTGCCCGCCGACCACCACTTCGCTGATCTGCATCACCGGCTTGAGATCGGTGTAATTGGCGATGTCGCCGAGAATCTGCTTCGCGTGGGGCCCGAACCCCGCCTGGAAGCTTTCGACCGAGTCGCTAAAGATACGGATGCTTCAGCCCGTGCCAGCGGACGAAGAAACGGATCCAGTAAAGGTAAGCTTTCTCAGTGCTGAGGCTATAGTGCAAATAACGGGCGCGCTCCTGCACTTGATCGAGCAGGCGCGCTGACTGCAGGTGGGTTGCGGCGGTTCATTAGATGCTCATACTGTACGAAAAACCAGTATAGACGCCGAAAGCCCAGCACGCAAGCCGCCCAGAAGGGGGGACAGTGGCCAATTCACCGCCCAAAGGCGAGCTTATCGCGCAGCTTTATTCCGCAGGCACACCGCACTCGAATTTGCGGCGTTGCAGGTCGCCACTTCATCGAGCTCATTCATCGGCGTTCAAGGAAAAAACAGAGCGGCCGCAACGACTTGCCGCCGATCCCGCTTCCACTTTATTCGGCAGCTGCGCGATAAGAGCATTCGGCCTGCGGGAGATATTACGTTAGAAGGCATCCGATGGCGCGGCTCGAAACTTTCCTGCCAAACAGGCACAACCGCGCGCTGTTTCCTGGATTCGTGGGTTTTGTAATAGCGGCGCTTGGGGCAATACTGGGCTTCATCGCTGACTGGCTGTCGTGGTATTGGCTCGGCATAGTCGCCCTTATTCTGGTTGTCCTCGGGGTGGCGGGTGGCTTTGTTTTCATTCTTCGGCGCTTCATGAATTTTCCGCGCGATCTCGCGAGAGACTTGCGCGATATTCGGGACCCTTTGCAAAATGAGCGCGACAAATCAAATGGAGGATCGTGAGATGTCTTCTAACTGGTCGCTCGACACGGACCCGCAACTGCAGGAGGCGGCTTCGCCGCAAGTGTTGCGGTCCGGTCAGCTTCAACGTTATACCTCCTAGGGCACACGGTGTCGGATCTCAACAACCTTGAGAAGCGCGCATTTGAAAGGCTCCTGCAGATGGGCGGCGGGTATGTCCTGGATTTCTCAAACCGTAATTTCGACGAGTTTGTCTTGGACAGCGTCGACATGAACATCTACGACGCAAAGTACGACAACGCTAGCGGCTCAAAGGCGAATCGACTTCGAGCCTTTTGGACACTCGAGCCAAATCATGTAGTTTCAAAGCTCCTTAGTGACCTTCTTCAGTGCGCGAGAGAGCACGGCGTCTCGCCTGGTGACGAAGAGAGGTTCAATGCCTGCTCGCGGGCAGTGGAACGCCTCAAGCAAAGTGCACCGGTAGCGGATCTCGGAGCGATCTCTCCTATCTCGGACGAGAAGGAGTTCGCCGTACTTGCCCGCTCCGTGCGACAAGCCATTGAGCGCAACGAGCCTGCTGAAGGTCTAGATCGCCTGCATACCTTTTCCCTGCGCTACTTCCGAACCCTTTGTGAGAGGCGAGGTATCACCACGGAGAAGGAGAAACCTCTCCACAGCCTCATCGGGGAATACATCAAACACCTGAAGAAGATCGGTGCGATTGAGTCGGAGATGACTGAGCGCATCCTGAAGTCGTCGATCTCTACCCTTGAGGCCTTCAATCATGTTCGCAACGACCACAGCCTTGCTCACGACAACGATGTCTTGAACTACGACGAGAGTTTGTTGATCTACAACCACGTTTGCAGCGCCATCGGCTTTGTCGAGGCGCTTGAAAAGCGTCTATCTGCCCTGGCGAAGGCGCATCCGGATCCGCTCGATGATGACATTCAGTTCTAGGCGACGGAGGCATAAATTACGTTAGGTCTCAACAATGACGTCTTCTGCGAACTCGTCGCCCCGCTTGGTCACCGTCGCCGCTTGTGCCGCCCTTTTGGCGCTGGTTCTTAACGTTCTAGCGCGAGCGTTCTTCACTGGCGGCGCGGTCGTGCCCGTCGCATTCTTGATTGCCGGCTTGGTTGCGATGTGGTTCGCCAAGTTTCCCGCTCGGGCATTGACCAAGCAAGAGCGAGCGCGGTTCCTTTGGTCATACACCGGATTTTTGGCTTTCCCGACGCTATTGGTCTTGGCCCTTGCGTCGATCGGCAAAGGCGTTAATCTGCCTGCAGTCTTCATTGCAGCGCTGTATTTGCTCGCCTATCCGGCCACAGCGCAGTTCTTCTTATCGGAGAAGATGTTCAATGTGTTCCTCGGCAAGAAGACCTAACTGGTCGGTCGACACGGACACACAACAACCGGAGGCCGCCCCGCGGCTCGTGTTGTGTGCCGGTCACCTTCGACGTTAAGCCGCAGACATGGACGCTTCGTCGGCTCCGGCCCTGATCCTGACAGACCTCCAGAAAGGGATGAGTGCCGCCGGCCTTCCGCCGCGAAACAATCGCGCGGCCGAGGACAACATAGCGTCTTTGCTGCGCGCATGGAGGCAAGCACGCGCTCCATTGGTTCATGTGCGGCACATGTCGAGAACACCCGGTTCACCGTTTTGGCCTGGCGCCGTCGGGGCGGAGTTTCAGGACCGGTTTATTCCCCTACAAACGGAGCACGTGTTCGAGAAAAACATTCCTGACGGCTTCGTGCATTCCGGATTGGAGCGCTGGCTGCGAGTTAGAGGCATCGAACGCCTGGTAATCGTGGGCGTAGCGACCCACAACTCCGTCGAATCCACCGCGCGGACCGCCGGTAATCTAGGCTTTGAGGTCACTGTGGTCTCGGACGCAACATTCACTTTCGAGAAGCGCGACTTCTCGGGTACGCTTAGAAGCGCAGACGAGGTACACGCGATGTCACTGGCAAACCTGTCGGGTGAATATGCCCGGATCTTGGCCACGTCGGAAGTGCTAGGAGAACTCCAACTCCGGGGCGGTCATGCGGCTTAACAGGTCGTTCGACACGCACGCCCAGGTGCTTCCGTGCGCTGCGCGCACACGCTTCCCGGTCGCCGGTCAACTCCGACGTTAGACCTCACGACGTGCACCTCACTAGCGGCGAGAAGAGGCTATTGGTCGCAGCTTGCGTTGCCGCCTTGGTGTTGGGCGCCTTCGCCGGGTACGTTGCCTATGCGCTAGAAGAAGAGCACCAGTTCCACGGCGGCGTCTTAGAAGAGGACGCCACACAAGCAATGTGGCACCTCCGGTGGGCGGCTGCTGAAGCCTTTGCACAGGTTGGCGTACTCGCCTTTCTCGTCATTGCAGTTGTACCGCTCTCACTGCGGCGCCTTCTTTCCGGGAGGAGCAGGTGAGGTCTAACAGGCCAATCGACACGGACCTCTTATCGGCGGGCTTCGCCCGCCTACTGTCCGCCGGTCATCTCCGACGTTAGGCCCTGACCGAATCTATTCACAGCCGTAAGGAAATTTCCCACTATGGACATCCCACGAATATTCAACATCACTGAAAGTGCTCACCGCATCCACGACCCGATCACACCCGAAAAGCTCGCCACGCTCGGCAAGGCGCTGCGTCTGGAATCGGGGGCCCGAGTGCTTGACCTCGGCAGCGGGTCGGGGGAGATGCTGTGCACTTGGGCACGCGATCACGGCGTTATCGGCACCGGCATCGACATGAGCCAGTTGTTCACCGAGCAAGCGAAACTCCGTGCTGAGGAACTCGGCGTCGCCGATCAAGTCAAGTTCATCCATGGCGATGCTGCGGGCTACGTCTCTGACGAGAAGGTCGATGTTGCAGCCTGTGTCGGTGCCACCTGGATCGCCGGGGGAGTCGCCGGCACTATCGAGCTTCTGGCGCGGAGCCTGCGCACCGGGGGGATCATCGTCGTCGGCGAGCCCTACTGGCGGCAGTTACCGCCGACGGAAGATGTTGCCAAGGGGTGTCTTGCCAACTCTATCTCCGACTTTCTCATGCTTCCGGAACTTCTCGCATCTTTCGGCCAGCTTGGCTACGACGTCGTTGAAATGGTCCTGGCTGACCAGGACGGCTGGGACAGGTACGAGGCAGCCAAGTGGCTCACCATGCGCCGATGGCTTGAAGCCAATCCCGACGACGAGTTGGCGAAAGATGTTCGAGCCAAACTGACATCGGAACCCGAGCGCTACGCCGCTTACACGCGTGAATACCTGGGCTGGGGTGTGTTCGCGCTGATGCCGCGGTGAAGCGCCATGACGAGTGGCTTGTGCACTGCATTTCCGCCTTGGCCTAACATGGCGGTCAACCGGACCTGCGCGAAAAGCCGCGCAGGCCGGTTACCTCCACGGTAGAGCGCTTTGGACGAGATCACTGCCCGCCAAGCTTCTGAGCGCCACGACGCTCTAGAAACTGAGGGTGCGACTTTGCTGGGGCGACTACTTTTCGAGTTCGCTCGTCTGGATACAAACCTTGGGCTATGTCTCGTGTGGATTGAAGATGGCAGGCGCCTGGAGACTCTGACGCGGCAGGTGGCGGAGTTTGGCTTCCATCAGCGGCTAGAGTTCTTAGGACAAGTAGCCGAAGTTTCCCTCTCCATCGATTCGGCTGGTCGCCGCGAGTATGCGGACTGGATTTCGCAGGCACATGGCGTTCGGAAGATTCGAAACGAGTTGGTGCACGGTCGCTGGGGCGTAAATCCGTATCGGGAAGAAGTCATAAATGTGGTTGGCCTGCCAATCTCGGAGGAGCAGCGAGAGATTCGCTATGAGCTATCCGATCTGAAGCGCCATCTCCTTGAGATACAGCGATTGGGCGCTGAACTTAGCGCGCTTCGAGATCGGTGGCGGTTGTGAGCACGCACTCTAACTGGGCAATCAACTCGGAACGCCCAAGGGCGTCCGCGCCTGCGGCGCTCTTGTGCCTTGGTCGCCGGTTATCTCCAACGTTAACCTTCATGCGCGTGTTTTTGCTTGCATTTTTATGGTTGCTTTGCGCTGACCTCGCATTTGCTGCCCCTGCCGTGGCGTCGTCTGTCGTAGCGGTAGTCTCCGGAGGCTACTGGTCGGCGGCCGGGCGCACCGGTACTTATCGTGTTGTGGTCGCGAACGAAGGGACAGAACACGTCATTTCACGTGTCTTCATCGAGTGGCTGGCAGAAAGCCCCGAGGGCATGACAGTTGTAGCTTCGGTTGAACCGCAGCTTCCATTTGGTAACGGCACCGCCAATCTTCGAGCGACCTTGCGCCCGCTTAGAACGAATCGTGTCTTAATTCAGGTGGCTGGCGTTATTAGTGCGGATCCAACTCAAAAGGCGCGCGCAGTAGTGCTGGCAGGCGTTCCCGGGCGCGTCGCTGTCGGAAGGGTTAACAGGTCAGTCAAGACGGACGGCCAAGGGCATCGGCCGATGCGCGGCTCTGTTTCCTTGGTCGCCGCTTACCTCCAACGTTAGGCGTCGATCGAAAGGAAGGCATGAAAATGACACGCGTCCGAGTTGAGAGCTTTACCATCTCGCTTGACGGATACGGAGCTGGTCCGAATCAGGACATCAGGAATCCGCTCGGCGTGGGCGGGACAGATTTGCACCAGTGGTTAGTCCCGACACGCACGCTCCAACGGATCCTATTTGGCGCCGACGGTGGCACAACGGGGATCGATGACGACTTCGCTGCGCGGGGCTTCAAGAATGTTGGCGCCTGGATTCTCGGAAGAAACATGTTCGGACCGATTCGCGGTTCCTGGCCCGACATGA
>JAGRPN010000240.1 GCA_019449555.1 Ramlibacter sp.
GAACTTGTCGTAGTTGCCGATGCCCGGCTTCATCATCTTCGTGAGCGGCCCCTGCTCGGTGTGCTCGGGCGCGATCTTGAGGTAGCCGCCCACGTGGTGCTGCACCAGTTCCTTGACGTAGTCCGGTGACTGGATCGCCAGGTCGTAACGCAGCCCGGAGCCGATCAGGGTCTTCTTGATGCCTTTGAGCCCGCGCGCGCGTCGGTACATGTGGATGAGCGCGGCGTGGTCGGTCTTCAGGTTCTGGCAGATCCCCGGGTACACGCAGCTGGGTTTGCGGCAGGCCGCTTCGATCTCGGGACTGCGGCAGCCGAGGCGGTACATGTTGGCCGTCGGCCCGCCCAGGTCGGAGATGACGCCGGTGAAGCCGGTCACCTTGTCGCGGATCTCCTCGATCTCGCGGATCACCGAATCCTCGCTGCGGCTCTGGATGATGCGGCCTTCATGCTCGGTGATCGAGCAGAAAGTGCAGCCGCCGAAGCAGCCGCGCATGATGTTCACCGAGAACCTGATCATCTCCCACGCCGGGATCCTGGTGGCGCCGTCGTGGCTGCCGTTCTCGTCCGCGTACACCGGATGCGGGCTGCGCGCGTAGGGCAGGCCGAACACATGGTCCATCTCCGCGGTGGTCAGCGGGATCGGCGGCGGATTGAGCCAGACATCGCGGTCGCCGTGCCGCTGCGCCAGCGCGCGCGCGTTGCCCGGATTCGTCTCCAGGTGCAGCACGCGGCTGGCGTGCGCATACAGCACCGGGTCGGCCTTGACCTGCTCGTAGGAAGGCAGGCGGATCACCGTGCGCTCGCGCGGCGGGGGTTTGCGTCCTGGATTGGCAACGAACACGAGCGGCTGCTCATTGCCCCCACCCCCGCCCTCCCCCGGCAGGGGAGAAAGCGAATCCCTGTCGCAGTTCGTGCCCTGCGCCTGCGCCTGCTCCACCGTCGTCATGTACGGATTCACGTGGTCCTCCACGCGACCGGGCGTATCGACGCTGCTCGAATCGATCTCGAACCAGCCACCCCGCGGGGCGCGCTGGACCAACGCCGTGCCGCGCACGTCGGTGATCGCGTGCACCGGCTCGTTGGCTGCCAGCCGGTGCGCGATCTCCACGATTGCCCGCTCGGCGTTGCCGTACAACAGGACGTCGCACTTCGAATCGACGACGATCGAGCGGCGCACCTTGTCCGACCAGTAGTCGTAATGCGCGACGCGGCGCAGGCTCCCCTCGATCCCGCCGAGCACGATCGGCACGTCCCTGAACGCCTCGCGGCAGCGCTGGCTGTACACGATCGCGGCGCGGTCGGGCCGCTTGCCGCCCACGTCGCCCGGCGTGTACGCGTCATCGCTGCGGATTTTCCGATCCGCCGTATAGCGGTTGATCATGGAATCCATGTTGCCGGCCGTGACGCCGAAGAACAGGTTCGGCCGGCCCAGCGCCCTGAAGGCATCGGCGCTCTGCCAATCGGGCTGCGCAATGATGCCCACGCGAAAGCCTTGCGCTTCCAGCGTGCGGCCGATGACGGCCATGCCGAAGCTCGGGTGATCCACATAGGCGTCGCCGGTGACGAGCACGATGTCGCAGCTGTCCCAGCCCAGGCGCTCCATCTCGGCGCGGCTCATCGGCAGGAACCGCGCCGTACCGAAGCGCGCCGCCCAGTACTTGCGATAGGTGGTGATCGGCTTCGCACTCTGCCCGCGCGCGATTACTCCGGGGCCCCCGCGCAGCTTTGCTTCGCGGGCTGGCAAGGACACGTCGACTGGGGCGTTCATCACGGGTAAGTTGAAGACGCCAATTGGGCGCGGGTAGGACCGGCGATTCTACGGCTGATGCGACAATTCCGCGCATGCCCCACCTCCGTGAAATCGCACCCGGCCTGTTCGTCCAGGGCGTCAATCCACCGCTGCGCATGGCCGACTTCCGCCTGATCGCTTTCGACATGGATTCCACGCTCATCAACATCGAGTGCGTGGACGAGATCGCGGACATCGTGGGCAAAGGGCCGGCCGTGGCGGCCATCACCGATGCCGCGATGCGCGGCGAGATCGGCGACTACAAGGAAAGCCTGGCACGTCGTCTGGCTCTGTTGGCCGGCACGCCGGTCTCGGTGCTGCAACGCGTTTACGAACACCGCTTGCGCCTGAACCACGGCGCGCTGGAACTGCTGGCCTATGCGCGCTGGGATGGCCTGAAGATCCTGCTGGTCTCCGGCGGCTTCACCTATTTCACCGACCGGCTGAAGCCCCGGCTGGGATTGGACTACGCGCGGTCGAACGAACTGGAGATCGAGGACGGCGCCCTGACCGGGCGTATCGTGGGAGGGATCATCGATGGCCAGGCCAAGCGCGATGCCGTGGCGCAGGCGTGCCTCGAAATCGGCTGCTCGCACGAACAGGTGATCGCGGTGGGCGA
Source organism: Ramlibacter sp. (assembly GCA_019449555.1). GTDB lineage: Bacteria > Pseudomonadota > Gammaproteobacteria > Burkholderiales > Burkholderiaceae_C > Ramlibacter. The sequence continues at coordinate 2,408 of JAGRPN010000240.1, forward strand.
CGGCGCCAACGACCTGCCGATGATGCAGCTGGCCGGCCTATCGGTGGCGTACCGGGCGAAGCCGAAGGTGCGCGAATATGCCAACGTCAGCATCGATACAGGCGGCCTGAACCGCCTGCTCGAACTCGTGGTGCCCTCGGTCGCCTACGCCTGATCAGAGACAGAGAGAGAGGGATCAGGCCGGCACGCTGGGCAGGCCGGCGAGCGACGCCGCGAGTTCCTTCTCGTCGTAGCTTTCGTCGCTGAGCTCGCCGGCGAAATACTTCTGGTAGGCCACCATGTCGAAGTGACCGTGGCCGCTGAGGTTGAACAGGATCGTTTCGGACTTGCCCTCGCGCTTGCAGCGCAACGCCTCCTCGATGGCGCCCTTGATGGCGTGGTTCGCCTCCGGCGCGGGCACGATGCCCTCGTTGCGCGCGAACAGCACGCCGGCCTCGAAGCACTCGACCTGGTTGTAGGCCACGGCTTCCAGCAGCCCCAATTCCTTGAGGTGCGACACCAGCGGCGCCATGCCGTGGTAGCGCAGGCCCCCCGCATGGAAGCCCGGCGGCGTGAACTGGCTGCCCAGCGTGTGCATCTTGCTTAGCGGCGTCATGCGCCCGGTGTCGCCGAAATCGTAGGCGTACTTGCCGCGCGTGAGCGACGGGCAGGCCGCCGGCTCCACCGCCACGATGCGCGGCTTCTGGCCGCCGCGCAGGCCGTCGCCGATGAACGGAAATGCGAGGCCGGCGAAATTGGAGCCGCCGCCCGCGCAGGCCAACACCACATCCGGCCAGGCATCGGCCATCTGCATCTGCTCCATCGCCTCCAGGCCGATGATGGTCTGGTGCAGCAGCACGTGGTTCAGCACTGAACCCAGCGCGTACTTGGTGTCTTCGCGCTGCACCGCCATCTCGACCGCCTCCGAGATCGCGATCCCCAGGCTGCCGGGATGGTCGGGGGTCTTGGCCAGCACGGAACGGCCGTAGACGGTTTCATTGGACGGCGAAGCCACGCAGCGCGCGCCATAGGTCTCCATCACCGCGCGGCGATACGGCTTCTGGTCGTAGGACACGCGCACCTGGTAGATCTCGACCTGAAGGCCGAACAGCGCCCCGGCGTACGACAGCGCCGTCCCCCACTGGCCGGCTCCGGTCTCGGTTGTCAGGCGCTTGACACCCGCCTTCTTGTGGTAGAAAGCCTGCGCCACGGCCGTGTTGGGCTTGTGGCTGCCGGCGGGACTCACGCCCTCGTATTTGTAAAAGATCTTGGCCGGTGTGCCCAGCGCCTTTTCCAGGCGGTGCGCGCGGTACAGGGGCGCCGGGCGCCAGGCGCGGTACACGTCGCGCACCGGCTCGGGAATCTCGATTTCGCGCTCGGTGCTCACCTCCTGCATGATGAGCTCCATCGGAAAGAGCGGCGCCAGGTCGTCCGGGCCGACGGGCTGCAGCGTGCCAGGGTGCAACACGGCCGGCGCCGGGCTGGGCAGGTCGGCCTGGATGTTGTACCAAAACTTGGGCATCTGGCTCTCGTTCAGCAGATACTTGGTCTGAAGACTCATGGGAGGCTCCTGTCGGGATTGGATGGTCGGGGAAGAAGCCTAGGTAATCCCAACCCGCGGATCAACCCACGTTTACCCCCGATCAGGCACTTGTTCGAAAAGCTTTCGACACCAGCTTGTCGAAGGTCAAGCCGGCAGCGTGACCGTGAACGTGGTGCCCTTGCCGGGCGTGCTGTGCACCTCGATGCCGCCGCCGTGCATGTCCACCGCGTTCTTGACGATCGCCAGCCCCAGGCCGGTGCCCTGGATCGCGCCCACGTTGCTCGCGCGATGGAACGACTGGAACAGGCGCGAGATCTCGTCGGGCGGAATGCCGATGCCCTGGTCCGCCACCTGGAACACGGTCGAAGGCCCTTCGCGCCGCACCTGGAAACGCACAGGCCCGCCTTCGGGCGAGTATTTCAGCGCATTGGACAGCAGGTTGCTGAAGATGTGGCGCAGCAACTTTTCGTCGTACACGCCCTCGCCCACCCCGTCGCCCAGTTCCAGCGCCACTTCGCCGGGGTGGCCGGGCAGCATCGCGCGGGCTTCCTCCACGAACTGCCGGCACAGCGGGACGAGATCGATCGTCTGCGGCCTGAATTCCAGCATGCCGGCCTCGGCCTTGCCCAGCAGCAGCACCCGGTCCATCATCCGCGACATGCGCTGCACGCCCGCGACGATGCTGTCCAGCACCTCGATGCGTTCCGCCTCGGGCAACCGCTCACCGTAATGACGCAGCAATTCCTCCGCGGAGGCGATGGCCGCAAGCGGCGTGCGCAGTTCATGGCTGCTCATGGCGACGAAGCGGTTGCGCAGCTCGTTGAGGGTTTTCTGCTGCTCCAGCGCCTGGCGCACTTCCGCTTCGGAATCCTTGCGGGCCGTGATGTCCAGGAAGGTCCACACGACACCGGAGTCCGGATCCTTCGGCCGCAGGCAGCTGCCGCTCATTTCCACCCAGAACAACTCGCCGTTGCGCCGCCTGAGCTGGAGTTCACAGATGTGCGTGCCGGTGGCGATCAGCGCCGCGCGCGATTCCTCGCCGAACCGCTCCCACGCCGGCAGGTCGGCGTGCACCGGGAGCGAGGACGCGCCGATCAGCGTCGCGCGCGGATGGCCCACCATCTGCGCGAATTTCTCGTTGACCCACTCATGGCGCCGGCCGACCGCCAGCACCATGCCGACCAGCATGCTGTTGAGGATCGCCTCGCGCTCGGAGCTCGACTTCTTCAGCTGCTGCTCGAGCTGCTTGCGCTCGGTGATGTTCATGATCACCCAGACGGTGCCCTGGCTCAGGTCGCGGCGGCTCACCGCCTTGCCCGAAAGCGAAACCCAGATCGGGGTGCCGTCCACGCGGCGCATCTGCAGCTCCGCTTCGTAGACTTCGCCGCGCCTGACGCTGGCGGCGACCTCGCCGCCGACCCGCAGGTACTCCTCGCGCGAGAGGTAGAACGGCTCCATGGACGTATTGGCGCGCCCTCGCGTGCCGAAGATGTCGAGCATCGCCTTGTTGGCCCAGCGGAACCGCCCTTCCGGGGTGAGGAAGGCGATGCCGACGATCGAGCTTTCCAGGATCAGCTCGCGCTCCTCGAGCATCATGCGCAGTCGCTCCTGCGACTGGCTCAATGCTTCGACCATCGCGTGTTCGGCCGCGATGCGCGCCTGGGCCTGCTCCTTGAAGCGGCGGGCGACGTTGATGCGGTCGGCCAGCGCGAACGACAGTAGCACCATCTCCAGCGCCGATCCGATCAACAGCGCATTGGCGGTAAGCGGGTTGGACGGCAGCGCGCCCACGTTGTGCAGCGCCAGCGTCACCACGCCCAGCAGCAGCACGGCCCAGGCCAGGAAGAAGTGGCGCGCCCCGGCAAATTCGCGCCGGATGCTGATCACGCCCAGCCCCACCATCGTGATCACGCTGACGATCGCCGGCACCGTGACCGTCCATTTTGACCAGCCGTACGGCAGCGCCAAAGCAGTGAACAACGTGATGCACCACCCCGCCAGCTGCGCCAGGATGAACCGGTCGATGCCGCGCATGCGTTTCGAGCTCGACAGGAAGTTGCGGGCGAACAGGATGCCGAAGATCGCCGACGCGGCGAGTCCGGCGGCCGGGGAAACACTGTTCCACCAGGTCCACTGAGGCCAGAGGAACTGGGCGCCGAATCCCGTCAGCGCGGCCTGGCCGACGCCCATGCAACCGACGAACCCGACGTAGATGAGATAGCCGACGTCGCGCACCGACAGGAACAGCAGCAGGTTGTACAGCAGCAGCCCGATCAGCAGGCCGAAGTACAGGCTCAGCGCCGCATAGGCAGCCCGGTCGTGCCGCGCCAGGGCGGCGGGGCGCCATAGCGTGACGGGTGCGGCCACTGTGCCTTCGGATTTCAGGCGCAGGTACAGGACGTTGTCCGCGCCGGGAACCAGCCGCACCGGCATGACGTGGTTGCGGTGGGCGACGGCGCGGCCGGCGAACGGCTGCAGGTCGCCGCCCAGCTGGCGCTCGAAGCCGGCTGCCCCGTCCGGCGAAAACAGCTCCAGGCGGTCGAGCGGGGGGTACGCCAGTTCCAGCAGCCAGTCACGCGGCGCGGCGGGCGAAGCCCTGAGCACGATGCGCAGCCAGATGGCGGACGAAGTGAACCCGAAGTTCGCGCCGGGCCCGGTTTGCGGCACCGGCTGGAAAGCCGCCTGCGTCAGCGGCTTCAACACGTCGTCCAGCGTGAGTGCCGCACCCTTGTCCTCCAGCCACATGAACGACGGCGTGAGGTAATAGCTCTCTTCGGAGTCGATAGCGAGTTCGCCGGGCCGCAACTGGGCCGCGGCCGTCCCGAGCGCCAGCAGGCACCAGAGGCCCAGCCAGGCCCAGCGGTTCAATTCACCCTCCGCGGCACGAACGCCCTCGCGGCCAAGACGGCCGTGTACCGGTACAGCAGGAACGCGACGATCGAGGCGTTCAGCAGGTTCCACGCGATGCCGTTCATGAAGGCGGCCTGGTAGGAGCCGGTCAGGTCGAATACCTCACCGGACATCCAACCGCCCAGCGCCATCCCGAACAGCGTCGCCATCAGCACGGTGCCGACGCGCGCGCCGGCTTCGCGGGGCGAGAAATGCTCCCGCACGATCAGCGCGTACGCCGGCACGATCCCGCCCTGGAACAGGCCGAACAGGCCGGCCACCACATACAGCGACACGAGGCCCGTGAAGGGCAGGAACGCCAGCAGCGCGATCCCCTGCAGGATCGATCCGAGCAATAGCGTGCGCAGCCCGCCGATGTGGTCGGAGACCCACCCCGAAAGTAGCCGGCTGATCACGCCCAGACCGAGCATCAGTGACAGCATCTCGGCGCCGCGCGCCGCGCCGTAACCCAGGTCCCCGCAGTACGCGACGATGTGTACCTGCGGCATCGACATCGCCACGCAGCACGAGACCCCGGCCACGCAAAGCAGTGCCTGCACCGTGCCCGGCGACATGCCCATGGGCCGCGCGGACGACTCCCATGCGGCCGGCCGGACGGCGGCAGTCACCGCGGTCGGCTCCGGCGCATGCATCGGCGGGCGCCGCCGCAGCACCAGCGCCAGCGGCAGCATGGCAACCATGCAGAACACGCCCATGCCGATATAGGTCTGGCGCCAGCCGACGCTGTCGATGAAGTGCTGCATCACCGGCGGCCAGACGGCGCCCGCCGTGTAGTTGCCGCTCATGCAGATGGCCAGCGCGATGCCTCGGCGCCGGTCGAACCATTGCGAGGTGTCGGCGACCAGCGGGGCAAACGTCGCGGACGTCCCGAGCAGGCCCACGAACAGCCCCTGCGCGGCGCAGAACAGCCACAGGTTGGGCGCCAGACCAGCAGCGATGAAGCCGGCGCCCAGACCCATGCCTCCCGTGAGCACCGGCACCAGCACCCCGAAACGGTCGGCCAGCCGGCCCATCATGACCCCGCCGAGCCCGAATCCGATCATCGTCAGCGAGTACGGCAGCGACGCATCCGCGCGCGCGACGCCGAACTCCGACTGGATCGCCGGCAACACCACAGTGACGGAATACATGCCCGAGCCACCGATGGTCATGAGCAATAGCGAAACGCCGAGCCGCATCCATGCGTAAGGCGACTCGATATCCTTCTGGGCGGCCTCGAATGGCGTCATCGAGGCTATTTGACCCGACAAACGCGTGTTTTGCCTACAGGCCTAGGTGCTTTCCACAGGGCGATTCAGGCCTGCCACACCCCGTACCCGGCTTCGCGCAGCGCGATCGCCAGCTCCACCTCCATCTCGCACGCCGCGTCGTACGGCATGGGGTTGTACATCGAATAGAGCCCCGGCAGCAGGCGCAGGCCGTAGTCGCGAACATAGCCGTTCGCCTGGATACCGGCCTTGTGCTTGTCGAAGCGCACGTCTGGATCGAGGCCCGTCATGCCGACGTAAACGAAAGGTTTGCCCAGCTCGTAATCGGGATTGGCCCGGCGGAACCGGCCGACGTTCCAGACCCGGTCCGACAGTTCCACCACATACACGTGGTAATGGTGGCGGCGCGACCGGGTGGCCATGCGCCCATGCTAACGTTGCCGCGCGGCGCCCGGCCGGACCGGCGCGTCAGGGCGCCTGCCGAGCCGGCTGCTGGCGTTCGGGCGCGCCCGCGAGCTGTGAAGTCAACGTCAGCGCCGGCGAATGCGCCAGCGTCTGGAACACGACGCAGTAGCGTTCGGTAAGCCGCAACAGCGCGGCGATCTGCTCCTGCGACGCATCTGTGTCAAGCGTGAACCGCAGCCGGATCGCCTGGAAACCTACAGGCGCTTCCTTCGCTAGCCCCAGCGTGCCGCGGAAATCGAGGTCCCCCTCCGCCTGCACCGACGCGTCGCGCAGCTCGATGCCGAGCGCGGTGGCGACCGCATTCATCGTGACGCCGGCGCAGGCGGCCAGCGCTTCCAGCAGCATGTCGCCGGAACACGCGCTCAGGCCCGTGCCGCCGGTAGCCGGGTGCAGACCGGCGGCGACGAGCGCCTGGCCCGTTTCGATTTTGCAGGTCACGCCGTCGCCAAGACGGGCTTGCGCGCGCAGCGTGATCAGCGCCGCCTCGGGCTCGCTGCGGTAGCGCTCCTTCAGCGGCGCCTGCAGCGCTCGCAGTTCTTCGGCTTTCATCGCGAGGCCTCCTGGATGAATGTTGCGGATCCGTCGACCGGCGGGCCGGCCGCGCGGTCGCCACCGGCTTTTCCGGGAGGACGAATGCTAACGCCGTTGCCGTGAATCCGTCGAAGCGTGCCGGCGCGCGGAGACGGCCTGGCCGGCTTGCGAATAGGCCTCGCGCTCGAACCGGTTGTCCAGGTAGGGCCGGCGCCCGCGGACGAGCTGCACGAAGCTCGACAGGAGGTAGGCGGGAATGAACAGCGGCCCCCACCGTTCGTATTGCCGCACGTGCACCTGCTCGTGGGCGCGCGCGGCGGCAAGCGCGGCAAGGTCGGTGCCGAGGATGACGTGGCCGAACGTGATGGCGGAGAAGGAAAACGGCGCGCTCAGGCGCGACAGCAGCGTGCCCAGACGGCCGCCGCCGAATTCGAGGGCGCCCTCGCGAAGCCGCGCGCGCCCCCCGAACAGCATGGCCACCGTTCCGATGAAAAGACCGACCAGCGAATACGGCGCGGCCCACGTGTAGGCGAGCAGCCGCACTGCGATCTTCATGGCAGCTGCTTTTTCAACGAGCCGCGGAACCCGCCTTGCACTCCAGGTAGCGCAGCACGGGAGCGGCGCAGAACTGGGCCGGGTCGCGGTTCTCCAATGCCCTCTTGTAGCCCTGCATGAACTGCTGGATATCCATGGGTCCGTCCTACGTCGGGCGCGCGAAACGCGATGCCATCGCGGCCGCCCCTGCTCACGACTATAGCGCCGGCCCGGCCGCTGCCAGCCGGCACAGCGCGCAGGCGGCGGCCGCTGCAGAGTTCGACGCGCGTATCCGCAACTTTCGAGCCGCGCACCATAGCGCGAACGGCGGGCGGATGCATCCCGCGAACGGGCGTATTTCACGGATTGCGAACGCGGGCGAATTGCCGGCGTAAGCAATCGGGCGCGGCCCCGACTGACGCAGGTGCCGGCCCGAAATTCGGTCCGCACAGAAGCTTCCGCCGGGGCATCGCACGCCCTGTTCGTTCCACCTGGACCAAAGGAGATATCACCATGACACGCAATCCGATCGCCGCCACGTTCACGTTCGCCGCCACGCTGCTGGTCGCGGGCACCGCCGCCGCCGCTCCCACCAACGCCGAGTACTACCCGTTCACCGATGCCACGATCATGAAGACGACGGACAAGGCGACTGCGCCGGCGGCCGTCATGAAGTCGACCGCCGAGACCAGCACGAGGAAGATGGGCGCGCCAACCGGCGCCGCGATTCCCGACCAGTCGCGCGAAATCCAGATGTACATGAAAGCAGGCGGCTGAAGGGGCGTCGGACGCCGCCGACAGCCGGGCGTGCCGGGGTCCGACGGGAGCGGCGCCCGGCGCGGCCTAAGGTAACTCGACACTTCGCGAAGGACCGCACATGCAACACGCCGCGCCCCGCCATTTCTCGATGCTGCGGGGTTTTCACATGGCCGACTTCTTCACGCTCGGCAACGCCGCCTGCGGTGTGGGCGCAGTGCTGTTCGCCATGCTGTATATGGCAAGCGAACTGCCCTTCCACTTCTATGCGGCGGCGGCCCTCGCGCCGGCCGCTTTCGTCTTCGACGTGCTGGACGGGCGGATCGCCCGCGCGCGTCACGAGCATTCGCCGCTGGGGCGCGAACTCGATTCGCTCTCGGACGTGATCTCGTTCGGCGTGGCGCCGGCGAGCCTGGGATTCGCCGCCGGCCTGCAAGGCGGCTGGGACGCCGCCGCCCTGATCTTTTTCGTGTGCTGCGGCGTCAGCCGTCTCGCCCGCTACAACGTGACGGCCGAAGCCCTGTCCGCCGGCAGCGACAAGGTGTCGTACTTCGAAGGCACGCCGATCCCGACCAGCGTGTTGCTGACGGGCGTCCTTGCGTTCGCGGCCGCGCAAGGCCGGGTCGGCGGCGAACTGTACGGCGGCGTGTACACGCTCGGCC
>JAGRPN010000241.1 GCA_019449555.1 Ramlibacter sp.
GGCCTGGAAGCGGTGGACCTCATCGGTGAGCTGCCGCAGGGGCCGGGTGATCCAGTGGAACGCCGCCAGCCCGGCCAGCAAGCCGAACGCGGCCACCAGCGCCATCGCCCACATGGTCGTGCGCACCACGTTCCCATTTGCCACATGCTGCGACAGTTCGTCGTGCTGCTCGCCCAGCAGCACCACGTAGACGTAGCCGGCCTGCCGCCCGTTCACCTGCAGCGGCGCGACACTGAACACCTTGCGGGCGGTGTCGCTGCGCGGGTCGTCCCCGAACACCGGCAAGGGCTCGCCGGCCAGCAGCCGCCGCACCGGTGCCATGTCGATGTGCTCGCGCTTCAGGTGGCCGGCCGGCGCGGCCTGGGCCTGGATCCGGCCGTCCGGCGCGAGCAGGTAGACCTCGACGCTGGGGTTCACGTCCATCAGCTTTTCGAACAGCTCGTGCACCGCCTGCGAGTTCACCCCGCTGGCCGCCATCAGCGTCGAATGGCTGGCGATGTGCGATGCGAGGCTGATCGAAAGCCGCTGGACCACCTCCTGCTCGTGGCGCTCGCTCGAGCGCATCTGCAGCCAGGCGGAGGCGCCGCAGCACGCCAGCAACAGCGCCGCGAAGACCATCGAGAGCCGGTGCGACAGATGCAGCCGCTTCACGTGAGGTCCCCCTCGCCCGCCGGCGGCGCCGCGAACTTGTAGCCGTGTCCCCAGACGGTGAGGATCAGGCGCGGATTGCCCGGATCGGACTCGACCTTGATGCGCAGGCGATTGATGTGCGTGTTCACGGTGTGCTCGTAGCCGTCGTGCCGGTAACCCCAGACGTGATTCAGCAGGTCCATGCGCGAGTACACCTTGCCCGGGTGGCGGGCAAAGAAATGCAGCAGGTCGAACTCCCGCGGCGTCAGGTCGACCGCCTTGCCGTCGAGCAGCACTTCGCGTGCGACCGGATCGATCCGCAGCCCGCCCACCTCCAGGCCGCCGGACTCCAGCCGTGCGTTGCGCGCCAGTGCGTCGCTGCGGCGCAGCAGCGCCTTCACCCGCGCGACCAGCTCGAGCACCGAGAACGGCTTGGCCAGGTAGTCGTCGGCACCGAGCTCGAGTCCCAGGATGCGATGCACTTCGCTCGACCGGGCACTCGTGATGATGATCGGGGTGTAGCGCGCCATCGACCGGGCGCGCCGGCAAATCTCCAGGCCGTCGATGCCCGGCAGCATCAGGTCCAGCACCAGCGCGTCCCAGCGCTCCCGCTCGAGCAATTGGGCGCCCGTCTCGCCATCGGCCGCCTGCGCGATCGAATAGCCCTCGTCGTGCAGGTGCATGCGCATCAGCTCGGCGATGTGGGCATCGTCTTCGACGATCAAGACACGTTTGAGGGCAGGCATGGGTGCGGGTCCGCTCGTAGGGAGCGTGATTATGTCCCGGCGCGGCATTCCGAGTTATCACGAATTCTTTAACTCCGGGCGAGGACTTCGGGACGGGCCCGGCGGAACACTCTGCCGGCTCCGGATCGCGTTCGGCCCGGAGGCCAGTCCCACCGTTGGGTTCAACTTTTTTTGAAGGAAATTCGCCATGACCAAGATCACCGCCGCCCTGCTATCCACCTGCATGCTGCTCGCCGCCGGCAGCTCCCTCGCGCAAGACGCGATGGAACAGGATGCAATGAAGAAGGACGCGATGGGCAAGGATGCGATGAAGAAGGACCACATGGGCAAAGGCGCCATGAAAAAGGACCGCATGGCCAAGGACGCCATGATGAAGAAAGACGCGATGGGCAAGGATTCGATGCACAAGGACGCGATGGAAGGCGGCGCGATGGAAAAGGACGCGATGAAGCAGTGAACGGCGGCCCGCGCCTTGCGTCCGGCGATATGGCGCCGGCCGTAGCGTCGGCCGCACCACACCGTCCGGAGCCGATCAACTTTCCTTGTCGAGGTCAGCCATGACACTGTTTGCCTTGTCGTACCTGGCCGGGGTGCTCACGATCCTCGCGCCGTGCATCCTGCCTGTCGTGCCGTTCGTGTTCGCGCGGGTGGATCAGCCCTTCGTGCGCAGCGGGCTGCCGTTGCTGGGCGGGATGGCCGCGAGCTTTGCCGCCGTGGCCACCCTGGCGACGGTCGGCGGCGCGTGGGCCGCCGACGCCAACGAGATCGGGCGCGGCGTGGCCATCGCCCTGCTCGCGGCTGCGGGACTCGCGCTGGTGGCGCCGCGCCTGGCCGAGCGTGCGGCCAGACCGCTGGTCGGGCTGGGCGCTCGCCTGTCGCAGGCGGCCCAGCGCAACGCACAAGCGACGGGCCGCACGGTATGGCCCTCGTTTCTGCTCGGCATCGCGACGGGCCTGCTGTGGGCGCCGTGCGCCGGACCCGTGCTCGGCCTCGTGCTGACCACGGCGGCCCTGCAAGGCGCGAGCGCGCACACTTCCCTGTTGCTGCTCACGTATGCGGCCGGTGCCGCCACCTCGCTGGCCATGGCGCTCTGGCTCGGCGGCCGCGTTTACGCGGTGATGAAACGATCGCTCGGCGCCGGCGCCTGGGTGCGCCGCGGCCTCGGATTCGCGGTGCTCGCGGGTGTGACCGCCATTGCGCTGGGCCTGGACACCGGGCTGCTGGCCCGGCTCTCGCCGCCCGGCGGCAACACGCTCGAGCAGGACTTGTTCGAGCGCTGGTATCCGCGGCGCCAGTCCGCAGCGCCGGCCCCGGACACCGACGCGGCTCTGCCCGCTTCGGCCCCGCGCATGGTCAGGACCGCGGCGGGCACCGGTTCGGCGCCGGCTGCCCTGCCGGTCGAAGGGAAGCTGCCCGACCTCGGCGGCGCGACCGGCTGGCTGAACTCGCAGCCGCTGTCGGCGCAGGCGCTGCGCGGGAAAGTCGTGCTGATCGACTTCTGGACCTTCGCCTGCGTGAATTGCCAGCGCGCGTTGCCCTATGTCCGGGCCTGGGCCGAGAAGTACCAGGACCAGGGGCTGGTGGTCATCGGCGTGCATTCCCCGGAATTCGCCTTCGAGCGCAACGTGGACAACGTCAAGCGCGCGGCCAACGACCTGGGCGTGCACTTCCCGATCGCGATCGACAACAACTTCGCCATCTGGCGTTCGTTTTCCAACCAGTACTGGCCGGCCCATTACTTCATCGACGCGCAAGGGCGCATCCGCTTCCACCATTTCGGCGAAGGCGAATACGAGCGCTCCGAACAGGTGATACGGCAATTGCTCGACGAGGCCCGCGCCACCGCCAGGAAAGGCGCGTAGCACCCCGGGCGGCGCAGCTCAGGCGGCGCCGCCTATTTTTTTCACTCAGACATGATCGAAGGAATCTTCATGTACTCGCCTACCGAATCCCAATCCGTGCGCCGGCAGCGCGCGGGGCCGCTCGACGTCGCAACGCTCGACCGCTGGGGCCCCGTACTGCTGCGCCTGATCGTGGGCTATGGGTTCCTGATGCACGGCTATGCGAAGCTGGCGCGCGGCCCGGAGAGCTTCGCCGGCGTCCTCACGACGCTGGGCGTGCCCATGCCGTTCGTGCTCGCGTGGCTGACCACGCTGGTGGAATTGATCGGCGGCTTCGCGGTGCTGGTCGGCGCGTTCGTGCCGATCGCCGCTGTCCCCATGGCAATCGTCCTGCTCACGGCCCTGTTCACCGTGCACCTGCCCTACGGCTTCTTCTCGGTGAAGCTGGTCGAAGTCAACCAGAGCGGCATCAGGTTCGGCACGGTCGGCTACGAGATCATCCTGCTCTATCTCGCCGGCCTGGGCGCGCTGGTCCTGGGCGGGCCGGGTGCGTTCTCGGTGGATCGATGGCGGGCCGGGCGCACGGGGCGCTGAGTTACCGGGCGGGCTCAGGTACGCGGCACCGCGGCCAGCTCCCAATCGCCGCCGGCTTCGTCACGGCGCAGCACGTAAGGTCCATCGTCGGTGTCCACCTTCCACCAGCGCCGGCCGGCGCCGTACCAGCGATCCAGGATCGCCCGCACCACCAGCCGGCGGCCGCCAAACCACACGATGGCAGGCTCCGGCTCGCCGGCCAGTCCCGCTTCGTATTCAACCCGGATTTCCATCGCGCGTCCCGCCGCTCGTGCTAATGCCGGTTGCCGGCGCGCCCGGGCGGAGGCTTGGACAGCGGGCGAATCGCCCAGCTTCCCAGGAAACCGGCCAAGGCCATCAGCCAGAAGCCGAGGTCGAACTCATCGGCATGCAGGCCGATACCGGCGCCCCCGGACAGCGCAGCAAGAAGTAGCAAGGCGACACGGGCGGCCATTGGCGGTCATGCAAGGGCATTCGACAGCCCCAGAGCGAAGATTCTGGTGCAAATCTGCTTGCTTGGGGGCCTGCGTTTACTGCCCAGGTCCCGCCGGCGTTACCGGCCGGCGGGCCAGACGTCAACCGCGCTCGCCAGCCGCAGCTCGACCGAGCCCTCCGGCATGCCCACGATCACGACCTGGCGGCCGGGGCGCACGCACTGCTCGGCCCCGGCCGAGAGAACGTAGTCCTGGATGTCGCGGTCCCGCGTGAGCCACACGGCGCCGGCGGTGCAGCTCACGCGCAGCGCCTGCGTGGGTGTCAGCGAGACCGCATGCACCGAGCGCGGGCCGAGTGCGATGGTGTCCGGCAGCTGCCGCACCTTGCGGTGCGTCACCCGCCCGGTGTTGCGCGGGCCTTCCTGCAGGTAGAGCACGTAGCGCTGTCCGTCGGATGCGAGCGCCCACCGTGGCAGCCGAAGGGCATTGCGTGCCGCCCCGAAGGCGGCGAGAAGCTGGACCAGCAACATGATGGGACCTCACGATGCATGCGAAGGAGCATGCATTGTTGGCCCGCGGGCAGCTGCTGTCACACGAAAAGGAGGACCGCTACACATGAGCAGTGCTCATGTGATGTCGGAATCAGCGAGCCGGCTGCGGCGCCCCGCCAAGACCCAGTCGATCACCTTCACGACGTCGGGCCGCGGACTGGCATCGGCCTGCACCAGCCAGTACGCATAGGTGGTGGCCGGCGCCGCGCCCGGCGCCTGCAGCACCAGCAGCCGCTTGTCGGCAAGCAGCGACGACAGCAGTTCCAGCCGGCCCAGCGCGATGCCCTGGCCGGCGATCGCGGCCAGGATCATCTGGTCGTACTGGTTGAAGCGCAGGATGCCCTTGGCCTGCGCGGCGCGCCAGCGGCGAGCGGCCAGCCAGTGGCTCCACTGCAGCCAGTGGCGGCGCGGGTCCTCGAATTCGAGCAGCACCTGACGGGCCAGCGTCTGCGCCGAGTCGAGCGCCCGCAGCCGCAGGGCGGGGCTCGCGACGGGCGCGATCGTTTCGCCGAACAACCTGAGCGCGCTGTGCGGCGCCTGGCCTTCGGAGCAGTAGCGGATCGCCAGGTCGATCTGCTCGGCGGCCAGGTCCGGGATGGTGTTGTTCGCGGCAACCACCCGCACGTCCACTTCGGGGTGGCGGCGCTGGAAGTCGCCCAGCCGGGGCAACAGCCACAGGCCGGCCACACCGGTGCTCGCCGTGATCGTCACCGGCCGCTTGCCGCTGGCTGCAAAACTGGACAACGCATCCTGCAGTTGCTGCACCGACGCGTTGGCGCTCTGGAACAGGCGCTGGCCGTCCTCGGTGAACGAGACGCTGCGATGTCCGCGATGCAACAGCCGCACGCCAAGCGCCTCCTCGAGCCCGCGGACCTGCTTGCTCATGGCGGACTGGGTCACGCACAGGTCGTCAGCGGCCTGGGTGATGCTCATGCGCCGTCCGACGGCGACGAAGCCCTTGATCAAGTCCAGCGACGGCATTCGCACCAGGGACACGGTCATGGCAACACCTCACGTGGCAGCAGCCGGGAAGACCGATTATGCTGCCCCGGACGAGCTTTGCCCATTCCGGCCTGGAATGCGAGTGGTCGCCGCAGGGTCGGCCACGCCGGGCCGGCCCCGTCAGTCGATCGAGATTTTCTGCTGCCGGATGATCTTGCCCCACTCGGCGGACTCGCGCTTCAGGTCCGCCGCGAACGGGCCCGCCGCCATGTAAGCCGGCACCGCGCCCTGCAGCGCCGCTGCCTGGGCGAGATCGGCGCTGGCAAGCACGGTGCGCACCGCGTCGCTGAGTTTTTCCACCACGGCGGCGGGCGTGCCGGGCGGCGCCAGCAGGAACAGCCGCGGCGCGAGGTCGAAGCCCGGCAGCGCGTCGGCGAGCGCGGGCACGTGTTCCGCGCCCGGCAATTTGCCCTTGCTCATCATCGCGACGGCGCGCAATTTGCCGGCATTGGCCTGAGCCATGCCGGCTGCGGCGCTCACGACCCCGAGCGGCACCTGGCCGCTGATGACGTCCGGCACGATCTGCGCGGCGCCGCGGTAAGGGATGTGCAGAACGAACGTGCCGGTCTGCGCCTTCATCATCTCGAAGCCCAGGTGGTGCACCGTGCCGACGCCGGAGGTGGCGTACGAGTATTTGCCAGGGTTCGCCTTCAGCAGCCGGATGAGTTCGCGCGGCGTGCTGGCGGGGACGTTGTTGTTCGCGACAATCATGAGCGGGGCGAGGAACAACCCGGCCACGGGCGTGAGCGACTTGACGGCATCGAGGTTCATCCGCGTCTGCAGATACGGCTGGATCAGCAACGCGCTCTCGCCCACCAGCAACGTGTAGCCGTCCGGCGGCGATTTCGCCACGACATCGGCGGCGATCACGCCCGACGCGCCCGCGCGGTTTTCCACCACCACCTGCTGCCCCAGCACAGGCGGCAGGCGCGAAGCGAGCATGCGGGCCATGGCGTCCACACCGCCGCCGGCCGCATAGCCGACCAGCACGCGAATGGGCTTGTTGGGATAAGTCTGCGCGCCGGCGAGAGGCGCCGCGGCGGCGAGCGCACAAACGAGCAAGGTGCGCCGGCGAAAGGCGCTGGATCGAACTGCCATGGGATGTCTCCGGTGGAATATTTGTCGGGTTCATCATGCACTGCCACGGGGGCAGGGGGAAGGGCGCGGACTGCGGGATATCACCGAGGGGAAAACGCCGCCGGAGTGCTACGGCCGCTGTGACAACGCCGCGGCACGCGTGTACGCTGCGGGTACTTTCCTGGAGAAACGCCCATGAACAAGCGTCAACTGTTGCGGCTTGCCGCCCTGGCCGTGCCCGTGCTGTTGCTGCCGCTGGCCGGCTCGGCGCAGGAGTTCCCGCCACGCAAAGCCGTCACGCTGGTGGTCGGTTTTGCGCCCGGCGGCGCGGCCGACGCCGCCGCGCGGCTGATCGCCAGGAAACTCGGCGAGAACATCGGGCAGTCCGTGGTGGTGGACAACAAGGCCGGCGCGGGCGGGAACATCGCCCACCAGCTGGTCGCCAATGGCCCGGCGGACGGCTCCATGCTGCTCCTCGGCTCGATCGGACCGCTCACCATTGCGCCCCACATGATGAAGCTGCCCTACGACCCGTTCAAGGACCTGGCGCCGGTTTCGGGCGGCGTCCACTTCCCCAACGTACTGGTCGTGAATTCGCAATCGGGCATCAGGAACCTGGCCGATTTCGTGGCGCTCGCGAAGAAGCAGCCGGGCAGCGTCACCTACGCGTCCACCGGCTCCGGATCGGCCTCCCACCTCGCGGGCGAACTGTTCGCGCAGCGCGCGCGCGTCGAGATGATCCACGTGCCTTACCGCGGCGGCGCCCCGGCGATGCAGGACCTGCTGGCCGGGCGCTTCACCGCCTACTTCGCGGCGCCGCCCACGGCGCTGCCGCACATCGAATCGGGCAAGCTGACGGCGCTGGCCACCACGGGCCTGACGCGGCCGGCCTACATGCCCGACATACCGACCGTCGCCGAATCGGGATTCCCTGGCTTCGCGGCACTCAACTGGTATGCGTTCGTCGCGCCCGCCAAGACACCGGCGGCGCTACTGGACCGGTGGAACCAGGAAGTGTTGAAGGTGCTCAGGGACCCCGGCGTGCGCGAGGCGCTGAACAAGCACGGGCTCACGCCGCACCCCACCACGCGCGCCGACCTGGCCGAATTCATGAAGCAGGAATCGGACAAGTGGGGCGCCATCGTGCGCGAGCGCAAGATCACCGGAGAGTGAGAACGGCTGAAATGAGTGAAGAACTGCTGCTGCGCAAGGCCGAACTTCGCGACGCGACGGTGATCGCGGACTTCAACCGGCGCATGGCGCTGGAAACCGAAGGCAAGGCGCTCATACGCGAAGTCGTCGCGGCCGGCGTGCTGCGGCTGTTGAATGAACCTTCGCTCGGTTTCTACGCGGTCGCGCAAAGCGCGGGCCGGGTGGTCGGCTGCCTCATGGTCACCAACGAGTGGAGCGACTGGCGCAACGGGCTGTTCTGGTGGATCCAGAGCGTGTACGTCGAGCCCGGCTCGCGCCGCCGGGGCGTGTACCGGCGGCTCTACGAGCTGATCCGCGAGATGGCGCTGGCCGACCCGGGCATCTGCGGCTTTCGCCTGTACGTGGAAAAAGGCAACCGGGTGGCGCAGCAGAACTACGCCTCGCTCGGCATGGCGCAAACGGATTACCTCGTGTACGAGGAATTGCGCCCCGGCGTGCGGTACTTCGAAGACCGTTAGCCCCGCGCCAGGCCGGGCGGCAGCGGCAAATCGACCTGTTGCAGCGGCTCGGCCGCGCCGTGCGCGAAGAGATCCGGCTCCGGCAGCTTGGCCAGGCCCATTGCGTCCTCGAGGGGGCCGTTGAGCCAGCGGTGCCAGTCGGCGCGTTCGATCGGGATCACGGCGCGCTTGTCCTGCTGGTCGGGCGGCAACGCCGGATCGCTCTTGTGCATGAGGCTGAGCAATGGATGCGCATCGCAGTTCTGCGTGAGCATCGTGTAGCTCACGACGATCTCGCCGCTCGCCGGGTCGGTCCACTCGGTCCAGAGGCCGGCAAGTGCCCAAACCGTGCCGTCGCGCCGGACAAAGCGCCACCAGATATTGCGGCCCGTGCCCCAGTAGGGCTCGTCGTAATCGGTCGCCGGGATCAGGCAGCGCTGCCCGCGCGCCCACGGTCCCTTGAAGGCGGGCGCGGTCGCCACCGTTTCGATCCGGCAGTTGTTGGTGCTGATGGGGCGGCCTGCCTTGCCGGTCGGCCGCCGCGTCTGGCTGAACCAGGGAATCAGTCCCCATTGGCCGACTTCGAGACCTTCGGCGTGCACGAACGGGCCGCGCTGCAGCGGGCCGATGCCGGTCGTGGCATACGGCTCGCGCTCCTTGATGGAGGTGAAGCCGAACGCGTCCCGGATGGTGGTCACGCTGGCAGGACGGTAACGATTGCACATGCCGCGATTGTGGCAAAGGCGAATGCCCGGGCAACGGTCGTGCTCGCCCGGCCGGCTCAGCTGCCATCGTTCGCGGGCGCCCTGTTGCGCCCGGCCGCAACAAAGCCGTGAGTGCGGAAGGGACAAGCCGCCGGCGGGCAAAGCGATCGCCGCGCGGCAGTACCGTACAGGCGAATCGCTGCCGGTCCTACAGCCGACCCGGCGAGGCGGCGCGAGGATGGGTTGACTCCAGCATGGAGCACCACATGCCACACGAGAAGAAGTCGCACCACCAGGACCGGCAACGCAACGAGGTCCATCGCGAGGAACACGCGGCCATGACCGTGGAGCTCTCGAAACCTGCCGCCCGGCCCGTGCGCAAACCCATGACTCCTGCCAAGCCCCTCGACGCGCGCCTGACGGAGCAGCGCAATCCGCGCAGCGCCCGCATCGACCAGCTCTCGACGATCGAGATCGTCGACCTGATCAATGCGGAGGACCGCGTCGTTGCTGCCGCAGTCGGTGAAGAGCGGCAGCGGATCGCCCGCGCCGTGGACCTGGTCGTGGAATGCCTGCGAAACGGCGGGCGGCTGATCTATGTGGGCGCCGGATCGTCCGGCCGGCTGGGCGTGCTCGATGCGGCGGAAATGCCGCCCACTTACGGCACCGATCCGGACCTGGTGCAAGGGATCATCGCGGGCGGCTTCGATGCGCTGGTGCGCTCACAGGAAGGCGCCGAGGACCAGGCCGACGAGGGTGCGGCGGCGATCGACGAGAAGAATGTGGGCGCCAGCGACTTCGTCCTGGGCATCGCCGCGTCGGGCACGACCGCCTATGTGCACGGCGCGCTGAAACGCGCGCGCGAGCGCGGGGCCCGCACCGGGTTCCTGCTTTGCACGTACGCCTCCGAGCAGCTCATCGCCGCGCACGACGTGGTGATCGCGCCGCTGGTCGGACCGGAGGTGATCACCGGCTCGACCCGCATGAAGGCCGGGACCGCGACCAAATTGGTCCTGAACACGATCAGCACCGCGGCCATGGTGAAGACCGGCAAGGTGTACGGCAACCTCATGGTCGATCTGCAGGTCACCGCCCGCAAACTGCAGGACCGCGGCGAGCGCATCCTGATGGAGACGCTCGGCGTCAAGCGCAGGGAAGCCACCCGGGTGCTGGAGGAGGCCGGCGGCCACGTCAAGACGGCGATCGTGATGTCGAAACTCTCGCTCGGCGCCGACGAAGCGCGGCGCCGGCTGGAGGCGGCAGGCGGCTCGATCACCAAAGTCGTCGGCAAGCCGCGCGCCGGTTGATCCGCCGCAACCCAAGTGGCGTCACTGCGTGCGCGTCACCTTGTTCAAGTGGCGCGGGCGGTCCGGGTCCAGTCCGCGGGCGCGCGACAAGGCCTCGACCATCGGGTAGAAGCTCTGCAGCATCGAGATCGGATCGAGGTCGATCGCCGCGGATTCCGCAATCGGCAGGCTGGTGCGGGGCGTGCCGGCCGGCGCGGCGAGCAGCACCCGCGCTCCCCGCGATCGCATGGCATCGGCGAGCGCCAGCAGGCTGGCCTGCGCCGGCCCGCGCGGCGCAAACACCAACAGCGGATAGCCCTCCTCGACCAGCGCCACCGGTCCGTGCTGCACTTCGGCGCCGGAAAACGCCTCGGCCTGCAAGCCGCAGGTTTCCTTGAACTTGAGTGCGGCTTCGAGCGCCACCGGCAGGCCCAGCCCACGCCCGATGACGAGCAGCCGGTCGGCGCCGTTCAGCGTGTCCACCGCGGCGGACCAGTCCGCGGCGGCGGCGCGCGACAGCACCCGCGGCAATCCCGCCACCGCCGCCTGCAGCGCCGCGTCGTTCTGCCAGGCCGCCACCAGCCGCGCGCCGGCCGTCATCTGCGCAATCACGCTCTTGGTCGCCGCGATGCTGGTTTCCACGCCCGCGTGCAGCGGGAACAGCCACTGCGCCGCGCGCGCCAGCGGCGATGCGCCGTCGTTGACGAACGCCGCGGTCATCGCGCCGCCTGCGCGGAAATAGCGGGTCGGCTCGATCAGGTCCGGGCTCTGCCCCGATTGCGAAAAGGCCAGCGACGCCAGCCCGCCGCAGTCGATCTTCGACTGGTAGAGGGTCACCAGCGACATCGGCAGCGAGGTGACCAGCCGACCCAGGCGCGCCATGATCAGGTAGCCCGCGTACTGCGCCGCGTGGTCCGAGCTGCCGCGCGCGATGGTCAGCATCGAGGCGGGTGGCTGCGACCGCAGCAACGCGGCGAAGTCACGGTAGGCCCAGGCATCGTGTGCGAGCTGGTGCGCCACGGCGGTCGGCGCTTCGCGCGCTTCGAGCAGCATGCGCGAGCTCAAATCGGCGCTCCTTCGACGAAGACGTCCGTCAATTGCAGGTCGCGGTCCAGCACCACGGCGTCGGCCCAGGCGCCGGGCGCGAGCCGGCCGCGGTCCGCCAGGCCCAGGTAGTCGGCTGCATGCGTGGAAACGCGCATCGATGCTTCCGCGATGCCGAGGGCCAGTTCATTCACCAGATTGCGGAACGCCTGGTCCATGGTGAGCGTGGAACCGGCCAGGGTGCCGTCGGCCAATCGCACGCCGCCGAGGCACTTCGTGACGGTCTGGCGCCCGAGCCGGTATTCGCCGTCGGGCATGCCGCTGGCCGCGGTCGAATCGGTGACGCAGTACAGGCACGGGATCGATCGCAGCGCCACGCGCAGCGCGCCGGGATGGACGTGCAACAAGTCGGGAATGATTTCCGCGTGGCGTGCGTGCGCCAGCGCGGCGCCCACGGCGCCCGGCGCGCGGTGGTGCAGCGGCCCCATCGCGTTGAACAGGTGCGTGAAGCCGCGCGCGCCTTGCGCCAGCGCCTCGACGGCCTGTTCGTAACTGGCCAGCGTGTGCCCCAGTTGCACGAGGTAGCCCGCGTCGCTGAGTGCCTTCACCTGCGCCAGGTTGCCGGCGACCTCGGGTGCGAGCGTGATCAACCGGATCGGCGCGATCGCATGCAGCCGTGCCAGTTCCTCCATCGAGACCGGCCGCGTGAAGTCGGGTTGGGCGCCGAGCTTGCCGGGATTGATGTAAGGACCCTCGAGGTGCACACCGAGCACGCGCGCACCTCGCGGTGCGCGCTGCGCGATGCTGGCGCGCAGTCCCGTGAACGCGAGTTCCAGGTCCGCGAGCGGCGCCGTCATCGTGGTCGCGAGCAACGCCGTCGTGCCATGGGCGGCGTGGCATTCGGCCACGCCGGCCGCCGCGCCGCCACCCTCCATGATGTCGCGCCCGCCGCCGCCGTGCACGTGCAGATCGACGAATCCGGGCAGCACCAGCGGCCGGCCCGAGTCGCGCGCGGCGCGCTCGCCGGCCGGCGAGCCCGTCACGCACACGATGCGTCCCGCGTCATCGAACTCGATCGTGCCCGCGACGAAACCTTGCGGGCCGAGGATGTACCCGTTCAATGAACGGGGAGAGCCGCGATGGTTATGCACGCCAAGCCCATCCATGAGAAAACCGTTTCATTAGTCCCGTTGGAGGCGCCCAGGCGCGGCGAGTTGCAGCTCAGCGCGACAGCGCGACCGCTGCCGAAAAGGTGAGGAAAGCCGCCGAGGTCGTGAGCAGGATGATGCGGGCGATGCGGCCGGTGTCGGCGCCGAACCGCTCCGCGAGCATGGCGACGTTGCTGGCCGAAGGCAGCGCCGCCACCAGCACCATCACCGTCAGCGTGAAGCGGCCCAGGGGCAGGCCCAGTGCGATCGCCGCGGCGCCCACGGCCCACACCACGAGCGGGTGCAGCAGGAGCTTGACGAGTGCGACGGGTACGAAATCGCGCCACGGCATCGGGTCGTGTTCTTCCTGCGCCGCGACGAACTGCGAGCGCGCCAGCACCGCGCCGATGGTGAACAAGGCCACCGGCGCGGCCGAATCCGAGAGCAGCTCGATGGTGCGGTCCAGCGGGCCGACGGGCGCCACCTGCAATGCCGAAGAAAGGCCGCCCAGCACGATCGCCCAGGGCATCGGGTTCAGCGCGACGCCGCGCAGCGCGCTCTTCGCTGCCTTCTCCACGCCATGCTCGTCGGCGCCGTCCAGGCGCGACAGCGCGATGCACAGCGAACTGGTGATCAGCAGGTCGATCATGATGGTGAGGATCGCCGGTCCGGCGGCCTGCGCTCCGAGCAGCGCGACCAACAGCGGCACCCCCATGAAGCCGGTGTTCGGGAACGCCGCCACGAGCGCGCCGAACGAGGCATCGTTCCAGCCGATGCGCGAGTTGCGGCTGGCCCAGACCACGAAGGCCACGAGGCCCAGGGCGCAGCCCAGGTACACCGCGAATGCCGTCGCGTCCAGCAGCAGCGCGATCGGCGTGCTCGCCCCGAACCGGTACAGCATGCAGGGCAGCGCGAAATACAGAACGAACGTGTTGAGCCCCGAAATCGCATCGAAGGGAAGCATGCGTTTGCGCGCCGCGAGATAGCCGCATAGCACGAGCGCGAAAAACGGGAAGGTGACCAGCAGCGTGTCAAGCACGGGGCGTATTGTCTGCGCAACAGCGGTTCGACGCGCACCCTCGGGCGACCGGTATGATTCGCCGCTCCTTAGCAGTCTTTCCCCACCGCCCGTATCGATGTCCGGCCTCAACCTCGCCCAGCAGGAAGCAGTCAATTACATGCATGGGCCTTGCCTGGTGCTGGCCGGCGCCGGGTCCGGCAAGACCCGCGTCATCACCCACAAGATCGCACGGCTGATCCAGGCCGGGCTGCCAGCCCAACGCATCGCCGCGATCACCTTCACCAACAAGGCGGCGGCGGAAATGCGCGAGCGCGCGAGGAGCCTGATCGGCCGCGACGCGAAGGAGGTCCTGGTCTGCACGTTCCACGCGCTGGGGGTGCGCATGCTGCGCCAGGACGGAGCGGCCCTCGGGCTGAAGCCGCAGTTTTCGATCCTGGACAGCGACGACGTCACCGGCATCATGAAGGACGCCGGCGGCACGACCGACGCCGCCACCGCGCGCCAATGGCAATGGGCGATCAGCCTGTGGAAGAACATGGGACTGAACGCGGCGCAGGCCGAGGCGCAGGCGAAGGACGACAACGAAAAGGTAACGGCGCGCATCATGGCGCGCTACGAGGAACGTCTGACCGCGTACCAGAGCGTCGACTTCGACGACCTGATCGGCCTGCCGTTGAAACTGTTGCAGCAGCACGCGCAAGTCCGCGAGAAATGGCAGGCGCACCTGGGGCATGTCCTGGTCGATGAATACCAGGACACCAACGCGACGCAATACGAGGTGCTGAAGTTGCTGGTCGGCGAGCGCGGGCGCTTCACCGCGGTGGGCGACGACGACCAGTCGATCTACGGCTGGCGCGGCGCGACGCTGGACAACCTGAAGCGCCTGCCCGTCGATTTTCCGCAGCTCAAGGTAGTCAAGCTGGAGCAGAACTACCGCTCCACCAGCGCGATCCTGCGCGCGGCCAACAACGTGATCGGGCCGAACCCCAAGCTGTTTCCGAAGACGCTGTTTTCCGAACTGGGCGAAGGCGAACCGGTGCGCATCGTCGATGCCGACAACGAAGCGCACGAAGCCGAGCGCGTGGTCGCGCGCATCCAGTCCACGCGGGCCAATGGCCAAAGCCAGGACTGGAAGGACTTCGCCGTGCTGTACCGCGCGAATCACCAGGCCAAGGTGTTCGAGCAGGCGCTGCGCAAGGCGCAGATCCCGTACAAGGTCTCGGGCGGCCAGAGCTTTTTCGACCGGGCCGAGATCAAGGACCTGTGCGCCTGGCTGCGGCTGGTCGTCAACAACGACGACGATCCCGCGTTCCTGCGGGCGGTGACTTCGCCCAAGCGCGGCATCGGCCACCAGACGCTGCAAGCGCTCGGCGTGTTCGCCGGCAAATACAGGCTCAGCCTGTTCGCGGCCCTGTTCTCCTCCTCGCTCGGCTCGGTGCTCGCGAGCCGCGCGGTGGCCGGACTGCACGAGTTCGGCCGCTACGTGAACGACCTGGAGTTCCGCGCGCGCCGCACCACCGGGGCCCAGGACGCGAAGGCGTTCCTCATCGAATGGCTCAAGGACATCGATTACGAAAAGCACCTGTACGACGGCGAGGAAAACGAGAAGCTCGCCGCGTCGCGCTGGACCAACGTGCTGGAGTTCTGCGACTGGATGGCGCAGCGCTGCGGCGGGCAGCTGGACGACACCGCCGGCGTGAGCATCGCCAGCGAAAAGAAGACGCTGCTGGAAGTGGCGCAGACAGTCTCGCTGCTGTCCACCATCAGCGAGCGCGAGCAGGACCAGAACGTGGTGACCTTGTCCACGCTGCACGCGGCCAAGGGCCTGGAGTGGCCGCACGTGATGCTGGTGGGCGTGACCGAAGGGCTGTTGCCGTTCAAATTGGGCGAGGACAGCGGCCCGGCGGGCAAAGCCGACGGCCCCATGTCCGAGGGCATATTGCAGCGGCTGCAGGAGGAACGGCGCCTCATGTACGTGGGCATCACGCGCGCGCAGCGCTCGCTGGCCGTGAGCTGGACGCGCAAGCGCAAGAAGGGCCGCGAGATGATCGCCGCGCAGCCCAGCCGCTTCATAGCGGAGATGGCGCTGGAAAAATCCACGACGCAGGAAGACCCGCGCGAGAAACTCAAGGCTTTGCGCGCGGAATTCGCCCGCAAGGCGCTGGACAGCGCCGCGGCGGCGGCAGCGGCGGCGCCGTGAAACTGCCCGCTGCGTTGTTGTTGCTGGCCGCGAGCCAGGTGGTGACCGAGGCTCACGCGCAGCCTGACGCTCCGGCCGCCGCCGCTTGCCCCCGGGCCACTGAAGTGGGCCAGCGGCACTTGCTCGGGCTGTGGCGCGCGCAATTCGAGGGCTTGGCGCGCGGTGCGACACTCCTGTTGGAACCGCATCCCGAGTTCACCGGGAGCGTGCGCGGCGCCATCAATCGCGATGGCGAGCGCGCGCTGGTCGCCGGCGATGTGGAAGACGGCGAATTCACGCTGGAGGAATCCGTCGACGGCGTGAACATCAGCGCCACCTGGACTGGAACCGTGGAGGAAGATGCATGCGGCACGCTGATCAACGGAACGTGGCAGGACGCTCGCGACGCACGACAGCGCGCTTTCGTGTTGCGCAAGCAGCCGGCATCGCATTAGCAGCCGGCCTCTGGCAAGGCGGGGCCATTGCGCAGAACGCGCCGCCGTCCGCCGCCGGCTGGCAAGCCTGCGCAGCCACGGCGGATCGGCAAGCCCGCCTCGACTGCTTCGACCAATGGTCGCGCGACCAGGGCGCGCCTGCGCCCGCGCCGGCTGTCGCACCGGTTGCGCCGGCGGCAATCACCAATGACTCCGGGCAGCGCGAACCGGTGGCCGCAGGCGGCATGCGGGCCCAACCTGCTCGCGCCGGCGAACAGGGCTGCCACGACCCGGCGCATTCGGCCCTGTCGCGCTTCTGGGAGCTGGAGCCCGACAGCGGCTGCGGCGTTTTCGGCATCAGGGGATACCGCCCGATCAGCCTGTCGCTGATCACCGCCGACAGCGTGAACGACCAGCCCAGCTCGGCCAACCCGCTCAACACGGCCGCCACGGCCCAGCCTTATCGCACGACCGAAACGCGCCTGCAGCTGTCGGTGCGGACCAAGCTCGCCCAAGGTTTGCTGGCCCGCGGCAAGGACAGGCGCGATTCGCTCTGGTTCGGCTACACCCAGCAGTCGTACTGGCAGGTGTTCACGCCCTCGATCTCGCGGCCCTTCCGCAGTACCGACCACGAGCCCGAATTCGTGTACGTCTATCCCAGCACGCTGAACCTGCCCGCGGGCTGGCGCCTGCGCTACACGGGCCTGGGCCTGGTGCACCAGTCGAACGGCCAAAGCCTGCCGCTGTCGCGCAGCTGGAACCGGGCGTACCTGATGGCGGGCGCCGAGAGCGGCGGGCACTTCACGCTGCAGGGAAGGCTGTGGCGGCGCATCCCGGAAGACGCCGCCAGCGACGACAACCCCGGCATCAGCGACTACATCGGCCGCGCCGAACTGGCCGCCGGCTGGAACGTCAGTCCCGACACCAGCCTCGCACTGACGCTGCGGCACTCGCTGCGCAGCGCGAGCAGGGGGTCGGTGCGGCTGGAGTGGCTCGAGACCGTAGGCACCAAGACGCCGCTGGGCAGCCTGCGTTTCCACGCGCAGCTCTTCAACGGCTACGGCGACAGCTTGCTCGACTACAACCGGCGCCGCACTGTCCTGGGCGTGGGGCTCAGCCTGGTGGACTGGTAGCCGGCCGCCTCGCATTCGACAGCCGGCGAGCGGGGCCGCTCAATCTGTCACAACATCGTTCTTGACAGGCCGGCGCGCCCTTTCTAGATTGACCAGATGGATAAACCGGTTGTTCAATCCCGGCGCAGGCTCACGGCCGCGGCGCGCCGGCCGCACCCGGCCAAGGCCACGCGCGCCGACGGGGTGACGACCCGGACCCTGATCCTGCAGGCCACCCGGCGGCGCCTGGCCGAGCAAGGCTACGCGAACCTGAACGTGCGCGATATCGCTGCCGACGCCGGCGTGAATCACGCGCTCATCGGTTATCACTTCCACGGCAAGCAGCAACTCGTGCTGGCCGTGCTCGACGACGTGAACAACCAACTGCTGGAGCGCCAGACGCGCATGTATGGCGCCACCGCCACCGCCGGCCAGAAGTGGCAGCAGGCGTGCGACTTCTACCAGGAAGACCTCGCATCCGGCTTCGTGCGTCTCCTCATGGAACTGATGGGTGCGAGCTTCCATGACGAAGCCTTGCGCCGCGAATTCGTGCCCCGGTTGCTGGCCTGGCACGAGTTGCTCGAGACCGGTGTCGAGGATTTCATCGAGCGCTCCGGGCTCGACCTGCCGGTGTCGGCGCGGGCGATCTCGGCCTGGATCGGCTGGTTCTGGGCCGGGATGGAGGCCAGCATGGCGTTGGGCATTCCGGAAGAGCAGGGCCATCAAAGGGAAGCTCTCGAAGCAGTTGCCGCCCTGTTGCGGCGCTATGAAGTCACGGACCGGCGCCAGCCGGCCGCAGCACGCAGGAGGAAGTGATGGCCACTGAACCCGGAGAACTCCCCGAGCGGCTCCAGTTGGCGGCCGGTCCATTGCCGCCACCCGGCAGCCTCCCCGGGGCTTACCCGTACGAAACCGTGACACCGGCCCGCGAGGGCTTCGTCGAGCGCGCCGGCGTGCGGTCGTGGTACGCACAGTTCGGCAACGCGGGACCATGGCTCGTGTTCGCGCCGGTGTACCAGATCGCCAACACGCACTTGTTGAAGGGGGTCGTGCCCTACCTGGCGCAGCACTTCCGGGTGGTGGTGATGGACCTGCGCGGCAACGGCCGTTCGGACCGGCCGCGCTCGCCGCAGGACTACTCGTTCGACCACTACTTCGCGGATTTCGTCGCGCTGCTCGACCGGCTGGAGATCGCTCGCGCCGCCGTCATCGGGATCTCCGCTGCCGCGATGACGGTGCTGCGCCTGGCGGCGGAGCAGCCGCAGCGCGTCTCGCACCTCATCGTCGCGGGCGGCTTCCCGCACCGCGTGCTCGACCCCGCGGCGGCGCAGGCGGCCGACGGGAGCATGGCGCGCATGCGCAGGAACTGGGCCGCGTACCTGGACGAGTTCTTCACCATCTGCTTCACCGAGCCCCATTCGACCAAGGCGTACGAGGACGGCGTCGTGCACAACGGCTGGGCCAGCGATGGCGACGCGGTCGCAATGGGCTTCGCCGGCTGGTTCGGCGCCGACTTGCGCCGGCAGGCGCAAGCGATCCGCTGCCCGACGCTGGTCATCCATGGCAACGAGGACCGGCGGGTCCCCTACGCCAATGGCGAGGAGATCGCGCGCCTCGTGCCGGGCGCCCGGCTGCTGAC
Organism: Ramlibacter sp.; assembly: GCA_019449555.1. Classification (GTDB taxonomy): domain Bacteria; phylum Pseudomonadota; class Gammaproteobacteria; order Burkholderiales; family Burkholderiaceae_C; genus Ramlibacter. The sequence continues at coordinate 19,071 of JAGRPN010000241.1, forward strand.
GATCGGCGGTGGAGGCCACCTGATGGCCGCGCGCGACCCGGTGGCATTCAGCCGCGCGGTGCGAAACTTCGTCGGCGCCGCGCCGGCGCATTCGACCTGGGTGCGCGGCATGGCGAGAAAGCGCCGGGCCCTCTTCATCTCGAGCGCGATCGGCCTGGGCCATGTGCAGCGTGACCTCGCCATCGCGCGCGAGATGCGAGCACTGCGGCCGGACCTGGAAATCGACTGGTTCACCGTGCACCCGGCCTCGACCTACCTCGAACGCGAAGGCGAGCGCGTGCACCCGATCACCAGGCGCCTGGCCAACGAGAGCCGGCATTTCGAAAGCATGGCCGGCGAGCACGACCTGCAGGCGTTCTTCGCGCTGCGCACGATGGACGAGGTGATGGCGCGCAACTTCCTCACGTTCGCCGACCTGATCGAGTCGGAGCACTACGACATCGTCGTCGGCGACGAGGCGTGGGAGGTGGACTACCACTACCACGAGAATCCGGAGCTCAAGCGCCAGCCGTTCGTCTTCCTCACCGACTTCGTGGGCTGCCTGCCGATGGAAGAGGGCAACCGGCGCGAGGCTTTCCTGTGCGCCGACCGCAACGCCGACGACATCGAGCACGTCGCGCGCTATCCGTGGGTCCGCGACCGCGCGATCTTTGTCGGCAATCCGGAAGACGCGCCCGAGTTGCCGTTCGGCCCTGGCCTGCCGGTCATCCGCGACTGGACCCGGCGCAATTTCGCGTTCAGCGGGTACGCGCTGCCGTTCGACCCGAAGGCATTGGCCGACACCGATCGGCTGCGCGCGCTTCATGGCTACCGCAAGGACGAGAAACTGATGATCGCGGCTGTCGGCGGCACCGCCGTCGGCGCGCCGCTGTTGCGTCGCATCGCCGAGGCGTTCCCGCTGATGAAGCGGCAGGTGCCGGAGTTGCGCTTGGTGCTGGTGGCCGGCCCGCGCATCGCGCGCGAGGCGTTTGCCCAGCACGACGGCCTGGACGTGGTGCCGTACGTGCACAACCTGTTCGAGCACCTTGCATGCTCGGACCTCGCGCTGGTGCAAGGCGGGCTGAGCACCTGCATGGAGCTCGTAGCCACGCGCCGCCGCTTCCTCAGCTTCCCGCTCGAGCGCCATTTCGAGCAGTGCATCCACGTCAGGAACCGGCTGCGCAACTACTGCGCCGATTGTTCGGTACGCTTTTGCGAGCTGTCCACGCGCGAGCTGGCCGACCGCGCGCTCACCGCGATGGATGCGCCGGTGAGCTACAAGCCCGTCGAGACCGACGGCGCTGCGCGGGCGGCGAAAGAAATCCTCGCCGTGATGGAGAATCGCGCCTGGGCCGCGGCCTGAAGCGCCGCACGCCGCCCCGACCGGAGCACGCAATGGATTCACCCGTGCCTTTCTTTCGCGAGCAGGGCGCCGGCACCGGCGTCGTCTGCCTGCACTCCAACGCGAGCACGTCCTCGCAGTGGCGCTCGCTGGCCGACCTGCTTTCGCAGCGCTTCCATGTGATCGCCGTGGATGGCTACGGAGCGGGCCGCAGCCCGGACTGGCCGGCGGGTGCCGCCGCGCGCCTGCACGAGGAGGTGAGACTGCTCGCGGCCGTGCTGGACCGGGCCGGCGACAGCTTCCACCTCCTCGGGCATTCGTATGGCGGCGCGGTCGCGATGAAGCTCGCCCTCGCCTGTTCGCACCGGGTGCGATCGGTCGTCGTCTATGAGCCGACCTTGTTTCATCTCGTCGTGCGAGGCGATCCCATGGACTCGCCGGCGCAGGGCATCTGGCAGGCCGCTTCGGACGCCGCCGCTGCGGTCGACGGCGGCGACAGCCATGCCGGCGCCCGGCGCTTCATCGATTTCTGGATGGGAAGCGGCGCCTGGGACGCGATGCCCGCTGCGCGCCAGGAGGCCGTGGCCGGTTCGATGCGCCACGTGAGGCGCTGGCGCGACGCCCTCTTCGCCGAAACCGAGCCGCGCTCGGCGTTCGCGCGCCTCGAGGTGCCGGTCCTGTGCATGGCGGGAGACCACTCGCCCGAGTCGTCCCTGTCCGTCGCCGGCGTCCTGGCGGACACGCTGCCCCGGGTGACGTTCGCGCGCCAGCCTGGCCTCGGGCACATGGGACCGATCACGCACCCCGAGCGCGTCAATGCGCAAATCGCCGAGTTCCTGGCGCGGCACTAGAGCCGGAGCTCGTAATCGATTGTCAGCGGCGCGTGGTCGGAGAATTTCTCCTGCCGGTAGATTGATTCCGCGCGCGCGAGCTGCGCCAGCGCCGGCGTGGCGACGTGGTAATCCAGGCGCCAGCCGACA
>JAGRPN010000242.1 GCA_019449555.1 Ramlibacter sp.
CGTCAAGGTGCGCACGCTCGGCGGCGTGATCGAGCCGCGGCTGAATGCCGATGGGCGCGTCACCGTGGACATGGGCATACCGGTGTTCGAGCCGGCCGCCATCCCGTTCGACCGCGCCGGCCTGTCGCCGCAACCCGAAGGGCAATGGGAGAAGTGGCACCTCGCGCTCGGCACCAGCGCCGGCTCCGCGATCATTTCAGTGGCCATCGTGTCGATGGGCAACCCGCACGCCGTGCAGGAAGTGGCGGACGCCGACGCGGCGCCGGTACGCGTGCAGGGGCCGCTGATCGAGCACCATCCGCGCTTTCCGAACCGCGTGAACGCCGGCTTCATGCAGGTGCTGGACCGCTCGCGCGTCCGGTTGCGCGTGTGGGAGCGGGGCGCGGGCGAGACACTGGCGTGCGGCACGGGCGCGTGCGCCGCCGTGGTGGCCGGCATCCGGCTGGGGCGCCTGGACAACAAGGTGGATGTTCAAACGCGTGGCGGCCTGCTCACGATCGAATGGGCGGGCGGGGCCGCGGCGGTGCTGATGACCGGGCCGGCTGTCACGGTGTTCGAAGGCGAGATCGAGGTACCCGATCAGCAGCAGTGTGAACCCAGACCCCTATGAAAGCCGATGCCATGAACCCGATCACCGAAGACGATATCGCCAACTACCTGGCCAACACGCCCGACTTTTTCGTGCGGCATGCCGAACTGCTGGCGTCCGTACAGTTGACCAGCCCGCACGGCAATCGGGCGGTGAGCCTGCAGGAGCGCCAGGCGGAAATGCTGCGCGAAAAGATCAAGGCGCTGGAGCACCGGGTGATGGACATGGTGCGGCACGGCAACGAGAACGTGATCATCGCGGACCGATTGCACCGCTGGGCGCGCAAGCTGTTCGAAGTGCAGTCGGGGCGTGCGCTGCCGGCCACGATCGCCACCGAGATCCGCAGCCAGTTCATGGTGCCGCAGGTCGCGATCAAGGTGTGGGACGTGGACAGCCGCTATGGCGCCGAGGTGTTCGCAGGCGGCGTGAGCGATGACGCGAAGAGTTTTGCCTCGTCGCTCACGCAGCCTTATTGCGGCGTGAATTCGGGCTTCGAGGCGGTGAACTGGCTGGAGGACACGGCCATGGCGATGTCGGTCGCCTTGCTCCCCCTGCGCGAGGGGCCGGTCAACAGCACGGGGCCGGCCTTCGGCATGCTGGTGCTGGCCTCGCCCGATCCGCAGCGGTTCCAGAGCGGCATGGGCACCGACTTCCTCGAGCGCATCGCCGAGCTCGCGAGCGCGGCATTGACGCGGCTGCGCAGCAAGTAAGCCGCGGGCCGGCCATGGACGACCTGGTCGAGCGTTACCTGGAGCACGTACGCGTCGAGAAGCGGCTGGCCGCGCGCACGGTCGAACTCTACGCGCTGGACCTGCAGAAGCTCTCGGACAACGCGGCCCGCACCGGCGTGGAACTCACACGCGTGCAGAACGCGCACGTGCGCCGCTGGGTCGCGCAGATGCACGGCGCGGGCCGCAGCGGGCGCGGCATCGCGCTGATCCTCTCGGGTTGGCGCGGCTTCTACGCGTGGCTGGGCCGGCAGGGCCTGGTGGCCAGCAACCCGGTGC
>JAGRPN010000243.1 GCA_019449555.1 Ramlibacter sp.
AGGAACGCCATTGCGCTGGCGGAAACCTCGCGCGGCGTGTACACGGGCCGCTATGTCATTGCGCGCGACGACCGCGTCGGCGAGGACAGCGCGATCCGCGCGATCCTGCGGCGCGGCAATCTGACCGTCGCCGCAAACTACAACTTCCCGCCCGATATCGGCAATGTGGCGTCGGCGCCCCCGCCGCCGGCCGAGTTGCGGATCGAACGGTTCGACATGGCGACGGTGGACCGCATCGAGCCCGGCGCGGAACTCCGGTTCACGCTTGAAGGCGCGCCCGGTGCGATGGCCTTCGTGGACTTGCCCGGCATCGAACGCAACGTTCGCCTGCGCGAAATCCGCCCCGGCCATTACGAGGGCCGGTACACGATCCGGACCTCGGACAATCTCGACATGCGTGGGCCGGTGGTCGCCAGGTTGCGCGCCGGCGACCGCATCGTGACCGCGAGCCTGGCCCATCCGATGATGGCCGCCGGGCCGGCCAACGTGCCGATCCGTATCCTGAGCCACTCGAACAACGCGCAGGTCCAGGGCGGTGAAACGCACGTGCGGGGCCGCACTGCGCCGTTCGCGACGGTGCAGGTCAGGGTCGACGCGGTGCCGCCGGTGGTCGGCCAATTCGGCGTGGCGCAGCGGGTTTTCGAGCAAACGCTGCAGGCGGACGCGAACGGGCACTTCGATTTCAGCTTCAACTCGCCGTTCCCGGTGTCGGGCACGCGCTACGACATCTCGATGGTCGCCAACAAGGCGGACGTGACCACGGAGGCGCGCCTCACGCTGTACCAGCGGCAAGGCTGACCCGTGTTGACCGCAGCAAGGGACCGAGTCTGGCAGCTCGGCCTTAGCTGCGGAATGCGTAACAGTTGACGGCTGCTTACTCGTAACTTACAGTGGGCTGACTCGTAACTTACAGCCTGGGACGGCCGGGAGATCGTGATGAAGCTCGCCGAACTGCAACGCATCAAGCGATGGCACGTCGCCCATCGCGGGGACCACCCGGTCGAGTACCACCTCTGGGACGCAGTGCTCACCTTATGGGTAATGGGTTGGGTCGGCTGGTTGCCGGCGTACGCCTTCGAGCAGCTTTGGGGACTGCCGCTTTGCGCCCTGGCCGCCGCCGCGCCGAGCCTGTATGTCGGCTGGCGATTGAAAGCGCACCGCGCGCACAAATTGCGCTGCGACTGGCTCGCCGCGTAACGCCGGGTTCGAGCCTTCCGCCTTGTCCCGCATTTGCCACGCGACCGCATGGCACGGCATTACATTGGCGCCAACCGCTCGTCGCGAAAGGGCTCCCCCGATGCAATGCTTCACTTTGGACCGACAGGATCACATCGCGCACCTGGTGCTCAGCCGGCCGGAGGCCCTGAACACGATGCACCCGACCTTCTGGCGCGAGCTGGACGAGGTGCTGGCACAGCTGCACCGCGACGGCCAAAGCCGCGCGCTCGTCATCTCGTCGACGGGCAAGCACTTCAGTGCCGGCATGGCGCTGGACACGTTCGGCGGTGACATCGCCATGGACGACGCGACGCCGGAAGGGCGCGCCGCGATTTTCGACCTGTTGACCGAAATGCAGGCGACGTTCACCCGCCTCGAGAGCCTGCGCATCCCCGTGATTGCCGCCATCCAGGGCGGTTGCATCGGCGGCGCCGTGGACATGGTGACGGCCTGCTGCATCCGCTACGCGAGCGCCGATGCGTTCTTCTGCGTCCAGGAAATCAACATCGGCATGGTGGCCGACGTCGGCACCCTGCAGCGGCTGCCCAAACTCGTGCCGCTCGGCGTGGTGAAGGAGCTCGCGTACACGGGCCGCCGCCTGTCCGCCCAGAAGGCATTGGGCTACGGGCTCGTGAATGAGGTGTTCGAGACGCACGAGGGGATGGTTGCGGCGGCCCTGCAGTGTGCGCGCGAGATCGCCGCCAAGCCGCCGGTCGCGGTCTGGGGCACGAAACAGGTCATCCACTATGCCCGTGACCACTCGGTGGAAGACTCGCTCAAGCAGATGGGCTGGATCCAGGGTGCGATCTGGAGCAACGCCCATGTGCGCGAAGCGGTCACGGCCATGAAGGAAAAGCGCGCCGGCGCCTTCCCGGATTTGGCGTCGTTGACTTCCTTCAGGGATGCGTAGCGCCCGAGGCGGCTAACCGGGGCACTACTGCCGCGCAGTGCGCACGTTCGGCGGCGGCGCCATCGGATGGCTGGTGCGAAACGGGTTGATGTCCAGCCCGCCGCGGCGTGTGTAGCGCGCGTACACCACGAGCTTGACCGGCTTGCAGCGCCGCCAGACGTCCATGAAGATGCGCTCGACGCATTGCTCGTGGAATTCGTGGTGGTTGCGGAAACTCACGAGATAGCGCAGCAGCCCGCCCTGCTCGATCTGCGGCCCGCTGTAGCGGATCTGCACGCTGCCCCAGTCGGGCTGCCCCGTCACGAGGCAGTTGCTCTTGAGCAGGTTGGACGTCAGCACCTCTTGGACCGGTTGCTCGCCGAAAGCTGCCGTCAGCAGTTCCGGCGCCGGGGTGTACTGCGTGCACTCGATGTCGAGCCGGTCCAGGCTGAGGCCATCCAGTTCATGCACCGGCTCGCGGTCGAACTGGTCCGGCAGCAGGATACGCACGCCCACCGAGGATTGCGCCGGCGCTCCTCGCCAGACGGCTTCGCTCACGTCGGCGCGGATGCGCTCGCGCACCTCGTCCACCGACGCAAAAGCCGTGTTGCTGAAGCTGTTGAGGTAAAGCTTGAACGACTTGCTCTCGACGATGTTGGCGCTCTCGCAGGGGACCGTCACGTGCGCGATCGCCACCTGCGGCTTGCCGCGCGGCGTGAGCCAGCTCAGCTCGAAGGCGGTCCAGAGATCGGCGCCGAAAAAAGGCACCGGGCCGGGTAAACCCAATTCCACGCGCTTGGGCAGGCGCGACACCGGGAATAGCAGCGCGGGGTCGTACCGGTCCACGTACGCGGCCGGTTTGCCGAGTTGCGATTGGTCGGGCGTGTTCGTCATGAAAGACTCAAGCCGGCTCGAGGTGCGGCAGCAGCCTCTCGAGCACCCGTTCCACGACGCCAGGCGCCAGGTCGTGGCCCATGCCTTCGATGCCCAGGAACTTCGCGCCGGAAATGCGCCGCGCGGTGTCCAGCCCGCAGGCGATCGGCACCAGGGGATCCTCCTTGCCGTGCAACACCAGAGTGGGAGTCGTGATGCGCGGCAGCTCGTCGGCACGGCGCGCATCCGCGGCAACGGCCGCCATCTGCCGCACGCTGCCCGCGGGATGGTAGTTGCGGCGGATGGATGCGAGCTCGCCGGCCCGCAGCACTGCCTCGTCGAACGGAAACCCCGGGCTGCCGATTGCGTTGAACAGGCGGACATAGTGTTCGACCACTGCCTGCTCGTCGCGCCCCGCGGGCCGGCCGAGGAGCACGCGCAGCACGTGCGGCTTCGGGCCGGGCAGGTGGCGAGCGCCGCTGGAACCCATGATGCTGCCCAGGCTGAGCACACGATGCGGGGCGGCCAGTGCGACGCGCTGGGCAATCATCGCCCCCATGCTCACGCCGACCACATGCGCACGCTCGATGACCAGCGCGTCGAGCACGCCGATGGCATCGGCTGCCATGTCGTGCACGCTGTACGGCGCATGGACGGGAAAACCGGCGCGGTATTTGAGGCCCTCCCACAGCAGGTTGGGCACGCGGAGATGGTCGAAGTGCTGCGACAGCCCGATGTCGCGGTTATCGAAGCATACGACCCGAAAGCCATGGCCGATCAGGGCCTGCATGAACGCCGGCGGCCAGGCGACGAGCTGCATGCCCATGCCCATGATCAGCAGGACAACCGGCCGGCGGGGCTGGGCATCATCAGCGCCCGTGTCCTCGACTTCGAGCCAGATGTCGTTGGCCTTGATTTTCACGGCGTGGTCACAGGAAGCGCCGCTCGCGCAGCCACTTGGTGGCGATCCATTTCTCACCCGCCACGACGGGCGAGCCGCCATGCAAGGTCCGGGTGGACGGGTGCGCTCGCTCGTAGCTGAAAAACACCGCATTGCCGCGCTTCGGGGCGATCTCGAGGTGGACTTCCGGGAACACCGTGCCACCCCCCTTGTCCGGTTCCGCCAGGTACATGATCACGGTGCCGACCCGCTGGCCGCCGCGTTTGAGAATGGTCGGCGTGCCCGGTTCGGCCGGGTCGAAGTAGTCGTAATGCGGTTTGTATTCCGTGCCGGGCCGGTAGTGAAGCACCTGCAGGCCTTCGCCCCGTTCCTCGGGCCAGTTGACCAGCCGCGCGATGCGGGCCTCGATGCGCCGCACCAGCTCGTTTTCGCCGCGCTGGAAGAACATCCCATTGCTGGTCCGGTCGGCATTGACTTCCTCGCCGCCGGTCTTGATCGCCACGGTGAGCGAGCGCGCGAGCCGGGGCTTCGCCAGCGCGATCAGTTGCTCGCATTCCTCGTCCGACAGCAGCCCGCCGAAGACGACCACGCGCGGCTGGTACATCGCCTGCAGTATGCAGACCTGGCGGTCGCCGGCGTCGAGGTACAGCGGCGAATCGTCCAGGCTGGGGTCCGGCACTTCCACGGCCGGGGGCAGGCCTTGGTCCACCGCCCGCTGTTCCAGGTGATGGCGCAAGGTCGCCTCCATTGCTTCGACGGCGACCTCCTCGGCCCAACCCGAGGCCAGCATGGACTTGAGCACGGCTTCAGCGCTATGGCCCGCCTGCGCCTGCTGGACGATCCACTGCCGCAGCTCCGGCGTGATTTGCTGTGTCTGGGCCGTTTTCATGGTTGCGTCTTGCGTCTGAACACGATCCGGTCGGGCTTGGACGCTCCGGCATCGAACGAATACCCTTCCAGTTTGAAACCCTCCAGCTGCCTCGGCGTCGAGACCCGGCGCTCGATCGCATCGCGCGCCATCAGTCCACGCGCCTTCTTGGCCGAGAAGCTGACGATCTTGTACGCGCCACCCCTCCATTCCTGGAACACGCAATCGAGGACCCTGGCCTTCAGGGCGGCGCGGTCCACCGCCTTGGAGTATTCCTGCGACGCCAGGTTCACCACCACCGGCGTCTTGTCGGCCGCCAACCGGCGATTCAGGTAACCGGTGATGCGCCCGGCCCAGAACTCGTAAAGGTTCCTCGCAGCCCCAACCGGCAACGCGGTGCCCATCTCGAGCCGGTAAGGCTGGATCCGGTCGAGCGGCCGCAACACGCCGTACAGGCCGCTCAGGATGCACAGATGGTCCTGGGCCCACTCCAGATCGCCCGGCGCCAGCGTTTTCGCGCTCAGGCCGTCGTACACGTCCCCGTTGAAGGCCAGCACCGCCTGCTTCGAATTCTTCGCGGTGAACCGGGACGACCACGCCTGGTAGCGCGCCACATTGAGGGCGGCCAGTTTGTCGCTCAATTCCATCAGCCGGGCAATCTGTTGGGGCGACTTTTCCCTCAGGACCCCGATCAGTTCGGCCGATTCGCGGGCGAACCGCGTTTTCGTGTGCGGCAGGTCGCCCGCAGGGGTGTCGTAGTCCAGCGACTTCGCCGGCGAGAGCAGGAAGAGCATGGCGGAATTATCGTGATTAGCCGTTTTTGGTGTTGGCCAGCGCCGGCGGTCGCGAGCCGGCGCTCAGCCCCTCCACCCGCGGCTGAGCGCCCATTGGCAGCTGCCGACCGCCAGCACCAACGCCGCGTACGTAACCATCTTTCCGTCGACGCCGAAATGCCACAGGCCGGCCCCCAGCACCAGCACGCCCACTATTGAATTAATAGCGGCCTGGCCCCACCAGGGGTAGGATGCAGGCCTGCGGGGCATCAGGATGCGAGCGGCCAGCGCGACCACCAGGGCGATGGCGACGGCCGGCGCAGCGAAGCTGAGCAGGTGCAGGAAAAGGTCCAAAGGGCCCATTTGGAGGGACTTGATAATTCGCAAGTGCTTGAAAATCGGGCAAATTTTATAATTCCGCCATGGCAGTCTGGGCTTTAGGGATCAACCACACGACCGCGCCGCTGGATTTGCGCGGCCGTTTCGCCTATGCCATCGACCAGGTCGAACCCACGCTGAGGGCCCTGCGCGCCTCATTGTCGCGCCGCCCGGAAGCCGCCATCCTGTCCACCTGCAACCGCACGGAAATCTACTGCGCGGGCGAACACGGCGACATCGACAACACGCTGGACTGGCTCGCCCAGTCGGGCGGCGTCTCGCCGGTCCTGCTGCGGTCGCACGCCTATACGCTGCACGACGGAATGGCCGCGCGCCACGCCTTCCGGGTCGCGAGCGGGCTGGATTCCATGGTCCTGGGCGAGCCGCAGATCCTCGGGCAGATGAAGGACGCGGTGCGCGTCGCCGACCAGGCCGGCGCGCTGGGCACCACGCTCAACCAGTTGTTCCAGCGTTCCTTTGCCGTCGCCAAGGAGGTGCGGACTTCCACGGAGATCGGGGCGCATTCCATCAGCATGGCGGCCGCGGCGGTCCGCCTGGCCAGCCAGTTGTTCGAGGACCTGGGCCAGATCCGCGTGCTGTTCGTCGGCGCGGGCGAAATGGTCGAACTGGCGGCGACGCATTTTGCGGCCCGCAACCCCAAGGGCATCGCCATCGCGAATCGCACGCTCGAACGCGGCGAGCGGCTGGCCACGCGCTTCGGCGGCGAGGTGATGCGGCTGGCGGACCTGCCGGCGCGCCTGCACGAATTCGACGCCGTCATCAGCTGCACTGCGAGCACCCTGCCGATCATCGGCCTCGGCGCCGTCGAGCGCGCGCTCAAGTCGCGCAAGCACCGGCCGATGTTCATGGTCGACCTGGCGGTGCCGCGCGATATCGAACCCGAGGTCAAGGACCTCGAAGACGTCTATCTCTACACCGTGGACGACCTCGCGAGCGTAGTCCAGACTGGGCAAGCCAATCGCCAGGCGGCCGTGGCCCAGGCCGAAGCCATCATCGATGCGGGCGTGCAGAGCTTCCTGCATTGGATGGACCAGCGCCGCAGCGTGCCGCTGATCCAGCAGCTCAACGCCCAGGCCGACGAATGGCGCGCACTGGAACTGGCGCGCGCGCGCAAGATGCTCGCCAAGGGCGAGAACGTCGATGCGGTGCTGGAAGCGCTCTCCAAGGGGCTGACCCAGAAGATGCTGCACGGCGCGATGGCGGAGCTGCATGCGGGCGATGCCGAGGCGCGCCAGCGCGCCAGCTCGGCGATCCAGCATTTCTTCCTGCGCAAAGAGCGTTAGCTGGGCTGCGCGCCAGCGGGATCCCCGGCCTGTCATGCCGGGCCCCGACCCGGCATCCATGCGCCTCGCATGGATTGCGGATGCAATCCGCAAGGACAGCCCCATCACGATTCCGCTATGAAATCATTCCTGCGCCAGCAACTCGAACGCTACCCGGTCCGCCTGAACGAGCTCGATTTCTTCCTCTCGCAGCCGGAGGTGGTCACCGACATGGAGCGGTTTCGCGCCCTCACGCGCGAACATGCGGAGGTGAGCGAGGTCGCCGCCTTGTACGAGCGCTTCAGGCAGCGTGAAGACGCCCTGGCGCAGGCGCAGGAGATGTTGCAGGACCCGGAGATGGCGGAGATGGCCCGCGATGAGATCGCCGCGATCGAGGTCGAACTGCCGCTGCTGGAGGAAGAACTGCAGCGCATGTTGCTGCCCAAGGACCCGGACGATGTGCGCAACACGTTCATCGAAATCCGCGCCGGCACGGGCGGCGACGAATCCGCCCTGTTCGCGGGCGACCTGCTGCGCATGTACACGCGCTACGCCGAGCGCCAGGGCTGGCGCACCGAAATCGTGAGCGAAAGCCCCGGTGAAGTCGGCGGCTGCAAGGAAGTGGTCATCCGCGTGATCGGCGAGGGCGCTTACGGAAAACTCAAGTTCGAGTCGGGCGGCCACCGGGTCCAGCGCGTGCCCGCCACGGAAACCCAGGGGCGCATCCATACCAGCGCCTGCACCGTGGCGGCCCTGCCGGAGCCCGACGAAGCGCAGGCGGTCCAGATCAATCCCGCCGACCTGCGCATCGATACCTACCGCGCCAGCGGGGCCGGTGGCCAGCACGTGAACAAGACCGACTCGGCCGTGCGCATCACGCACCTGCCCACGGGCATCGTGGCCGAATGCCAGGACGATCGCTCGCAGCACCGCAACAAGGCGAAAGCCATGCAGGTGCTGGCCGCGCGCATCAAGGAAAAAGAGCGTTCGGAGCGAGCCGCCAAGGAGGCCGCCACGCGCAAGGGCCTGATCGGCAGCGGCGACCGCAGCGACCGCATCCGCACCTACAACTTCCCGCAGGGGCGCATGACCGACCACCGCATCAACCTGACGCTGTACAAATTGCAGTTCGTCATGGAAGGCGAGCTGGACGAAGTGATCGACGCGCTGTTGCTGGCACGCAAGGCCGAGCAATTGGAGGAGCTGGAATTCAGCCAGGGGGCGGCACGGTGAACGTGGCCGCCGCGCTGGCAGCGGCGCAATCGCACGGCCTCGAAAGGCTCGACGCGCAATTGCTGCTGCTGCACGCGCTGGGGCGGGCAGACAGCGATCGAGCGTGGCTGCTCGCGCACGACGCGGACCGGCTCGCCGCCGACGCGTACGCGGCCTTCGCGGCCCTGTGCGCGCGCCGGGCGACGGGTGAACCGCTCGCGTATATCGTCGGGCGCAAGGAATTCTTCGGTCTCGACCTGCGGATCGACCGCCGGGTGCTGGTGCCGCGGCCGGAGACGGAGACGCTGGTCGAGTGGGCGCTCGAGACGATCGACGAGCGTGCACATGTGATCGACCTCGGCACCGGCAGCGGCGCGATCGCGTTGGCGCTCAAACACGCACGGCCGCAAGCGCGGGTCGAAGCCGTGGACCAGAGCGCCGCGGCGCTCGACGTCGCCCGCGAGAATGCCCGCCGCCTTTCGCTGGACGTGCGGTTTGCCGCCGCCTCGTGGCTGGCGAACAACGACGAACGATACGACCTGATCGTGAGCAATCCACCTTACGTCGCGGACGGCGATCCGCACCTGGCGGCGTTGCAGCACGAACCGCTCGGGGCGCTGCAGTCTGGCCCTGACGGCCTCAGGGATATTCGCACAATCGTCGCGCAGGCGCCGCACCATCTGCAACGGGGCGGCTGGCTCATGCTGGAACACGGCTGGGATCAGGCCGAGGCAGTGCGCGGCCTGCTGCGCGCCGCGGGCCTGCGGGAGGTCGCCAGCCGACGCGACCTTGCGGGCATCGAACGCTGCTCGGGCGGCAGATGGCTTGAACTGGGATAATTCATACCGATATTTACCGGGCCTCGGAGCCTGCAAGGAGTTTTTTCAATGAGCGACGTTCAGCAACGCATCGACCAGCTCGTCAAGAACAGCGACGTGCTGCTGTTCATGAAGGGCGACCCCAACTTTCCCATGTGCGGTTTTTCGGGCCGCGCGATCCAGATCCTCAAGGCCTGCGGCCTCGATACGAAGGGCCTGACGACCGTGAACGTGCTCGAGGACGACGAGATCCGCCAGGCCATCAAGGAATACAGCAACTGGCCCACCATTCCCCAGCTGTTCGTGAAGGGCGAATTCGTGGGCGGCTCCGACATCATGATGGAGATGTACGAGAGCGGCGAACTGCAGCAGGTGCTGGGCGCCCCGAAGGGCTAATCTCCACAAAGACAAGTCCGCGACGCTGGAGGCGGCGCGTTTCGTCCTGGAGCGTAGCGGATACCGTAGCGGTTATCTGACATTGGTTTGCGCGGACTGCGCTATTCGATTGAACTCTGGCACAGCTTATGCTCGAATGAAGCGGTGAAAAGGAGTGGTCGATGGAATCACGCAGTCTCGTTCCTCATCAGTCTTCTTCGTTCCAGCTGCCGATCGCCAATCTGCGCAGCGTCTTCCGTCCGCATGAGGTCGAGCGCAAGCTCGCCAAGCTGCCGGGAAGGGATCACGAGAGCCTTCGCACGACCTACGAGCGCATGCTCGAGCGCGGCCCGGAACGCTTCCAGGTCAAGCCCAGCGGGGTCCCGGAGATGGCGGCGCTCTACGACCAGTTGCCCAACTTCGCCGATGCGCTCGATGACGTGAAGCGCCATGTCGCGCTCTCGCAGGACTCGCGCGACGGGCTGGAGGTGACGCCGATGCTCCTGCTGGGGCCGCCGGGCATCGGGAAGACGCATTTCGCGCGCAGGCTCGCCGACCTGCTGGGCACGGGCATGAACCTCGTCCCAATGAGCTCCATGACCGCGGGCTGGCTGCTCTCGGGCGCGTCATCCCAGTGGAAGGGCGCGAAACCCGGCAAGGTCTTCGAAGCGCTCGTGGAGGGCCAGTACGCCAATCCGGTGATCGTCGTGGATGAAATCGACAAGGCGAGCGCCGAGGCCCAGTACGACCCCTTGGGCGCCCTCTATGGCCTGCTCGAACACGACACGGCCGCGGCATTCATGGACGAGTTTGCGGAGGTCGCCATCGACGCGAGCCAGGTGATCTGGATCATGACCGCCAACGACGAGCGCTGCATTCCCGAACCTATCCTCAACCGCATGAACGTGTTCGTGATCGAGCCGCCGTCGCCCGACGAAGCCCGGCGGATCGCGGGCAACCTGTACGTGTCGATCCGGGCCGAACACGGCTGGGGTGACCGCTTCCAGGCCGAGCCGTCGGACGACTTGTTGGACGCGCTGGCGGAACTGGCGCCGCGCGACATGCGCAGGTCGCTGATGACCGGCTTCGGCAACGCCCGGCTCGACCAGCGCGGCGAGGTCCTGGTGGACGACCTGCCCCGCACCGCGACGGCAAAGGGCAAGATCGGCTTCGTGCAGTAACCCCCGAGAGGCGTTAGCTGCGCGCGAAGAAGGCCTGCACCAGCCGGACCCAGTAAGTCGAGCCGATCGGCAGCAACGCGTCGTTGAAATCGTAGTTGGGGTTGTGCAGTTCGCACGGGCCCATGCCGTGGTACGCGGCTTCGCGGTGTTCGCCGCCGCCATTGCCGACGAACAGGTAGCAGCCCGGCACCTTCTGCAGGTAGAAGGAGAAGTCCTCGGCGCCGCCGTGCGGCGGCGTGTCGGCGTCCACCTTGTCGGCCCCGAACACATCCCGCGCGACCTGCATCGCGAAGTCGGTTTGCGCATCCCAATTCACCAGCGGCGGGTAGGCGCGATAGAAGTCCAGCTCGCCCGTGCCGCCATGCACCTGCGGCAGCGTCTCGGCCACGCGGCGCATGTTGGCTTCGATCTCGTCCAGGATCTGCGTGCTGAAGGTGCGCACCGTGCCGCGGATCACGGCCTGCTCCGGCAGCACGTTGTACGCGTCGCCGGCGTGGATCTGCGTCACGCTGAGCACGGCCGTCTCGACCGGGTTCTTGTGGCGTGAGATCAACGTTTGCAGCACGCCCACCATTTCGGCGGCAATGACGATGGTGTCCACGGCCTTGTGCGGTTGGGCGGCATGGCCGCCGGTGCCGCGCACGACGATGTCGAAGCGGTTGCTCGACGCCATGGTCGGACCCTTGCGGAAGCCGAACAATCCCGTGGGATAGCCGGGCAGGTTGTGCATCCCGTAGATCTCGTCGCAGGGAAACCGCTCGAACAGGCCGTCCTCGATCATGGCGCGCGCACCGGCGTTGCCGCCCTCCTCGGCCGGCTGGAAGATGAAGTTGACGGTGCCGTCGAAGTCGGGATGGGCGGCCAGGTGCTGCGCGGCCCCGAGCAGCATGGTCGTGTGGCCGTCATGGCCGCAGCCATGCATGCGCCCGGGATTGGTGGAGGCGTGCGCGAAACGGTTGTTCTCAGGCATGGGCAGCGCGTCCATGTCGGCACGCAGCCCGATGGATCGCCCGCCCGGTCCTTTCTTGCCCCGCAGCACGCCGACGACCCCCGTCTTGCCCAGGCCGCGATGGACTTCGAGGCCCCACTTCGTCAGCTGCTGCGCGACCAGCTCGGAAGTGCGGGTTTCCTGGAAGGCGAGTTCCGGATGCGCATGGATGTCACGGCGAATGCTGGCCAGGCTGTCGCGGGCAGCCTCGATCTCGGCGATCAAACTCATTTCACCTGCTCCTTTACGTAAGCTGCAATGTCGCGGGACACTTCCGCAAGGGCGCTTTGCAGAGCGCCGAATCCGCTGGTCCGCTGCCGCGTGTTCTCGTCCATGTACAGCCCGCGATGCAGCTCGATCTGCAGGCTGTGCCGACGCTCGGCCGGCCGTCCCAGCCGGGCGATCAGCGCCACCCCTTTGAACGGATCGTTGAGCGCCACCGAAAAGCCGCGCCTTCGCAACGCTTGCGCCACCATGTCGGTGAATTCCGGCGCGGCCGTGGTGCCATCCCGGTCGCCCAGCACGAAGTCCGCCAGCGGATGGTCGCTTTCGATCTGCAGGGACTCATACGAATTCGCGGGCATCGAATGCAGGTTCAGGTGCCACACGGCGCCGAATCGCGCATACGCCGCCTCGATCTCCTTGCCCATCGCGGCATGGTATGGCGCGTGATAGGCGGCGATGCGATGCTGGACTTCCGCTACGCTCAACAGGCGGTCGTAGACGGGCAGCCGGGCCGGATAGCCCGCGTCACGCCAGATCAAGCCAATGCCCAGGCGCGTCTTCTCGCCCGGGCGCAACGGCTGCGGCCAGGGTTCGGCCAGCATCGCCGCATCGAGGTCCTCCAGCTCGCGATTGGGATCGATGTAGGAACGCGGGAACTGCGCCGCCAACAAGGTGGCGCCCACCGATGGCAACGCCTGCCACAACACATGGACGTCGGTGTCTTCGCCGGCGCGCAACTGGTCGAAGGGCAATGCGAAGCGGAAGTCATCCGGATACAGCACGCCGCTGTGCGGAGAGTCGCACACGAGGGGAATCGCGTCGGTCTCAGGCAGGCGAAGGCTGTACGGCGCGAATGGCGTGGCGACGCCGGGAAGAACGGTGGAGGTCATTCGGCTGCCGGGCGAGTTGGCGTTTCGTTCAGGTGACAGGCGCTGGCATGGCCGGGGCCCAGCTGGCGCAGCACCGGCATTTCGGTCTGGCAGCGCGCCATCGCATGCGGGCAGCGCGGGTGAAAGCTGCAGCCCGACGGCGGGCGCAATGGCGAAGGCAGCTCGCCCTTGATCGGCTGGTACGACCTGCGCCGTGTCTCGAGGGTCGGGAGTTCGGACAGCAGCGCCTGCGTGTAGGGATGATTGGGACGGCTGAAGATCACCTCGGTGGGCGCGATTTCGACCACGCGGCCCAGGTACATGATGAGGACGCGGTCGGAAACGTGGCCGACCACCCCGAGGTTGTGGCTGATGAAGAGGTAGGTCAGGTCGAATTCGCGGCGCAGTTCCAGGAATAGGTTCAGCACCTGCGCCTGGATCGAGACGTCGAGCGCCGCCACCGCTTCGTCACAGACGATGAGCTGCGGCTTCAGCGCGAGTGCCCGCGCCACGCCGATGCGCTGGCGCTGGCCCCCGGAGAACTGGTGCGGGTAGCGTTGCGCGTAGTCCGGATCGAGCCCCACCTGCCGCATCAGGCCGGCGACGTAGTCGGCCTTTTTCCCTGCGCGCACGATGCCATGCACGACGGGCGCTTCCCCGATGATGTCCAGCACGCGCATCCGCGGGTTGAGCGATGCCATCGGGTTCTGGAAGATCATCTGCACGCCCAGCGCATAGGCGTGGCGCTCGCTTCCCGACATGTCCTGCAGGCGCTTGCCCAGATAGCTGACCTCGCCCGCGCTGGCGGGGCTGATGTCGGCGATCACGCGCCCGAGCGTGGACTTGCCGCAGCCCGATTCGCCCACCACGCCGATCACTTCACCGGCCTGTACGTCCAGATCGACGCCTGCGACGGCGTGCACCACCGCCGGCCGGTTGTCCGCGCCGAACAGGTTGGCCAGGCGCCCGGCGAGATCCACCGGCTGCACGAACCGTTTTTCGATGCCGCGCAACTGCAATAGCGGCGTGCTTGCGGCCCGGGGAGTTTCGAGGCGCTGTTCCATGCGGCGCCTTCAGCCCAGCGCGTGCCAGCAGCGCACGCTCCTGGACAGCGGGAGTTCCGTCAGTTGCGGCACCTGCAGGCAGCTGTCGGTGGCATATGTGCAACGGGGGCGAAACGCGCAGCCCTGGGGAAGGTGCAACAACGACGGTGTCATGCCCGGGATCTGCCGCAACAACGAACCATGCGTTGCCCGGGTGGGAATCGAGTTGATCAGGCCCTGCGTGTACGGATGGCACGGTTGGCGAATAACGTCGGCGGTGGCCCCGCTCTCGACGATCCGCCCGGCGTACATGACGGCGATCCGGTCGGCCAGGCCCGAAACCACGGCGAGATCGTGCGTGATCCACACCAGCGACGTGCCGGTCTCACGGCAGAGTTTTTGCACCTCGTACAGGATCTGCGCCTGGATGGTGACGTCCAGCGCGGTGGTGGGCTCGTCCGCGATGATGAGCTTCGGGCGATTGAGCAGCGCGATGGCGATCGCCACGCGCTGCCGCATGCCGCCCGAGAGCTGGTGCGGGTAGGCCAGCAGCCGCTCCCGGGGTGCGGGGATGCCGACCATTGCCAACGCATCGCGGGCGCGTTCGCGCGCCGCTGCGTCGCTGACCGTCTCATGCGCCTGGATCGCCTCGATCATCTGCGTATCGACGCGCAGCACCGGATTGAGCGTCATCATGGGGTCCTGGAAGATCATCGCGATCTCCTTGCCACGCACCCGCTGCAGGCGCACCTCGGGCGCCCCCACCAGTTCTTCGCCGAGATAACGGATGCTCCCACCGACGATGCGCCCGGGCGGATCGATCAGGCCGATCACCGAGAAGCCGGTGATGGTCTTGCCGGAACCGGACTCGCCGACCAGGCCCACGATTTCGCCGGCATCCACCCGCAGGTCGACGCCGTCCACGGCCTTCACGACGCCGCCGTGCGTGAAGAAATGCGTTTGCAGGCCGTGCACATCGAGCACCGCACGGTCCGCCTGCGCGGAAGAACTTTGCCGTTCCGTCATCGCCTACTGCACATTGTGCGGATTCAGGATATCCCGCAGGTGGTCGCCGACCAGGTTGATGCCCACGATGGCCAGCGCCAGCGCAATGCCGGGGAAGAACGAAATCCAGTAGTGGCCGGACAGCATGAATTCGAAGCCGTTGGCGATCAGCATGCCCAGCGACGGCTCGGTCACCGGCACCCCGACGCCCAGGAACGACAGCGTGGACTCCAGCGCGATCGCGTGCGCGAGATCGATGGTGGCGATCACGATCAGCGGCGGCATGCAGTTGGGCAGCATGTGCCGCAGCAGCACGCGCGGCCAGCCCAGCGCCATGCATTGGGCGGCCTCGACATATTCCTTGGCGCGTTCCACCAGGGCGGCACCGCGCGCCGCTCGCGCGAAATAAGCCCATTGCACGATGATCAGCGCGACGATCACCTTGTCCACGCCCTTGCCCAGGATCGCCAGCAGGATCAGAGCCACCAGGATCGCGGGAAAGGACAGCTGGATATCGGCGATGCGCATCAGCAGCGCGTCGATCCACCCGCCGAAGTAGGCGGCAGCCAGTCCCACGATACTGCCGATCGCCAAGGCGGCCGCGACCGAAATGCCGCCCACCATCAGGCTGGTGCGCAAGCCGTAGAAGATCGCGGAGAGCACATCGCGCGCCTGGCCGTCGGTGCCCAGCCGGTAGATCATCGTTCCGGCGGCGTTCCTGCTGCCGGGGGGCAGCTTGGAATCGAAAATGTCCAGCTGGCCGATGTCATACGGGTTTTGCGGCGAAATCCACGGCGCGAACACGGCCGCGCCGATGGCCAGCAACAACAGCACCAGCCCGAACACGGCCAGCTTGTTGGCGAAGAATTCACGCCGCAGGCGCTGCCACGGTGTTTCGGGCGCGGGAAGCGGCAGCGCTTCGGCCAATGCGGCCGGAACGACGATCTCGCTCATGCCTTCGCTCCTTGCAGCCGCACCCGCGGGTCGAGCACGGAATAGAGGATGTCCACGGCGAGGTTGAGCATCACCAGGAAGAAGACGATCAGGATGAGATAGGCCACGACCACCGGCCGATCCAGCGTGATGATCGAATCCAGCAGCAATTTGCCCATGCCGGGCCACGCGAAGATCGTCTCGGTGACGACCGCGAACGCCACGACCTGCCCGAACTCCAGGCCGCAGACGGTTACGATGGGGATCATGATGTTCTTGAGCAGGTGCACGCGCAGGATGCGGCTCCAGGCCAGGCCCTTGGCCCGCGCGAACTTGATGTAGTCCATCGGCAGCGCCTCCCGCGTGGCCGCCCGCGTGACGCGGATGATCAGCGCGGCCTTCGCCAGCGCGATGGTGCACGCGGGCAGCAGCAGGCGCGACCAGCCGTCCAGGGTCAGCACGCTCAGGTCCAGCCGTCCCACCATGACCGTGGCTCCGCGCCCGCTGGCGGGCAGCCAGCCGAGATACACCGCGAACACCATGATGAGCATCAGGCCGACCCAGAAATTCGGGAGCGAAAAGCCCAGCACGGAACCGGTCATGATGCCTCGCGTGCTGAGCGCCTGCGGCTTCAGGCCCGCCCAGATGCCCAGCGGCACACCGACCCCGATCGACAGCAGCATCGACACGGTGGCCAGTTCCAGTGTGGCCGGCATGCGCTCCAGGATCAGGCCCATCGCCGATTGCCCGGTGAGAAAGCTCTTGCCGAAGTCCAGCTGCAGCGCGTGCGCCATGAAGATGCCGTACTGCTGCCAGAGCGGCTTGTCCAGGCCGAAGCTGGCGCGGATCGCATCGCGCTCGAGTTCGGTGGCCTCGGCACTGGCCATCATCGACACCGGATCGCCGATCACGTACAGGCCGAGGAACACCAGGCCGGACATGACCACCATGACCAACAGGGCCTGCAACAGGCGGCGAAAAATATAGGCGAGCATCGGAGTCGAGGCAATTGCCGCGCCGCCCCTGGGCACGGCGCGAGGCGCGGCGCTTCAGTTACTTCGCGAGCGTGGCGTATTGCACCATGGTCTGCTGGTCGGCGCGGCCCTTGAAGCTGATGGCCTTTTTCATGGCCCAGACGGAATGCTCGAAATGGATCGGCAGCATCGCGAAGTCGGCCATCGCCATTTCGCTGGCCTTGGCCAGCATGGCGGCGCGCTGGGCGTCGTCCATCATGGCGCCCGAATCGTTCACCAGTTTGTCCATCGCGGGATTCGAGTAGCGGCTGCGGTTGGTGGTGCCCTGCCCTTTTTCCTTGTTGGGCGTGACCAACAGCGACAGCAATGTGTTGGACATTTCACCCGTGGCCGTGCCCCAGCCCGCCATGTACGCACTGTAGGCATAGCTGTCGCGGTTCTTGAAGAACACGGCCGGCGCGTTGGCGTCGATCGTGGTCTTCACCCCGACGCGAGTCCACATGGCCGCGAGCGTCTGGGCCACCTTGACGTCGTTGATGTAGCGGCCATTGGGCGTGCCCAGCACCAGGGTGAAACCGTCGGGATACCCGGCTTCCTTGAGCAATGCCTTGGCCCGCTCGGGATCGGCTTTCGGCGCGTTCACCAGGCTCTTGCTCGCGCCGAACATCGGATACGGCAGCAGTTGCGCCGCCGGCGTGGCCACGCCGCCCATCGTGCGCGACACCAGCGCGTTGCGGTCGATGGCCAGCGAAAGTGCCTCGCGCACCCGCTTGTCGAGCAACGGGTTCTTGCCGTTCGTGCCCTGGATGCCGGGCGTTTTTTCGCCGTTCTGGTCGAGCGCGACGTAGATGATGCGGTTGGATGCCTTCGTTTCCACGGTGAGTTTCGGGTCCTTGTGCAGCCGCTCGAGGTCGTCGGTCGGCGGGTCTTCCACCAGGTCCACGTCGCCGGCCAGCAACGCGGCCACGCGGGCGGCCGGGTTGCTGATCGGGCGGTAGATCACCTTGTCCCAGGCCGGCTGGGGACCCCAATAATGCGGATTGCGTTCGAACACGATCTCGGAGCCGCGTTTCCAGGAGACGAACTTGTAGGGGCCGGTGCCCACGAGTCCATTGCCGGCGTTGAGCTCGGTCGTGGTCTTTCCTTCCGGCGCAGGGCCTGACGCCGCCTTGGCCGACATGATGGGCAGGCTGCCCATGTTGGTCGGCAGCAGCGGATAGGGCTCGGAGGTGGTGATGCGCACCGTCAGCGGATCGGGCGCCTCGATCTTCTCCACCTTCTGCAGGTAGATCTTGAACGAGGATGGGCTGTTGGGCACCTTGCCGACGCGGTCGAGCGTGAACAGGACGTCCGCCGACGTGAACGGCGAGCCATCGGAGAATTTCACGTTGGGCCGCAATTTGAATGTCCAGGTCTTGCCATTCGCGGTCCACGACTCGGCCAGGCACGGCTTGGGCACCAGGTCCGCATCGGGACAGGTCATCCCTTCGAACAAGGTCTGCGACAGCTGGATGTTGGGCGTCAACGCATGGTATTGCGGATCCATCGACGTCGGCTCCGTCTTCAGCGCCACCACCAGATCGCGCGCGACGGCTCCGCTGGCAAACAGGGCCGCGGCAAGCGCCACAGCCCACACGGGCCGGCGGATGCCGGCGCCCCATAGATGTCCTCGCATACGAATTTCTCCGGAATAGTTGAGTAACGCGAACTCAAGCAATACGTGCTCCACCAAGCGGGTGGGTCCAAGCGCAGCATAGCGACGAGCGATGGCCGCAGCACCGGTGATAACCCGCTTACGCAACCGATACGCCGGCGCCGCGCGAGCAGAGCGAGGCCGTCGCCGGCTAGTTCGGGCCGGCAGGCTGCCTGTCGGCGGGCCGGGCCGGATCGGGCATTCTTTCCGCCGGCGGCAGATCGTGGAAGTCCCAGAACTTTGCGGCGCCGAGCACGGCGTTCGGGTACTGCGGCTTGCCGCGGCTGCCGTTGTAGCGGCCCAGCGCCAGGAACAGGTCGCCGCGTTCGCGGTCGATGTAGTGGCGCAGGATCACGCAGCCGAAGCGCAGGTTGGTCTGCATGTGGAACAGCTTGCTCGCGTCGCCGTCGCCGATCAGCCGGGTCCAGAAGGGCATCACCTGCATGTAGCCGCGCGCGCCGACGCCGCTCACCGCGTACTTGCGGAAATTGCTTTCCACCTGGACCAGTCCCAGCACCAGGCCGCTGTCCAGGCCGGCGCGCCGGCTTTCGTACCAGACGGTCTGCAGGAATTCCTTGCGTTCCAGCCACTCGGCTTGCTTGCGCTTCAGGCGCCTGCTCATCGCGCCGAGCCAGCGCAGGTAGGCCAGGCGCGGCTCCATGTCGGTGAACTCGGGAACCGGCGGCGCCGAATTGGCGATGGCCGAACTCAGCGCCGTGCGCACCGAATCGGCCAATGGTTCCTCGACCTGCGCGCCGGCTCGCGCTTGTCGCGTGAACCACAAGAGCCCCAGCCCGGCCGGCGCAGCCCTCAGCCAGTCTCGGCGATTCATCACGCTCGCAGCCGCTCCTTCACGAAGCTGAAGATATCGGCTGCGGGCACCTTGGTGGCCGCCGCGTCGCGCCGGTGCTGGTACTCGAGCTGGCCTTCCTTGAGGCCGCGATCGGAGATCACGACCCGGTGCGGCACGCCGATCAATTCCCAGTCCGCGAACATCGCTCCGGGCCGCTCGCCCCGGTCGTCGAGCATCACATCGACGCCGCTGGCCTGCAGTTCGTCATGCAGCTGTTCGGCGGCGCGCTTGACGTCGGCGCTGCGGTCCATCCCGATCGGGCAGATCACGACCGTGAACGGCGCAATTGCATCCGGCCAGATGATGCCGCGTTCATCGTGGTTCTGTTCGATCGCCGCGGCGGGCAGCCGCGTGATGCCGATGCCGTAACACCCCATCTGCATGTGCTGCGGCTTGCCTCCCTCGTCCAGGAACGTCGCGTTCATGGCCTGGCTGTACTTGGTGCCGAGGAAAAAGACATGGCCGACCTCGATGCCGCGCTCGATCGCCAGCGTGCCCTTGCCGTCGGGCGAGAGATCGCCCTCGACGATGTTGCGCAGGTCCGCGACCGCATCGGGCTCGGGCAGGTCGCGGCCCCAGTTCACGCCGGTGAAGTGGAAGTCCACCTCATTGGCGCCGCAGATCCAGTCGGCCATGACGGCCACTTCGCGGTCCGCGACGATCCTGACCGGCTTGCGCGGCCCGATCGGGCCTAGGTAGCCGGGGGGCGCGCCGAAATGATCCACGATCTCGGCGACGGTCGCGAAGCGAAAGCCCGCGTCCAGGCCGGCCACCTTGCCCACCTTTATCTCGTTCATGTCGTGATCGCCGCGCACGAGCAACAGCCAGACCTGCGTCTTCACGATTTCGCCGAGCTCGTTCAGGTCGTCCGTCGCGAGCACGAGCGACTTCACGGTGCCGGCGAGCGGCACCTTCAGCAACTCGGCCACCTCGCGGCAGGTGCTGCGGCTGGGCGTCGGCGTCTTCACCAGCGCTTGCCCCGCTGCCGGTCGCGGACGCTGCGGCGCGAGCGCCTCGGCCTTCTCCATGTTGGCGGCATAGTCGCTGCCCGGGCAATAGACGATCGCGTCCTCCCCCGTGGCGGCGATCACCTGGAACTCCTCGCTGAGGTCGCCGCCGATCGCGCCGCTGTCCGCCGCCACGGCGCGATAAGTCAGGCCGAAGCGATCGAAGATGCGCCGATAAGCCCGCGCCATGTTCTCGTAGCTTGCCTTCGCTCCCGCGGCGTCGCGGTCGAAACTGTACGCATCCTTCATGATGAATTCGCGGCTGCGCATCACGCCGAAACGAGGACGGCGCTCGTCGCGGAACTTCGTCTGGATGTGGTACAGGTTGCGCGGCAGCTGCTTGTAACTGCGCAACTCCTGCCGCGCGATGTCGGTGACCACTTCCTCACTGGTGGGCTGGATGATGAAGTCGCGGTCGTGCCGGTCTTTCACCCGCATCAGCTCGGGACCCATCTTCTCCCAGCGCCCGGTCTCCTGCCAGAACTCGGCCGGCTGCACCACGGGCATCAGCAGCTCCACCGCGCCTGCGCGGTTCATTTCCTCGCGGACGATCGCTTCGACCTTGCGGATCACCCGCAGGCCCATCGGCATGTAACTGTAGATGCCGGCGCCCAGTTTCTTGATCATGCCGGCGCGCGTCATGAGCTGGTGACTGACGACTTCGGCGTCCGCCGGCGCTTCCTTGAGGGTGGATATGAAGAACTGGGAGGCTTTCATCGATTCGGTGCGGCCGCTGGCCGTCGAGCCCTTTGCGGGCGCGCGTGGCGCCGTGCATAATGAACTCAGTTTAAAAATTTGGGGTTTGATTATGCTTGACCGGGACGGCTTTCGGCCCAACGTCGGCATCGTCCTGCTCAACCAGAAAAACCAGGTGTTCTGGGGCAAGCGCATACGCACCCACAGCTGGCAGTTTCCGCAAGGCGGCATCGACCGCGGCGAGACGCCCGAACAGGCGATGTTCCGGGAACTGCACGAGGAAATCGGGTTGAAGCCCGAGCATGTGCGCATCATTGCCCGCACCCGCGACTGGTTGCGCTATGAGGTGCCCGACCGGTACATCCGCCGCGACGCGCGCGGCCACTACAAAGGCCAGAAACAGATCTGGTTCCTGCTGCAGCTGATGGGGCAGGACTGGAACCTGAACCTGCGCGCCACCAGCCATCCGGAGTTCGACGCCTGGCGCTGGAACGAGTACTGGGTG
Source organism: Ramlibacter sp. (assembly GCA_019449555.1). Lineage (GTDB taxonomy): Bacteria > Pseudomonadota > Gammaproteobacteria > Burkholderiales > Burkholderiaceae_C > Ramlibacter. Next base: position 21,561 of record JAGRPN010000243.1, read on the forward strand.
CCGCTGGACGTCGTGGTCGAATTCAAGCGCGGTGTGTACGAGATGGCGTTGACGGAGCTGGCGCGCTTCCTGCCCCGCCACGACCACCGCAACCGCTACCTGCGCAGCGGCATGCGCGCGCGCGAACACGACAGCCATGAAGGCGCGCTGGCCCCGAACCCCGGCCCCGCCTTCGACCTGCCGCCCGGAGCCACTTTCGAGCCGGATCCGCAAGCCGGACTGCCCGCGGCGCCGCAGGAAAACAAGCATGCGGGGTAGCCGACTGGCGCTGTGCCTCGCGCTCGCCGCGTCGGCCGTCCACGCGCAGGTCGCACCGGTGGATCCCGACTGGCGCGAAGTCGAAGCCCCGCCGCCGCCCGCGGTCAAGGTCGATGGACTGATCCCCCTCGAGATGCCGCGCTCGAGCCTGCGATACGGAGTCGATCCCGCTTCGATCTCGTTGGGCAACGACGGGATCGTGCGCTACGTGGTGGTGGCCACCGGCGAGGGCGGCGCGCTCAACGCCCTGTACGAGGGGCTGCGCTGCGACACGGGGGAATTCAAGGTGTATGCGCGCTACAACGCCGGCAGTGGCTGGACGATCGTGAAGGATTCGGCATGGCGGGAGCTGCGCGATGCCCCGGGTTCGAGCCACGGCATGGTGATCGCTCGCAGCGGCGCGTGCGTCGGGCGCGCACCGAACCGCTCGGCCAGCCAGATCGTGCACGACCTGCGCGCGCCCGTGAACAGGCGATTCGGTCAGCCGCAGTAAACGCGGCACAACCGGGTCAGCCACCGCCGCCCAAACGGCGGCCCTCGTCTACCGCGTCACGACCAGGTTGGTCCGATGAATGATTTCGGGCTCGGCGACGTAGCCCAGGAGGCGCTCGATCTCGGTCGAAGACTTGCGGCACAACAGGCGAGCCTCGGCGCTGGCGTAATTGGCCAGGCCGCGCGCTATCTCGGCGCCGGCGTGATCGCGTACCGCGATCACGTCGCCGCGCGAAAATTCGCCCTCGACCGAGGTCATCCCGATCGGCAGCAGGCTCTTGCCTTCCATGCGCACCTTGGCCGCAGCGCCGTCATCCACTGTCACCGCGCCGCGCAGCTGGAGCTGGTCGGCGATCCAGCGCTTGCGCGCCTGGCTCTTGTGGGTCGGCGCGACCAATAGCGTCCCGATCTGCTCACCGCGCGCGAGGCGCAACAGGCAATCGGGCTCGCGGCCCCAGGCGATCACCGTGGAAGCGCCCGAACCCGCCGCGCGCCGGGCCGCCAGGATCTTGGTAATCATTCCGCCCTTGCCCAGTGTGGATCCGGCGCCGCCGGCCATCGTCTCGAGCGCCGGATCGCCGGCCCGCCCTTCGTGCACGAAGACGGCGCTGGGGTCCTTGCGCGGATCGGCGCTGTACAGCCCGCGCTGGTCGGTGAGGATGACAAGCGCGTCCGCGTCGACGAGGTTCGCGACGAGCGCGCCCAGCGTGTCGTTGTCGCCGAACTTGATCTCGTCGTTGACGACCGTGTCGTTCTCGTTGATGACCGGCACCACGCCCAATTGCAGCAATGTGAGGAGGGTGGAGCGCGCGTTGAGATAGCGTTCGCGGTCGGCCAGGTCGGCGTGCGTGAGCAGCACCTGCGCCGAGCCGATGCCGTTCTCGCGCAACTTGGTTTCGTACATGTACGCCAGCCCCATCTGCCCGACCGCGGCGGCAGCCTGCAACTCGTGGATCTGGCGCGGCCGCACCGACCAGCCCAGGCGCTTCATGCCTTCGGCGATCGCGCCGCTGGAGACCATGATGACTTCGCGGCGGTCGCGCGCCAGCGCGGCCAGTTGCCGGCACCATTCGCCGATCGCCGCCTCATCGAGGCCTCGGCCGTCGTCGGTCACGAGGCTCGAGCCGACCTTGACCACGATGCGTCGGGCATCGCGCAATACGGTGGAGTGGTCGTTAGCGGTCATGCTGGAAGGACTTGCGGCGTCGCTATTATTTCAGGAGCGGGATCGTTCCGCCGTATCGGCAAAACGCGGGTCCACATACGCCGCGGGCTGCTCCGCCAGCTGCACCGACTTGATGTGCTGATAGGCGGCCTTCACCAGGTTTTCGCAGCCCTCGTGGGTCAATGCGGAAATTTCGAAAACCGGGCCTTTGTACCGGAAGCGCTTGACGAAGTCCTTCACCCTCGCCTGGCGCTCTTCGGCAGGAACCATGTCCAGCTTGTTCAGGACCAGCCAGCGCGGCTTGTCGTAGAGCGCCGGATCGTATTTCTTCAGCTCGCCGACGATCGCCTTGGCCTGCGCCACCGGGTCGGCGCCGTCGAAGGGCGCCAGGTCCACCACGTGCCATAGCAGCCGGGTGCGCTGGAGGTGCCGCAGGAACTGGTGGCCCAGGCCGGCGCCTTCGGAGGCGCCTTCGATCAGGCCCGGCAGGTCCGCGACCACAAAGCTCTGCTCCGGCGCGACCCGCACCACGCCCAGATTGGGGTGCAACGTCGTGAAGGGATAGTCGGCGATGCGCGGCCGTGCATTGGAGATCGCCGAGATAAGGGTCGACTTGCCCGCGTTGGGCATGCCCAGCAGACCGACATCGGCCAGCACCTTGAGTTCGAGCTTCAGGCTTTTCTTATCGCCCGGCCAGCCCGGCGTCTTCTGGCGCGGCGCGCGGTTGATGGCGCTCTTGAAGCGCATGTTGCCGAATCCGCCGTCGCCGCCCTTGGCAATGGTGATCATTTCGCCGGGCTTCAGCAACTCGTACAGGGCCTCGCCCGTTTCCACGTCACTGATGATGGTGCCCACGGGCATCTTCAGGACGATGTCGTCCCCAGCTGCGCCGAACATGTCCGAGCCCATGCCATTCTGGCCGCGCCGGGCGTCATGACGGCGCGAGAAACGGAAATCGACCAGGGTGTTGAGATTGGGGTCCGCCACGGCATACACATGGCCGCCGCGCCCTCCGTCGCCGCCGTTCGGCCCGCCGAATTCCTTGTACTTCTCATGGCGGAACGAGACGCAGCCGCTCCCGCCGTCTCCGGCCGAGACGTCGATGAAGGCTTCGTCAACGAATTTCATGAAGTCAATCTTTATAAAGGACAAAGCCCCGACTCGTCGGGGCTTTGTTTCCACCCCGTGCTTTCGGGGCTTTGGACTTGCGGTCCGAGATTACCTCAAGCCGGGACCACGCTCACGGTCTGCTTGTTCAATGCGCCCTTGGTCGCGAACGACACGTGGCCGTCAACCAGCGCAAACAGGGTGTGGTCCTTGCCCAGGCCGACGTTCGTGCCGGGGTGGAACCTGGTGCCACGCTGGCGCACGATGATGGAGCCGGCGCTGATCAGTTCACCGCCGAATGCCTTCACGCCGAGCATCTTGGGCTGGGAATCCCGCCCGTTTCGCGTAGAGCCGCCGCCTTTTTTCTGTGCCATTTCAGTTCCTCTTGGTCAGTCGGGGACAGAGCTGAAGGTCTGTCCCGCAAGAAATTTCTAACCGGCGATGGCGCCAATTTCCAGTTCCGTGAACTGCTGGCGATGGCCCTGGCGTTTTTGATAGTGCTTGCGACGGCGCATCTTGAAGATGCGAACCTTGTCGTGCTTGCCGTGCGCCACCACAGTGGCTTTCACAGTCGCGCCGGACACCAGGGGTGTGCCGATCCTGATCTCGCTGCCGTTGCCGACGGCCAGAACCTGGTCGATCACGATTTCCTGGCCTACGTCCGCAGCAATCTGTTCTACTTTGATTTTTTCGCCGGAAGCAACGCGATACTGCTTGCCCCCGGTTTTTATGACCGCGTACATGTTGACCTCTGATTCGAGAAGCTCCGCGGAAGGATTTCCGCAGAGCCCAATACTATAGCATAGTTCGCGGTTACTCACCCCGCCGACCCGGCGGGCCGGCCCCCGGCCGGGCCTCCTTTCTATAATCGGCCAACTCTCCCGCCGTTCGCCTTGACCTCCTCCACCAGCAACTCCGTGCTTTCGCTGATCGCAGACGACATGCTCGAGGTCGACGCGGTGATCGCGCGCCGGCTGGCTTCGGGCGTGCCACTGGTCGGCGAAGTTTCCCGTTACATCATCTCGGCCGGGGGCAAGCGGCTGCGCCCCGCCCTGCTGCTCCTGATCTCGCGCACGCTCGGTTACGACGGGCCGCAACGCTTCAATCTGGCTGCGGTCGTCGAGTTCATCCATACGGCCACGCTGCTGCACGACGACGTGGTGGACGAATCCACGCTCAGGCGGGGGCGCGCGACGGCCAACGAAAGCTTCGGCAATCCAGCGAGCGTGCTGGTCGGCGATTTCCTGTACTCGCGGGCTTTCCAGATGATGGTGGGCGCCGGCCAGATGCGGATCATGGAGATCCTGGCCGACGCGACGAACGTGATCGCCGAGGGCGAGGTGCTGCAGCTGATGAACATGCACGACGCGGGCCTCGACGAGATCGGGTACCTGCGGGTCATCCGCTCGAAGACCGCCAAGCTGTTCGAGGCCAGTGCCCGGCTCGGCGCGGTGCTGGCGCAGGCGGAGCCGGCCCTGGAGGATGCCTGCGCCGATTACGGCCGGGCGCTGGGCACGGCCTTCCAGGTGATCGACGACGTGCTCGACTACGACGGTGACGCCGTCGTCATGGGCAAGAACCTCGGCGACGACTTACGCGAAGGCAAGGCGACGCTGCCGCTGATCGCCGCGATGAAACGGGGCACGGGCGAGCAGCGCGACGTGATTCGCAAGGCCATCGAGAGCGGCGGCGTCGCGGAGCTGGATCGCATCGTCGCCATCGTCAAGGAAACGGGGGCGCTGGAGGTCACGCGAGTCGCAGCGGCGGCCGAAGCGACACTGGCGATCGAAGCTGCACGCAAGCTTCCCGACAATGTGTTCAGCCGGGGTTTGCTACAATTGGCGGCTCAATTGCTGCAGCGTCGCAACTGATCGAATCAGGATCGCGGCGCGGGCCGGCAAACGGGGTGTAGCTTAGCCTGGTAGAGCGCTACGTTCGGGACGTAGAGGCCGGAGGTTCGAATCCTCTCACCCCGACCAGATTCCCATCTTTCCGCACTGCTGCGCACGCGGCACTTGGCAATGTCTGTTGCGCATCGGCTTGCGCGCTCTCGCGCTTTTCCATCGATCAGACGCGAGCCTGGCACGCGGTAAATTCGTGACGAATTGTTGCGCAGCCGTCGTGAAGACGCGCGTGCGCGGCAGGTAAACGCGCTCGGGCGAAATCGCGGCCTGCCAGAGGTGCGCCCCGGAAATCGGCTCGTCGATGCCTGCTCGAATTTGACCCGCGATCGCCCCACGTTTTCCCGCGTGACATCCTGCCAACGCGCGCGCGCCAAATACCAGCTGAGCAATTTACAGCCCCAGGGCAATCAGCGATGATAGGCAGCGGTTTCTCTTACAAAAGTTCGAGTCCCGTTTCACACATTTTTCCGCCCATGGCCGCTGTCGACCCGCTTGTTGCTGAAGCCCCCGCTATGGCGCTTCCCGGCTTGGCACGGGCGCTCATCTCGGCCGGCAAGCTCGGGCAGAAATCCGCGGAGGAGATTTCCCGCAAGGCACGCGCCAACCGGAACAGTTTCATCGCCTAACAGACCGGATCGGGGGCGGTGTCCGCTTCGGTCCTCGCGCACACGATGTCGACCGCATTCGGCGCGCCGCTGCTCGACCTGGATGCGATCGACCTGCAGCGCCTGCCGAAGAACTTGCTGGACAACAAGATCTGCCAGGCCTTCCGGGTCGTCGTTCTCAGCAAGCGCAACAACCGCCTGATCGTCGCGACCGCCGATCCGTCCGACCAGCAGGCAGGCGAGAAGATCAAATTCGCCACCCAGATGGGCGTGGACTGGATCATCGCGGAGTACGACAAGCTGACCAAGATGGTCGAGGCGGCCACGGCCAGCACCGCCGAGGCGATGGACAACATCATCGGCGAGGAATTCGAGTTCGACGAATCCTCGATCGAAGCGTCCGCCATCGACGACAACGACGCAGCCAGCTCGGAGGTCGAGGACGCACCGGTCGTCAAGTTCCTGCACAAGATGCTGCTGGATGCGTTCAGCATGCGCGCCTCGGACCTGCATTTCGAGCCTTACGAAACCAATTACCGGGTGCGTTTCCGCATCGACGGCGAATTGCGGGAAATCGCCTCGCCGCCGGTGGCGATCAAGGACAAGCTGGCGTCGCGCATCAAGGTCATTTCCCGGATGGACATCTCGGAAAAACGCGTGCCGCAGGACGGCAAGATGAAGCTCAAGATCGGCCCGGACCGCGTGATCGATTTCCGGGTCAGCACCTTGCCTACGCTCTTCGGCGAGAAGATCGTGATCCGGATCCTGGACCCCAGCAGTGCACGACTGGGGATCGAGGCCCTCGGTTACGAAGCGGAGGAAAAGGCCAGGCTGCTGGACGCGGTAAGCCGGCCCTACGGCATGGTCCTCGTCACGGGCCCGACCGGTTCGGGCAAGACGGTGTCGCTGTACACCTGCCTGAACCTGTTGAACAAGCCGGGCGTGAACATTTCGACAGCGGAAGATCCGTCTGAAATCAACATGCCCGGAGTGAACCAGGTCAATGTCAACGAAAAGGCCGGCCTCACCTTCGCGGCGGCGCTCAAATCGTTCCTGCGCCAGGACCCGGACGTGATCATGGTCGGTGAAATCCGCGACCTGGAAACCGCCGACATCGCGATCAAGGCCGCCCAGACGGGGCACCTGGTGCTGAGCACACTGCACACGAACGACGCGCCGACCACGCTCACGCGCATGCGCAACATGGGCATCGCGCCGTTCAACATCGCCTCCAGCGTCATCCTGATCACGGCCCAGCGGCTGGCGCGCCGGCTTTGCCCGACTTGCAAGGTGCCGGCGGACATCCCGCAGGAAACGCTGGTGGAAGCGGGATTCGCCGAGGAGGACGTCGACGGCAGCTGGACGCCTTACCGGCCGGTGGGCTGTTCCGCATGCAACAATGGCTACAAGGGGCGGGTCGGCATCTACCAGGTCATGCCGATCAGCGAGGACATCCAGCGCATCATCCTGGCCGACGGCAGCGCGCTGGAAATCGCCAAGCAGGCCGAACGCGAAGGGGTCAAGAGCTTGCGGCAGTCCGGGCTCTACAAGGTGAAATTGGGCGTCACTTCGCTCGAAGAGGTGCTGGGCTGCACCAATGCATAAACAGCAGTTAGAGGAGTACCCGCATGGCCACGGCCGCAACCAAAGTCACTGAATTCGTGTTCGAGTGGGAGGGGCGCGACCGCAATGGCAAGCAGGTCCGCGGCGAGACGCGCGCGGCCGGCGAATTCCAGGTCCTGTCCTCGCTGCGCCGGCAGGGCGTCTCTCCCACCAAGGTCAAGAAGCGGCGGATGCGCTCGGGCGCGAAAATCAAGCCCAAGGACATCGCGATCTTCACGCGGCAACTCGCGACGATGATGAAGGCCGGCGTGCCGCTGCTGCAGGCGTTCGACATCGTGGGCCGGGGCAACGCCAACGCGAGCGTGACCAAACTGCTCAACGACGTGCGCACCGATGTCGAGACGGGCACTTCGTTGTCCTCGGCTTTCCGCAAGTACCCGCTGTATTTCGACAGCCTGTACTGCAACCTGGTTGAAGCCGGCGAGGCGGCGGGTATCCTGGAAGCGCTGCTGGACCGGCTGGCGGTCTACATGGAAAAGACCGAAGGCATCAAGTCCAAGATCAAGTCGGCGTTGATGTACCCGATTTCGGTCGTCGTGGTCGCCTTCGTGGTGGTGGCGGTCATCATGATCTTCGTGATCCCGGCCTTCAAGGAAGTGTTCAGCTCGTTCGGCGCAGACCTGCCCGGCCCCACGCTGGTCGTGATCGCCATCAGCGAGTTCTTCGTCAAGTACTGGTGGCTGATCTTCGGCGGCATCGGCGGCGGCCTGTACTTCTTCATGCAGGCCTGGAAACGCAGCGAGAACATGCAGAAATTCATGGATCGCCTGTTGCTCAAGGTGCCGATCTTCGGGCTCCTGATCTACAAGTCGGTGATCGCACGCTGGACGCGTACGCTTTCGACCATGTTCGCGGCCGGCGTGCCGCTGGTGGAAGCGCTCGACTCGGTCGGCGGAGCCTCCGGCAATTCCGTCTACGCCATGGCCACCGAGAAGATCCAGATGGAGGTCTCCACCGGCACCAGCCTCACGGCGGCCATGCAGAATGCGAACGTTTTCCCGACCATGGTGCTGCAGATGTGCGCCATCGGCGAGGAGTCGGGCTCGCTCGACCATATGCTGGGCAAGGCGGCGGATTTCTACGAGGCCGAGGTGGACGACATGGTGGCCGGACTGTCGAGCCTGATGGAGCCTATCATCATCGTGTTCCTGGGCGGGCTGATCGGCGGCATCGTGATCTCCATGTACCTGCCCATCTTCAAGCTCGGGCAGGTCGTGTGAGCGGGCGCTGATGATTGTTTCTCCCATGATCGATGCCGGCGCCGCCGGCATCCTCGGACTGCTCGTGGGCAGTTTCCTCAACGTGGTGATCTATCGCGTGCCCAAGATCCTCGAGCGGCAGTGGGCGGCCGAATGCGCCGAACTGGCGGGCGGAGCCCCGCAAGAGGCACCGCCGTTCAACCTGGTCACGCCCCGCTCGCTTTGCCGCCAGTGCGGGCACATGATCCGCTGGTACGAGAACGTGCCGATCCTGAGCTATCTCGTGCTGCGCGGCAAATGCTCGGCTTGCAGCGCGCCGATCGGACTGCGGTATCCGCTGGTGGAGCTTGCCACCGCGGCGCTATTTTTCTTTTCGATCCTGCATTGGGGCGCCACCCCGGCGGGAGCCGTCTGGTGCGGCTTTTCCGCCGCGATCGTGGTCCTGGCCCTGATCGACTGGGACACCACCCTGCTGCCGGACGACGTCACGCTGCCGCTGCTGTGGGCGGGGCTGATCGCCGCGGCGCTGCGCTGGACGCCCGTCGCGCTGCCGCACGCGCTGTGGGGCGCAGTGGCCGGTTATCTTTCCTTGTGGCTGGTCTATCACGCCTTCAAGCTGCTGACCGGAAAGGAGGGGATGGGCCATGGCGATTTCAAGCTGTTCGCCGCCCTGGGAGCCTGGTTCGGCTGGACCGCGCTCGTGCCGATCATCCTGATGGCGTCGGTGATCGGCGCCGCGGTCGGCATCGGGATGAAGCTGTCCAGCGGCTTGCGCGAGGGCGGCTACGTGCCGTTCGGCCCGTTCCTGGCCGGGGCGGGACTGACGGCCATGATCTTCGGGCCGGGTTCGATCCTGGCGGCGATCGGGCTCTGACATGGAAGCGCCGGACCGATCGACTGTGGCTGGCCCTCGGAGCGCCTGATGGCCATCCGGGTCGGCCTGACGGGCGGCATCGGCAGCGGCAAGAGCACCGTGCTGCAGATGCTGGCCCAGGCGGGCGCGGCAACCATCGATGCCGACGCGATCTCGCGCGGCACCACCGCGGCGGGCGGGTCGGCGATTGCCGGCATCGCCGAGCGGTTCGGGAGCGACTTCATCACGCCCGAGGGCGCACTGGATCGCGAGCGCATGCGCGCACATGCCTATGCCAGCCCGGATGCGCGCAGACAGCTGGAGGAGATCATCCATCCACTGGTGGGAGAGGAAAGCGCGCGGCAGGTCCACGCTGCGCTGCTGGCCGGCGTGCGATGCATTGTGTTCGATATTCCGCTGCTGGTCGAATCCGGCCGGTGGCGAGCCCAGGTGGACCGCGTGCTCGTGGTCGACTGCCGGGCGCAGACCCAGGTCGACCGGGTGATTGCGCGCAGCGGCCTGAAGCCCGAGGACGTGCGCTCGATCATCGCGGCACAAGCACCCCGCGAATTGCGGTTGGCGGCCGCCGATTACGTGATCTGCAACGAGGGGCTGTCGCTCGACCAACTGCGTGACAAGGTGGTACAGACGGCGCGGCGCTTCGGGCTATGATTGGCCGCTTTGCGCAAGAGCCAGTCAGCGTGATCCTCTACGAATATCCTTTCAACGAACGTATTCGCACCTACCTGCGGCTGGAGCACCTGTTCCGCCGGCTCGGTGAACTGGTGCCGAGATCGCATCCGATCGACCACCACTATGCGCTCGCCACGATCTTCGAGGTGATGGACGTGGCGGCCCGGGCGGACCTGAAGTCCGACGTGATGAAGGACCTGGACAAGCAAAAGCAATTGCTCAACAGTTATCGCGGCAATCCCGCGATCGCCGAGACCGTGCTGGATGAAGTCGTCGGCCAGTTGGACCGCTGCTTTTCCACCCTGAACCTCCTGCCCGGCAAGGCCGGCCAGTCGCTCACCGAAAACGAATGGCTCATGAGCATCCGCAGCCGCGTGGGCATCCCCGGAGGTACCTGCGAGTTCGATTTGCCCGCGTATTACGCCTGGCAGCATCGCGACGCGCGCAAGCGGCAGGCCGACCTGGAACGCTGGGCCAACACGCTGGCGCCCCTGGTGGAATCGATCCACCTGCTGCTCAAGCTCCTGCGCGACTCCGGCACGCCGCAAAAAGTCGTGGCGAGCCATGGCCAGTTGCAGCAAAACCTGCCGCAGGGCCGCGTGTTCCAGCTGCTGCGGCTGCGGCTGGACCCGACGCTCGGGCTCGTGCCTGAAATCAGCGGCAATCGCCTCATGGTTTCGGTGCGGCTGATGCGCCAGGAGGCCGCCGACCGGCTGCATGCAAGCAACGACAACGCACAGTTCGAACTCACGCTCTGTTCGTAAGGAGTCCGCCATGGGAAAGCCGGACCGACCCGCCGATGCGAAGCCGCGCGTGGTGCGCTGCCCCGCGTGCGGCGGCGAAAGCATTTACGCGCCGTCCAACGCGTTCCGCCCGTTCTGTTCGGAGCGGTGCAAGAACATGGATCTGGGCGCATGGGCCAGCGAGCATTTCCGCGTGCCGGAAAAGCCCGAGCGCGAGGAAGATTGAACACGCGCATCCCCACGGATGCCCGTCCTATTTGTGAGTCGGGCCGGCGAAACCCCGCTCCTGCGCGAACCACTGGAGGACCGGGATCGTGCCCGGCAGGACCGGACCCACCTGCACGGGCAGGTTCTCCCAGGCGAACGACTGGCCTTCGTGCATGTGCAACTCGCCACGCCAGTCCAACACCTTGCAGAAATTCAGGCGCACGAGCGCATGGGGATAATCGACCCGCTCCACCCGCCAGTGACGGACGGCTCCGATCGTGATGCCGATCTCCTCCAGCAGTTCGCGCCGCAGAGCCTGCTCGACGGTATCACCGGAC
>JAGRPN010000244.1 GCA_019449555.1 Ramlibacter sp.
ATCGCCCCGCCAGCACCGAAGGCGAGGCCCGGGTGATCGACCACGCCGAACGCGAGCGCGCCATGGCGGCGAACCAGCGGCGCGAGACGCCCGCGCGCGAGAACGACATCGAGGCGCGCGAGCCGAAGGTGAACACGCCGCCCCGCGACATCTGACGCTCGTTCTCGGTCGCCCCTTTGGGCAGAGGTTGGTGTGAGGGCACGCCAGCCACGATCTCCCCATTTCACCATCCGATACACTGATCTGCGACAAAGGCCCTGCATCTGGCGGATCCGCGCGGTGCGGGCATCGCTAGACTGTGGTCACGTCCAGTGGCGCGTACGCGCGCTGGCCACGACGGTTGAGGAGCGCACGTCCGGTGCGCCAGGCAAGAGCGCACCGGCGGGAAGAGGAGAGAACTGATGTCTAGTTCGAGTTTCCGGGGCTGGCGGTTCGTCCAGCCCGTAATGGCGTGCTTGCTGCTGGCGCTCGCGAGTGCCGCGGGCCCGGCGTTGGCGCAGATGCACGCGCCCAACCTGCCGATCCAGTCCCGCCAAGTTGCCGCGCAATACTGGACCGACCATTCGGGGCGCGCCACGCTGGACGCGGCGCGCGCCGCCTTCCAGGACCACAAGGGCCACGCGACCGACCCGAGCGAGGTGATGCCGTTCGGTGGCGACACCGCCGTCTGGTACCGGCTGCAGCTGCCCGAAGTCGCCGCGCCCACGCAGGCCGTGTTCACGGTGCCGATTGCCGGCATCGACCGTCTCGAGCTGTTCTATCCGGACGCGGCGGGCGGATGGCGTTCGCAGCGCGCGGGCGACGCGCTGAACGTGGACCAGTGGCCGGTGCGGTTCCTGTATCCCGCGTTCAGCCTGACGCTGCAGCCGGGGCAAGCGCGCGACACTTACCTGCGGGCCCAGAACAATCACGCGATCCGCCTCGACTGGCAGCTGCAGGACGCCGGCAGCTTCATGCAGACCGTCAAGTTATGGCATCTGGCCCTGGGCGGGTACGCGGGCCTGATCGTGCTGGTCATTCTGCTGAGCGTCGCCCATACGGTCTCGTGGCGCGACTCCATCCACCTGTATTACGCGGTCCATGTGGTGCTGGTCGGCCTGAGCATCCTGTCGCTCACCGGCCTGGCGGGTGAATACCTGTGGCCGGCCCATGCGTGGTGGAACGACAAGGCGCCGCTGGTGATCCCCGCGCTCAGCATGGGATGGGCCTGCCTGTTCACGCGCGAGCTGGTAGCCGAGCGCGGCCGGTGGATGGTGTCGTGGTTGCTGTTGGGCGTAGCCGCGTACTCGCTCCTGATGGTGCTGGCATTCCTGCTGATGCCGCAGGAGAGCTTCTATCGGGCGCCTGCGGTCTATGCCGTGCCGGTGATGGCCGTCGTGCTGGGCGTGCTGGCGTGGTATTCACGCCGGCGCCCGGAAGTGGGCCTGTGGGTGGTGACCGGGGTCGCCGTGCTGGTGGCCAGCGCCATAGTTCCGCTGATGCGCAACCTGGGCTGGCTGCCCGTGTCCTTCGTCACGCAGTTCGGGTTGCCGCTGGGGGGCGCCCTGGAGATCCCGCTCGTGCTGATCGGCCTGTATTTCCGCAGCCGCGAGAGCCGGGACAACCGGTTGCGGCTGGAGGCGCTGGCCCACACCGACCCGTTGACGGGGGTGAAAAACCACCGGGTGCTGATCGACCGCATGGAACACCTGCTCGGGCGCAGCCGGCGCGACCGTTCGGTCGGGGCGGTGCTGCGCGTGCATGTGTCGAACCTGGACGCGATCCGCAGCCAATACGGCCGCGAGGCCGCCGAAGCGGCACTGGTGCGGGCTGCTGAGTGCCTGGCGCGCGAAGCGGCCGAGGGCGACACCGTGGCGCGCGAACAGGGCGGCGACCTGATGCTGTTGCTGGAGGGGCACGTGTCGCCGGCGCAAGCAGCCGAGGCCGGACGCAACATCGTCGCGCGCGGGCTCCAGTTCTCCGCCAAATTGCCCAAAGGAGCGACGCTCGCACTGCAGGTGGGGGGCGCGCGCGCGCCGCTGCCGAACGTGGACGCGTCCGTGTTGCTGATCATGCTGCGCCGCATGATCGTGGACCTGCGGCACGATGCGCTCAAGCGCGCCGTGCGTTTCATCGAACCGCCGCCCTCTACCCGGGCCGCCCGGCCGTCGGTGAAGCCGGCGATGAGCGATGCGTGAGGGTGGACTTTCTCCCTCGCCCCGCGCTCGCGGTGCACCCTATCCCCCAACAAGTCTGATCTGCGACAAACCCTCTGCAGGTTGAGGCTGCGCGCTCCACGCGCACGCTAGACTGCCGCTGGGGTGCTCGGCAGCCGCGCCGCAGAGCGCGCGCCTCGGCAGGCAAGAGGAGAACTCACGGTGACTTCGACTTTCCACGGCTGGGCGTTGTTGCGGCCGATGCTGCGGGTGTTGCTGCTGGCGTGCGCGGCCGTCGCGGGCATGGCCGCAGCGCAAACGGAGCGGTCCCTGGTTCCGGCCGTGCTGGGGCCCGTCACCGCCGACTATTGGACCGATGCGTCAGGGACTGCCGCGCCGGAGGCTGCGCAGACTGCTTTCGAGGACCACCACAGCCGGCCGGCCGATCCCTCGCAGATCATGCCGTTCGGCGGGGACACCGCCGTGTGGTACCGCCTGCAATTCCCCACCGTTTCCAAGCCGGTGCAGGCCGTGTTCACCGTGCCCATTGCCGGCATCGACAAGGTGGAGCTGTTCCGCCCCGATGGCGCCGGCGGTTGGGGTTCGCAGCGCTCGGGCGACGCGGTGGACGTGGACGAATGGCCGGTTCGATACCTTTATCCGGCTTTCGGCCTCACTCTGCGTCCGGGGCAGGCCCAGCCCACTTACCTGCGCATCCAGAACAGCCACCCGATCCGCATCGTGTGGGAATTGCAGGACGCGGGCAGTTTCATCGAAACGGCCAAGGTATGGCACCTGACGCTGGGCGTGTACGTGGGGTTCATGCTGCTGGTGCTCGTGCTCAGCGGGGCCAATGCGGTGTCCTGGCGCGATCCGGCCCATCTCTATTACGCGGTGCACGTCGTGCTCGTGGGCTTGAGCGTGCTGTCGCTCACCGGGTTGGCCGGCGAATACCTGTGGCCGGGCAATGCGCAGTGGAACAACACGGCTTCGATACTGATCCCCTCGGTGAGCGTGGGATGGGCTGCATTGTTCGTGCGCGAACTGGTGGCCGAGCGGGGCAGGCGGGTGGTGTCCGGCTTGCTCATCGCGCTGGCGGCTTACTCGCTGGTGATGGCCGTGGGTTTCGTGGTCTTCGGCCGGCAGGCCTTCTACCGGGCGCCCAGCGTCTATGCGGTGCCGGTTATGGCGGTGATCCTCGGCGTGTTGGCCCAGTACTCGCGCGCCCGTCCGAAGGTGGGCCTGTGGGTCCTGGGCGGCATGTCGGTGCTGGTGGGCGGCAGCATGATTTCCCTCATGCACAACGTCGGCTGGTTGCCGTTCTCCTTCGCCACCCACTACGGCGTGCAGATCGGCGCCGCTTTCGAGATTCCGCTGGTGCTGATCGGCCTGTATTTCCGCAGCCGCGAGCGCCGGGACAACCGTGTGCGGCTCGAGGCGCTGTCGCGCACCGATCCGCTGACGGGGGTCGGCAACCACCGGGTCCTGATGGACCGACTGCAACTTCTGCTCGGGCGCAGCCGGCGCGACTCCATGCTGGGCGCGGTCCTGCGCGTGCGCGTCGCCAACCTGGACAGCATTCGCAAGCTGCACGGGCGGGAGGCCGCGGAAGCGGCATTGGTGCGGGCCGCCCAATGCGTGGCGCGGGAAGGGGCCGAAGGCGACACCGTGGCGAGGGAGGAGGGCGGCGACCTGGTGCTGGTGCTGGAAGGCTATGTCACGCACAGGCATGCCGCCAACGCTGCGCGCAATATCGTCGCCCACGGGCTCCAGTTCTCCGACCGGCTGCCCCCGGGCGTCAGCCTGAAGTTGCGCGTGGGAGGCGCTCGCGCCCCGTTGCCCCATGTCGATGGACCCGCGCTGCTTGACATGCTGCGCCGCGTCATTTCCGAACTCGGCCGCGATCCGGGTCGGCGCGCGTTGCGTTTCCTCGACCCGCCGGTGCACGCGCCCGCGTTGCCGCCGTCGGGCGAGCCGGCGACGAGCGATTCGTGAAGACGGATTTCCCTCGGCGCGCCCCAAGGAAAATCCTCCCGCGCGCCCAAAGGAAAATCTACCCGCGCGCCCAAAGGAAAATGGGGTCGGATCCGAATTCAGGAAAGTGGCCTTTCCGAAGCGCGACAATGTAGTACGAAATTCGGCTCCGACCCCTTTTTCCGCCCCCACCGCCGAACCCCATTTTTCCGCCGCCAGCACACCCAGATTCAGGCCAACACCATGCCGCTCGATTTCGCCTCCCGACTAGACAACGTCGAAACCTCCGCCATCCGCGAACTCTTCAAGTTGCTCGGCAAGCCCGGCATCATCAGCTTCGCCGGCGGCTTTCCGGACAGCGCGATGTTCGACATCGAAGGCATCAAGCAGGCCGTCAACACCGCGCTGCTGCGTAACGCCGGCGGCGCGCTGCAGTACGGCGCCACCGAGGGCTACGAGCCGCTACGCGAGCAACTGAGCGTGTTTATGGCCGGCAAGGGCGTGGCCGTGGGCGCCGAGGGCCTGATCGTCACCACCGGCAGCCAGCAGG
>JAGRPN010000020.1 GCA_019449555.1 Ramlibacter sp.
CTTCAGGGTGGTGGCGCGATCGTCCGGCTTGGACGGCATCGAGCTCTGGAAGAACGAGGGCCGCGCGGAGGGATCCTGCCCCGCCATCACCTCGCTGCGACGCATCTTGCGGAGCATGTCGAACTCGCGCTTGCGGACGAAATCGTTGCGCCGCTTGCGCTCGATCATCTCCTTGAGCATCTGCTTGGAGTAGGTGCTCTCCCGCTCCGCTTCCTGCTGATCGAGATCGGCCCAGTTCGTCGTCGGATTCCTGACGAACTTCACTACCTTGGAAAGCAGCCCGTTGTTCTCTTCCTTCGGCGGCATGGGGGTCGTGTCGCTGCTGCTGCGGGTGCTGCTGGTTACTGCTGGCCGGTCGGCGGGGCGCTTCTAGTCCCCGAACATCTTCTGTTTGAGTTCGCGCCGTTGCTGCGCTTCGAGCGACAGCGTCGCCGTCGGACGCGCGAGCAGCCGCCCGACGCCGATCGGCTCTCCGGTCTCGTCGCAGTAGCCGTAGTCGCCCGCGTCGATTCGGGCGATCGACTGCTCGATCTTCTTGAGCAATTTGCGTTCGCGGTCCCGGGTGCGCAGTTCCAGCGCGTGTTCTTCCTCGATCGTGGCGCGGTCGGCCGGATCCGGCACGATCACGGTGTCCTCGCGCAGGTGCTCGGTGGTTTCACCGGCACTGTTGAGGATTTCCTGCTTGAGCTGGTCGAGCTTGTGGCGGAAGAACGCCATCTGCTTCTCGTTCATGTACTCCGAATCGGGCATCGCCATGACCTCGGCGTCGCTCAGTTCCTCGGCCGCCTTGGCCTTCCAGTTGTTGGCGAGCTTGGGATCTTTCTTGACGGCCACCAGGGGCGGGGGATTGAGAACTGAAGGGGACATCGTCTGGACGTAGCTTGCTTTGGCGGCGTTCGAGGCCACGGATTGCGCCATGGAAGGCACCGTGATCTGCGCGAGGCGCGCCGAGGGTTTAGTTGCCCGTGCCGGCTCGGCTGTCAGAGCGGCGGCATCGGGGCGAGGCGGCATGGCGCGCGGGAGCGCCGACCCTGCCGCATTGGATCTGGCGGCCGCCGAGGGCGGGGCCGTCTTCGATTTGGTTGCCGCAGCCTTGCCGGCCGGCTTGGCCTTGGGTGCCGGCACCGCCTTCTTCGCGACCGGCCTGGCTGTCTTGGCGGGTGTCTTCTTCGCCGGCGTCTTGGCGGCCGGCTTGGCAATCGGTCTCCTGGCCGGCGCCGCCTTGAGCGTCGGCTTGGCCGGGGTCTTCTTCGCGGGCGCCTTCCTGGCCGGGGCCTTTGCCGCGGGTTTCGCGGGCTTGGCCGGCTTGGATGCGGCCTTCGCCTTCACGGGCGCTTTGCCGGCCGCCTTGGCGGCCGGTTTGGCCGCCTTCGCGCTGGCCTTGGATTGGGGCTTCACTTCAAATCTCCTCCCGGCGGCAGCACTGGCATGGTCGCCCGCGCGCGTCGGCCTTCCTCGTTCTGGTGATGGGTCGCCTTCATTTTCATGAATGCGAGTTATACCCTGATTGTCGGCCCGCGGGCATGTGCCACGGGGGTTTTCACCCCGGCGACCGGTGGGCGCCGCGCCAAATGGCAGGCCCATCAGTTGCAGAATCGAGACAATCATCGGTTGCAGCTCAGTTTCGCAAAAACGCGCTAGCCTACCTCAGATCAGGCACTGCTCGAGCCCTTGCAGGAAGATATCTTTCGGCAGGTCGATGCCGATGAAGACCATCTTGCTGTTTCGCGTCTCGGCTTCGCCCCACAGCGGGCCCAGGTCGCTCCCCATCAACTGGTGCACGCCCTGGAAGATCACCTTGCGGTCGGTGCCTTTCATGTGGAGCACGCCCTTGTAACGCAGCATGCGCGGCCCGTAGATGTTCACGACCGCGCCCAGGAAATCCTCCAGCTTCGCCGGATCGAACGCGCGCTCGGACTTGAACACGAAGCTCTTGACGTCGTCGTCGTGGTGATGATGGTGCCCGTGGCCTTCGTGGCCATGGGCGGGGTGGTCGCACGCATCGCCGTGCTCGTGGTCATGATCGTGATGCGAGTGCTCCTCTTCCTCCTTCAGGAAGTCGGGGTCGATATCGAGCTTGGCGTTCAGGTTGAAGCCGCGCAGGTCGAACACTTCCGACAGCGCCACTTCGCCGAAGTGCACCGCCTTTTGCGGCGCGCGCGGGTTCATGTGCTTGAGGCGGTACATCAGCGCCTGGGTTTCATCCTCGGCCACTAGGTCGGTCTTGCTGATGAAGATCTGGTCGGCGAAGCCCACCTGCCGCCGCGCTTCCTGCCGATCATCGAGTTGCCGATCGGCGTGCTTCGCGTCCACCAGCGTCAGGATGGAGTCCAGCAGGTAGGACTCGGCAATCTCGTCGTCCATGAAGAAAGTCTGTGCCACCGGACCGGGATCGGCGACGCCGGTCGTCTCGATGACCACGCGGTCGAAGTCCAGCAGCCCCTTGCGCTTCTTCGCCGCCAGCAATTGCAGCGTGGAGCGCAGGTCCTCGCGGATGGTGCAGCAGATGCAGCCGTTGCTCATCTGGATGATCTGCTCGTTGGTGTCGCTGACCAGGATGTCGCTGTCGATGTTTTCCTCGCCGAATTCGTTCTCGATCACGGCGATCTTCTGGCCGTGCGCTTCCTGCAGCACTCGCTTGAGCAGGGTGGTCTTGCCCGAGCCCAGAAAGCCGGTGAGGATGGTGGCGGGAATGAGACTCATGATGGCGGCCTAAAACGTCGAAGGTGGGGCAGTTTAGCGGCCAAATCAATGGCTGGTCAGGATTGGCCGAATGGCTGGGCCGGGATGCAGAAGAGGTGATTTTCCGCGTCGGGTCATTTCTTTACGACCACCAGCCCCTTGAGGTACTCGCCCTCGGGAAAAGCCAGGGTCATCGGATGGTCGGGGGCGCCGCCCAGGCGCTCGCCGATGTAGCCGTCCACGCCGGCATCCGCCCCCGCCGAGGCGACGATCTTGTGGAACAGCTCGGCGCCGATGCCGCCCGAGCAGGAATAGGTGAAGAGCACCCCGCCGGGCTCCAGCAACTTGAGCGCCAGCCGGTTGATGTCCTTGTAGGCCCGGGCGGCCCGTTCGGCATGGGCGGCGGTGGGCGCGAGCTTGGGCGGATCGAGCACGATGGCGTCGAAGCTGCGGCCCTCCTCGATGAAGCGCCGCAGCGACGCATTGACGTCGGCGTCGATGAAATCGGCTCGAGCCGGGTCGAACCCGTTCAGCAGCACATGGGCGCGGGCACGCTCGAGCGCCGGCGCGGACGAGTCGATGGATGTCACGTGGCCTGCTACGTCGGCCGCCCGCATGCCGGCCAGCGCCGCCACGGTGAAGCCACCCGTATAGCAATAGCAGTTCAGCACGCGTTGCAGCCGCAGCCGCTGCGCGCAGGCGGCAAACTTGCCCCGGCTGTCGCGCTGGTCCAGGTAGAACCCTGTCTTGTGGCCGGTCGCGATGTCGAGCGTGAGCTTCCAGCCGTGCTCCCGGATCGTGAGTTCCGTCGGC
>JAGRPN010000245.1 GCA_019449555.1 Ramlibacter sp.
ATGCCGTTGCGTCCCATGAGCCCGATGGTTTCTCCCGGCGCGACGGTGAAATCGATGCCGCGCAGGATGTGGCTCGCGCCGTAAAACGTGTGCAGCGCGCGGGCGTCGATCAGCAGATCGCTCACGGTTTTTGCTCCAATGCATCCGGGCGGCGGTCGCGCATCAATGCTCCTCGCCGAGGTAAGCCGATTGCACGTTCGCGTCCGCGCGCACCTGCGCCGGCTTGCCGCTCGCGATCACCTGCCCGTTGACCATCACCGTCAGGTGATCGGCGAGCGCGAAGACCGCATCCATGTCGTGCTCGACCAGCATGATCGCGTGTCCGGGCTTGATCTTCAGCAGGAGATCAACCATGCGTTGCGCTTCGGCCGTGCCCATGCCGGCCAGCGGCTCGTCCAGCAGCAGCACCTTGGGGTCGGTCGCGAGCGTCATCGCGATCTCCAGCTGCCGCTGCTCACCGTGGCTGATGGTGCCCGCGATCTGCTGACTGCGATCCTGCAATCCGGCGAGTTCGACCGCGCGCGCCGTCCGATCGTTGATGGCCGCGAACCCCGTGGCCCGGTTCAGCCAGCGCGCGGCATGCGGGGTGCGGGATTGGGCGGCTAGCCGCACGTTCTCCCAAACCGTGAAAGGCAGGAAGATGTTGGTCTTCTGGTAGCTACGGCCGAGGCCCGCGCGCGAGATCTTCTCGGGATTCCAGCCGGTGACGTCCTGCCCGTCGAGCGTCACGGTGCCCGTGGTGGGAGACAAGTCCCCCGACAGCAGATTGGTGAGGGTGGACTTGCCGGCGCCGTTCGGGCCGATCACCGCATGGATGCGCCCTTGCCACAGGTCGACCGACACTTCATTGACCGCCGCGAGACCGCCAAAAAGCTTCGTCACGTTCCTGGCCGCGAGCAGCGGCGCCGGCGCGTCATTCATCGGCTTGCCTCCTGCGGCGCGACAGGCGCTCGGCCAGGCCCAGGAGGCCGCGCGGCGCGAAAGTGACGACCAGCACGATGAACAGGCCCATCCACAACTGCCAGTGCTTGCCCAGGTGCACGGCGCCGATCGTGGGCAGGTCCTTGAACCAGAGCAACAGGTATTCGAAGGCGAACGCGCCCAGGATCGCGCCGGCGAAATTGCCCATCCCGCCCAGGATCACCATCATGATCGCGTGGGCGCTCATCTGAAACCCCATGAGCTCAGGGTTGATGAAGCCGGTCTGGGCGCCCCAGAGATAACCTGCGAGGCCGGCCAGCGCACCGGCCAGGCTGAAGGCAGTGAGCTTGTAGCCGAAGGTGCGATACCCCATCGCGCGCAGGCGGTGCTCGTTCACGCGAATGCCTGCGAGCACGCGTCCGAACGGACTCCAGAGCAGGCGGCGCAGGAACAGGTACACCGCCACCAACATGCCCAGCGTGAAGTAATAGAAAACGACCTTGTTCTCGAGATCGAACAGCCGCGCGTCGGGCTTGAAGTTCACATACAGGCCGTCGGAGCCGCCGAGGATCTTGTTGTCGAAGAACAGGAAGAAGACCATCTGCGCGAACGCCATGGTCACCATGATGAAGTAGATCCCGCGGGTGCGGACCACGAAGAAGCCGATGACGAGCGCGGCCAGACCGGACGCGACCACCGCCGCGGGCAACGTCCACCACAGGCTGACCGGCTCGCCCGCCGGCGTGACGAAGGCGAGCACATAACCGGCGAGCCCGAAAAACGCGGCATGTCCCAGCGACACCAGGCCCGTGACGCCCAGCAGCAGGTCCAGGCTCATTGCGAAGATGCCGAGGATCATCATGCGCGCGACCATCTGCGCATAGAAGTCGGTGCCGATGAAAGGAAACACGACCAGCACGAGCAGCCCCAGCGCCAGCACGATCTGCAGCCCCCAGGGCAGCGCTTCGAGATTGGACTTGACGCTGCTCATTGCCTGAACAGCCCCTCGGGCTTCCAGAGCAGCACGGCCGCCATCAGCACGTACACCAGCATGCCGGACACTTGCGGCAGCAGCACTTTGCCGAAAGTGTCCACCAGCCCGACGAGCAGCGCCGAGATCAGCGCGCCGCGCACCGAGCCGATACCGCCGATCACCACGACGACGAAGCACATGATGAGCACCTGCGATCCCATGTTGGGATACACGCTGGAGATCGGCGAGGCGACCATGCCCGCAATGGTGGCGAGAGAGACTCCGATGGCGAACACCACGGTGTAAATCCGCTTGATGTTCACCCCGAGCGCTTCGGTCATCGGCCGGTTGAACGCGCCGGCGCGGATCTTCATGCCCAGGCGCGTCTTCGAAATCAGCAGGTACAACGCCAGGGCGAGTGCGACGCAGACACCGGAGATGAACAGGCGGTACACGGGATACGAGAGATTTTCGGTGAGCGGGACCGAGGCGGCCAGCAGCTCGGGGATCTTCACGCCGTGCACGTCGTCCCCCCAGAGGATCGAGCGAGATTCCTCGAAGATGTAGATCAGCCCGAACGTGAGCAGCACGTGGTCCAGGTGGTCGCGGTCGTAGAAATGGCGAAACAGGAGCCGCTCCAGCGCGAGGCCGAACACCACCGAAAGCAGCGCCCCGCCGATGATGGCCAGCGTGAAACTGCCCGTCATGCTGGACAGCGACCATGCCAGGTACGCACCCAGCATGTAGAAGCTGCCATGCGCGAGATTCACCACGCCCATGATGCCGAAGATCAGCGTGAGGCCGGCGGCGAGCATGAACAGCAGCAGGCCATATTGCACGCTGTTGAGGAGCTGGATCAGGAAGTTGGCGAGGTCCATCGGCTCAGGCGGCGGGGTGGAGCGGGCAGGTGGCAAGTGTCATGAGCGCAAAAAATAGGATGCCGGACTTGCATCCGGCATCCACCTGGGTACGCGAGGCATGGACGCCGGACCACGCCCGGCATGAGAGTTTATCGGGTCGGCGGATGCCTCAGGCCGCCATCTTGCAGCCCGCGCCGGAGTCCGCAACGGCCTTCGCCGCGATGCCGATCACCTTGTTCTCGCCCTTTTCAACTACGCGCAGGTACATGTCCTGCACCGGGTTGTGCGACTTGCTCATGGTCCATTTGCCCCGCGGGCTGTCGATAACGGCCGACTCCATCGCCTTGTACAGAGCCTGCTTGTTGGTCAGGTCGCCACGTACCGCCGCTGCACCCTGCACCAGCAACTGCCCGGCGTCATAGCCCTGGACCGCGTACACATCGGGTTGCAGGCGGAACGTCTTGGCGTAGGCGAGGCGGAATTGCTTGTTCCGCGGCGTATCGAGGGAGTCGCTGTAATGCATGGTCGTCATGATGCCCTCGGCCGCGGGCCCCGCCGCGTCGAGGACGCCTTCGGTCAGGAAGCCCGATCCCCACAACGGGATCTTCCCCTTCAGGCCCGCCGCGGCGTAGTCGCGGATGAATTTGGCCGCGGCGCCGCCGGCGAAGAAGCAGGCGACCGCATCGGGCTTGAGCGACGCGATCTCCGTCAACAGTGCCTGGAATTCCACGTTGGGGAAAGGCAGGCCGAGTTCCTTGATGACGGTGCCGCCTGCCTTCGTGTAGCTGTCGCGGAAACCCTCGAAAGCTTCGTCGCCGGCGAGGTATTTATGCGTGATCCACACGGCGCGCTTCAGGCCTCTGTCCATCATGGGCTTGCCCAACGCGGAAGTGGGCTGCGCGTTGGTGAACGAAGTGCGGAAGACGTTCGGTGCGCACAAGGCGCGCGTGGCGGCGTGCGCGCCCGCATTGGGGATCAGGCACAGTGTCCCGCTGTCGCGCACGACCTTCTGGATCCCCATCTGGACACCCGAGTGCACGGTGCCTACCAGCACGTCCACCTTGTCGCGCTGCACCAGCCGGTTGGCGTTTTCCACGCCTTTGGAGGGTTCGGATTCGTCGTCGACCTTGAACCATTCGATGTCGCGGCCGCCCAGCTTGCCGCCTTTTTCGTCGATGGCCATGCGAAAGGCGTTCTCGATCGCAACACCGAGCTGCGCATAGGTGCCGGTGTAGGGCAGCATCAGGCCAACGCGCACCTTGCTGGATTGCGCGCGCACGATTTCGGGCAGCAACAACCCGGTAGATGCGGCGCCGACGACGGCGGCGCTGCGGGTCAGGACTAGGCGGCGGGTGGTC
Source organism: Ramlibacter sp. (assembly GCA_019449555.1). Lineage (GTDB taxonomy): Bacteria > Pseudomonadota > Gammaproteobacteria > Burkholderiales > Burkholderiaceae_C > Ramlibacter. The sequence goes on from JAGRPN010000245.1 coordinate 4,113, forward strand.
ATGTCGAAACTCTCCTCTTGATTTAGGCCTAAAGCATTTTTACCGGAA
>JAGRPN010000021.1 GCA_019449555.1 Ramlibacter sp.
CGGTGTCCATTTCGGGCACCAGACCCGCTTCTGGAACCCCAAGATGGCCCCCTACATCTTCGGCCATCGCAACAAGATCCACATCATCAACCTGGAAAAGACGCTGCCGCTGTTCCAGGAAGCGACCAAGTTCGTACGCCAGCTCGCCGCCAACCGCGGCACCATCCTGATGGTCGGCACCAAGCGCCAGGCGCGGGAAACCGTCGCGTTGGAAGCCAAGCGCGCCGGGGTGCCTTATGTCGACCAGCGCTGGCTGGGCGGCATGCTGACCAACTTCAAGACCGTCAAGACCTCGATCAAGCGCCTCAAGGAAATGAAGGCCCAGCAGGAAGGCGGGCTCGAGGCCATGAGCAAGAAAGAGCAGCTGATGTTCGCGCGCGAGATGGAAAAGCTCGAGAAGGACATCGGCGGCATCCAGGACATGGGCAACCTGCCCGATGCCATCTTCGTGATCGACGTGGGCTTCCACAAGATCGCCGTGTCCGAAGCCAAGAAGCTGGGCATTCCGCTGGTGGGGGTGGTCGACACCAACCACTCGCCCGAAGGCATCGATTACGTGATTCCGGGCAACGACGACTCGTCCAAGGCCGTGACGCTGTATGCGCGCGGCATTGCCGATGCCATCCTCGAGGGCCGCGCCAATGCCGCCAGCGACGTGGTCAAGGCGGTGTCCGAGGGCAGCGACGAGTTCGTCGAAGTGAAAGAGAGCGCCGGCGCCTGATTCCCCCTCCGGCCGCGGGAAGGGGGCTTTCGAGCCCCCTTTTTACAAGCGCATACCGAATCCAACTGAAGATTACGAGGTAAGTAAATGGCTGCAATCACCGCAAGCATGGTCGCTGAACTGCGCGGCAAGACCGACGCGCCGATGATGGAGTGCAAGAGGGCGCTCACGGAAGCGGACGGCAACATGGAAAAAGCCGAGGAACTGCTGCGCGTCAAGCTGGGCAACAAGGCCGGCAAGGCGGCCGCGCGCATCACGGCCGAGGGCGTGGTGACGGCCAGCATCGCCGGCACCACCGGCGCGCTGCTCGAAACCAACTGCGAAACCGATTTCGTGACCAAAAACGACAGCTTCCTGGCCCTGGCGAAGGGGGCCGTCGAGCTGGTCGCGAAGAACAACCCGGTCGATGTGGCCGCCCTTTCCGCGCTGCCTTACAGCCAGGACGGCTTCGGGCCGACGCTGGAAGACGTGCGCAAGGGCCTGATCGGCAAGATCGGCGAGAACATGAGCTTCCGCCGGTTCAAGCGCTTTGCCGGCCCGAACAAGCTCGCGTACTACCTGCACGGCACCCGCATCGGCGTGGTGGTGGAATACGAGGGCAGCGAAGTCGCCGCCAAGGACGTGGCGATGCACGTGGCCGCGATGAAGCCGGTCGCCCTGGCGGCGGGCGATGTGCCCCCGGAGCTGGTCGAGAAGGAGCGTTCGATCGCGGTGGCCAAGGCCGATGAAGATCGCAAGAGCGCCGAAGCCGCCGGCAAACCCGTGCAGTCCCCGGAGATCGTGGCCAAGCGCGTCGAGGGCGGCGTGCAGAAATTCCTCAGGGAAGTCTCGCTGTTCAACCAGCCTTTCGTGAAGAACGACAAGCAGTCCGTCGAGCAGATGCTCAAGGCCGCGAACACCAGCGTGAAGGGCTTCACGCTGTACGTCGTGGGCGAGGGCATCGAGAAGAAAGCGGGCGACTTCGCGGCCGAAGTGGCGGCCCAGGTAGCCGCCGCGAAGCAGGGCGCGTGACGCCGACCCGTTCGTCCTGAGGCTGCCGTTGAAGCGCCCCGGGACGACCGGCGGGCCTGCGGCTTCGGCAGGGCCGGCCCGGACGGGCTTCTTCGAGAAGGCCGGTACACTCAACCCGAATTCAAGGAGCCATCCCATGCCCGTCGCCCAGCCCGCCCACAAGCGCATTCTGCTGAAGCTGTCGGGCGAGGCCCTGATGGGGGACGACGCCTTCGGCATCAACCGCGGCACCATCGTGCGGATGGTCGAGGAAGTGGCCGAGGTGGTGAACCTGGGCGTGCAGGTTGCCATTGTCATCGGCGGCGGGAACATTTTCCGGGGCGTGGCGGGCGGATCGGTGGGAATGGACCGCGCGACGGCCGACTACATGGGCATGCTGGCCACGGTGATGAACGCACTGGCGCTGGCCGACGCCATGAACAAGCAGGGCCTGATCCCGCGCGTCATGTCCGCCATCGCGATCGAGCAGGTCGTCGAGCCGTACGTGCGGCCCAAGGCGCTGCAATACCTCGAAGAGGGCAAAGTCGTGATCTTCGCGGCCGGCACCGGCAACCCGTTCTTCACCACCGACACGGCGGCCGCGCTGCGCGGCGCGGAGATCGGCGCCGAGGTGATCCTGAAGGCGACCAAGGTCGATGGCGTGTATTCGGCCGACCCGAAGAAGGAGCCCAACGCCCGGCGTTATGCCAAGCTCTCGTTCGACGATGCGATGGCGCAGAATCTCGGCATCATGGACGCCACGGCATTCGCGCTGTGCCGCGACCAGAAACTGCCCATCAAGGTCTTCTCCATCTTGAAGCACGGTGCGCTGCGGCGCGTTGTCATGGGGGAGGACGAAGGCACGCTCGTCTATGCTTGAGGAGAACTGCAGACATGACAAACGCCACCACCATCGCTGAAATCAAGAAGACCATGGAAGGGAAGATGGACCAGTCCATCGCCGCGTTCAAGAGCAACCTGACCAAGATCCGCACGGGCCGCGCCAACCCGGCCCTGCTCGACACGATCCACGTGGACTACTACGGCGCCATCCTGCCCCTCAGCCAGGTGGCCAACGTCGCGCTGATCGACGCTCGCACGATCAGCGTTCAGCCGTGGGAAAAGAACATGAGCGCGAAGATCGAGAAGGCCATCCGCGAAAGCGACCTGGGCCTGAACCCCGCCTCGATGGGCGACCTGATCCGCGTGCCGATGCCGCCGATGAGCGAAGAGCGGCGCAAGGAGATGACCCGGCTGGTGCGCCACGAGGGCGAGACCGCCAAGATCGCGATCCGCAACCTGCGCCGCGACGCCAACGAACACGTGAAGAAACTGGTCAAGGACAAGCACGCATCGGAAGACGAGCAGAAACGCTCCGAAGCCGAGATCCAGAAGCTGACGGACCGGCACATCGCCGACATCGACCAGCTGGTGCACGGCAAGGAGCAGGAGATCCTGGCTGTCTGACGTGTCCACCGTTCCCCACCACATCGCGATCGTCATGGACGGCAATGGCCGCTGGGCCACGCGGCGTTACCTGCCGCGCGTGGCCGGCCACAAGAAAGGCATGGACGCGCTGCGGGCCTGCGTGCGCCGTTGCGGCGAACGGGGCGTGCGCGTGCTCACCGTGTTCGCGTTTTCGTCCGAGAACTGGAACCGCCCGCCCGAGGAAGTTTCCAGCCTGATGGAATTGCTGGCGATGGCGCTGGGGCGCGAGGTTCCGCAACTCAAGGGCGAAGGCGTGCAATTGCATTTCATCGGGGACCGCAGGGCGCTCTCCGACAAGGTGCGGGCCGGGCTGGCGCAAGCCGAGGCGGACACCGCGTCCAACGAGCGGCTCGTCTTCAACGTGTGCTTCAACTACGGCGGCCGCTGGGACATCGCGCAGGCGGCGGCGCGACTCGCGGCCGAGGGCCGGCCCATCACCGAACACAGCCTGGATCGCGCACTGGGCCTGGCGCATGTGCCCGACCCGGACCTCCTGATACGCACGGGGGGCGAGCAGCGCCTGAGCAACTTCCTGCTGTGGCAGGCCGCGTATTCGGAGCTGTATTTCACCGACAAGCTGTGGCCTGAATTCGATGCCGCTGCCCTCGACGAAGCGATCGCCGATTACGCGGCGCGCGAGCGGCGCTTCGGCCGCACGCCCGAACAGGTCACGCCACGCGCCGGGCGGCGCGCCGCCTAGGGCGCCGCGCGACTCCCAATGCTCAAGCAGCGCGTGATCACGGCTGTCGTCCTGCTGGCCATCCTGCTGCCGGCGCTGTTCTGGCGTTCGCCGGTTCCGTTCACCGTGGTGGTCCTGGTGCTGATCGCGGCAGGCGCCTGGGAATGGGGGCGTCTCAACGGGCTGGGGCAGGGCGCCTGCCTGCTGGCCGGCGGCGTTTGCGTGGTCCTCTGCGCGGCCTCGTGGTACGCCGGGCTCGTCGAGCGCCCGCTCGCGGGGCTGTGGTCACTGGCCGGCGCGCTGTGGGTGCTCGCCGGGGCGTGGCTGTTGCGCGGCGGCGTCCCGGGCTGGCCGAAGATCCCGCGGCCGTTGCGCCTCGCCGGCGGCATCGTGGTCTTGTGGCTCGCATGGCTGGCCGTCGCCCAGGCGCGCCTGATGGGCGTGAATTTCCTGCTGTCGGTGCTGGTGCTGGTCTGGGTGGCCGACATCTTTGCGTACTTCGCCGGTCGCACGTTCGGCCTGAAGTTCACCAAGCGCAAATTGGCGCCCGCCATCAGCCCCGGCAAGAGCTGGGAAGGAGTGTGGGGCGGCATGGCCGGCGTCCTGGTGCTGGCGGTCGCCTGGACACTGGTGGATGCGAGCGTGCAGCCGGAAGTGCCTAGCCTCTATTCGCGCGTGGCCGGGCGAGGGTGGTGGCTGCTGCCGATCGCCGCCGTTTTCCTCGCCGCGATGAGCGTGGTGGGCGATCTCGCCGAGTCGCTGGTCAAGCGCAGCGCCGGTGCCAAGGATTCGAGCGGCCTGCTGCCGGGACACGGAGGCGTGCTGGACCGGGTCGACGCGCTGCTGCCCACCTTGCCGCTGGCCATGATGCTGGCGAGGCTGACGTCGTGACCGGACAGCGAATCGCCGTCCTGGGCTCCACCGGATCGGTCGGGGCCAATACGCTGGACGTGATCGGGCGCCATCCGGGGCGCTTCGAGGTGTTCGCGCTCAGCGCATCCACGCAGGTCGAGCTGATGCTGCAGCAATGCGCGGCATTCAAGCCCCCGTTCGCCGTCATGGCCGACGAGTCGGCGGGCCGCGAACTGGCCGGGAACTTGCAGGCATGCGGGCTGCCCACGCGAGTGCTTTGGGGGCAACTCGCGCTGGAGGAAATCGCGTCGCATCCCTCGGTGGACACGGTCATGGCCGCCATCGTCGGCGCGGCGGGGCTCGCTTCCTGCCTGGCGGCGGCACGCGCGGGCAAGCGCCTGCTACTGGCCAACAAGGAAGCGCTGGTGGTGGGCGGCGAACTGTTCCTCGCGGCGATGAAGCAGGGCGGCGGGATCCTGCTGCCGATCGACAGCGAGCATTCGGCGATCTTCCAGTCGCTGCCCCAGGACGCGGCGAGTTGGGACGAGCGGGTCGAAAAGATCATCCTCACCGCTTCGGGCGGGCCGTTTCGCACGCGCGAACCCGCGACCTTGCGCAAGGTGACGCCCGAAGAGGCCTGCGCGCACCCCAACTGGGTGATGGGTCGCAAGATTTCGGTCGATTCGGCCACCATGATGAACAAGGCGCTCGAGGTCATCGAGGCGCGTTTCCTGTTCGGCCTGTCGCCGCAGCGGCTGGAAGTGGTGATCCATCCGCAAAGTGTCATCCACTCGATGGTGCAGTACCGCGACACGTCGGTCGTGGCACAGCTCGGCACGCCCGACATGCGCGTGCCGATCGCTTACGGCCTCGCCTGGCCCGACCGTGTGGCCTCCGGTGCCCAGGCGCTGGACTTCAGCACGCTCGCGGACATGAGCTTCGAATCGCTCGACAGCCGCGGCCATCGCGAGCGCTTCCCCGGCCTGGCCCTCGCATGGGAGACGCTGGCCGCGCCGTCCGGCACCACGGCTGTGCTGAACGCGGCCAACGAGGTCGCCGTGGCCGCCTTCCTGGAGCGGCGCATCCGTTTCGACCAGATCCACCACGTCAACGTTGCAACTTTGGACGCCGTTACATCCTCCAGGCCGGAAAACCTGGAAGATCTGCTCGACCTGGATGCCCGCGCGCGCGAAGCCGCTCGCGCGACTGCCGCCCGCCTCGGCGTGTGAGCGGGCAATCCGCCGCCTTCCATGCTGACCATCGTTGCCTTCATCGTCGCCCTGGGCCTGTTGATCGCCGTGCACGAGTACGGCCACTACCGCGTGGCCGTCGCCTGCGGCGTGAAGGTGCTGCGCTTCTCGCTGGGTTTCGGCACGACCTTGTTCAGCTGGCGGCCGCGCCGGCAGCGGCCCGGCCAGGACACCGAGTTCGTGATCGGCGCGTTTCCGCTGGGCGGGTACGTGAAGATGCTCGACGAGCGCGAAGGTCCGGTCGCGCCCGAAGAGCGGCATCTGGCGTTCAACACGCAGCCGCTTCGCGCGCGCACCGCCATCGTCGCGGCCGGCCCCATCGCGAACCTGCTGCTGGCGGTGTTGCTGTACGCGTGCGTCAACTGGTATGGCGTCGAGGAACCCAAACCCATTCTCGCGAGCCCGGTGGCCGGCTCCGTCGCCGAACGCGCGGGGCTGCGTGCCGGCGACGAGGTCAAGCGGGCGGGCTTCGAGGGCGAGCCGCTGCAGGGGGTGCGCTCGTTCGAAGACCTGCGCTGGCTGCTCACGCGCGGCGCCCTGGACGGGCGCGATGTGCGGCTGCAGTTGGCGTCCCGCTCCGGCGGCGGCGGGCGGGAGGCACTCCTGGCATTGAGCCAGGTCCATTCCGCCGATGCCGATGCCCGCCTGTTCCGCAAGATCGGCATCATGGCGCCGTGGACGCCGCCGCTGATCGGCGAAGTCATGGCGGGTGGCGCGGCTAGCCGGGCCGGCCTGCACAAAGGCGATCTCGTGCTGGCCATCGGGCAGCAGCCGGTCGTCGATGGCCAGCAATTGCGCGAGAAGATCCGTTCGAGCGCGAAGCCGGGTCAGCCCGCGGGCGAGACCTGGCGGGTGCGGCGGGGCGGCCAGGCGCTGGAACTCGCGGTGACGCCCGACGTGGTGCAGGACGGCGAGCTGCGCGTCGGCCGCATCGGCGCCTATGTCGGTGCGCCGCCGGAATTCCTCACGGTGCGCTACGGGCCGGTCGACGGATTGTGGAAGGGCGCGCAGCGGACCTGGGAGGTGTCGCTGCTCACGCTGCGCATGATGGGGCGCATGGTGATCGGCCAGGCGTCGCTGAAGAACCTGAGCGGCCCGCTCACGATCGCCGATTACGCGGGCAAGTCGGCCAGCCTGGGTCTCGCGCAATACCTCGTGTTCCTGGCCTTGATCTCCGTGAGCCTCGGGGTGCTGAACCTGCTGCCGCTACCCGTCTTGGACGGCGGGCACCTGATGTATTATCTTTGGGAGGCCGTCACGGGCAAGAGCATCTCCGAGGCCTGGATGGAGCGCTTGCAGCGTGGCGGTGTGGCGGTGCTGCTGGTCATGATGTCGATCGCGCTGTTCAACGACGTCACCCGTCTCTTTGGTTAACCTTTCGGGCTGCTGGAGCCACCGCGTGGGGCGGTGCGGGCCGACCTTGATTCAATGAAAAAACAATTCAAGCGCTTTCGCGTGCGTACCGTTTCGGCCTTGGTCGCGCTGGCATTCGTGGCCAATGCGTGGGCGGTGGAGCCCTTTACGGTGCGAGACATCAGGGTCGAGGGGCTGCAGCGCGTGGAGCCCGGCACGGTATTCGCCTCGCTGCCGTTTCGCATCGGCGACCAGTACAACGATGAAAAAGGATCCGCCGCGATCCGCGCCCTGTTCGGGCTGGGCCTGTTCAAGGACGTGCGGCTCGAAGTGAGCGGCGACGTGCTGGTGGTCATCGTGGAGGAGCGTCCCACGGTGGCCGACGTGGATTTCGTCGGCACCAAGGAATTCGACAAGGACGCACTGAAGAAGGCGCTGCGCGAGATCGGGCTGACCGAGGGACGCCCTTACGACCAGAGCCTGGCCGACCGCGCCGAGCAGGAGCTCAAGCGGCAGTACATCAACAAGAGCCTGTACGGCGCCGAGGTCGTGACCACGGTGACTCCGATCGAACGCAATCGCGTGAACCTGACGTTCACAGTCACCGAAGGCGAGCCGGCGCGCATCAAGGAAATCCGCATCGTCGGCAACAAGGCCTTCAGCGAATCGACGCTCAAGGGCCTGTTCGACCTGGACACCGGCGGGTTCCTCAGCTGGTACACGAAGTCGGACCGATACTCGCGCGCCAAGCTCAACGCCGACCTGGAGGCGCTGCGCTCGTATTACCTCAGCCGGGGTTACCTCGAATTCCGCATCGATTCGACGCAGGTCGCGCTCTCGCCGAACAAGCAGGACATCACGATCACGGTCAACGTGACCGAGGGCGAGCGGTATGTCGTTTCCAGCGTCAAGCTCGAGGGCAACTACCTCGGGCGCGACGACGAGTTCAAGTCGCTCGTGAAGATCAAGCCGGGCGAGCCGTATAACGCCGACCAGGTCGCCGAAACCACCAAGGCCTTCACCGACCATTTCGGCAACTTCGGCTATGCCTTCGCCAACGTGGAAGCGCGTCCGGAGATCGATCGCGCCAACAATCGGGTGGCCTTCGTGGTGGTGGCGGACCCGTCGCGCCGCGCTTACGTGCGCCGCGTGAACGTTTCCGGCAACAACCGCACCCGCGACGAGGTGATCCGCCGCGAGTTCCGCCAGTTCGAGGCCTCCTGGTACGACGCCGACAAGATCAAGCTGTCGCGCGACCGCATCGACCGGCTCGGCTTCTTCAAGGACGTCAACATCGACACCAGCGACGTGCCGGGAGCGCCCGACCAGGTGGACCTGAACGTGACCGTGGTGGAGAAGCCCACCGGCAGCCTGCAATTGGGCGCCGGCTTCTCCAGCGCCGAAAAGCTGGCATTGTCCTTCTCGATCAAGCAGGAGAACGCGTTCGGCAGCGGCAACTACCTCGGCGTCGAAGTCAACACGAGCAAGTACAACCGGACCATCGCCTTCAACTCAGTCGACCCGTACTTCACGCGCGACGGCATCTCCCGCACCATCGACATCTACCATCGCACCTCGCGCCCCTACGAAGACCAGGGCGGCAACTACGAGTTGGCGACCACCGGTGCCGGCCTGCGGTTCGGCGTGCCGTTCAGCGAACTGGACACGGTGTATTTCGGCGGCAGCGTCGAGCGCACGCAGATCAAGCCGGGCACCAACATCCCGGCCGCGTACCTCGCATACGCCGATCGCTTCGGCTTCACGAGCACCGCCTTCCCGCTGTCGGTGGGCTGGTCGCGGGACAGCCGCGACAGCGCCATCGCACCGACGGCCGGGCGTTACCAGCGCGTCGCCGGCGAAGTCGGAGTCGGCGGGGACGCCCGCTACACGCGCGCCAACTACCAGTTCCAGCAATACGTGCCGCTGAACAAGCAGTTCACGCTGGCCTTCAATGGCGAGGCCGGTTGGGGCAAGGGCATGGGCGGACGGCCGTTCCCCGTGTTCAAGAATTTCTACTCGGGCGGCCTGGGCTCGGTGCGCGGTTTCGACCAGGGCACGCTCGGCCCCAAGGACGTCACGGGCTCCTCCATCGGCGGGCCGAAGAAGCTCACGCTGAACGGCGAGGTCATCACGCCGTTCCCCGGCGCGGGCAACGACCGCACACTGCGCCTGTTCGGCTTCGTTGATGTCGGCAACGTTTTTGGCGAGAATGAGAAGATCCGGTTCGGCGACATGCGCGCGTCGGTCGGCCTCGGGCTGTCCTGGATCTCCCCCATCGGCCCGCTGCGGCTCGCGGCCGCGCAGCCCATCCGCAAGTTCGCTGGCGATAGAATCCAGAGATTGCAATTCCAGATCGGAACGTCTTTCTGATGAAGTACCTGATCCGTCAATGCCTGGTGATGCTCGTCGGGGTGCTGGCGCTGGGCGTGTCCGCGCACGCGCAGGACTTCAAGGTGGGGTTCGTCAACACCGACCGCATCTTCCGCGAAGCCAACACCGCCAAGGCGGCGCAAGCCAAGCTGGAACAGGAATTCTCCAAGCGGGAGAAGGAACTCAACGACCTGGGCAACACCTTGAAGGCCCTCTCGGACAAGTTCGAGCGCGAGGCGCCCACGTTGTCGGAAGGCCAGCGCGCGCAACGGCAGAAGCAGTTGCTGGACCAGGACCGCGACTTCCAGCGCAAGCGCCGCGAATTCCAGGAAGACCTGAACGCGCGCAAGAACGAGGAGTTGCAGCAGGTGCTCGATCGCGCCAACCGCGTCGTCAAGCAGGTTGCCGAGGCCGAAAAGTACGACGTGGTGCTGCAGGAAGCGGTGTACATCAATCCCAAGCACGACATCACCGACAAGGTGATCAAGGCGCTGAACGCCGCAGCAAAGTAGTTTCCTCGCCCGCGCCTTGCCCGAGGCCCGATACGGACCAGCGAGAGTGCAGATCATTCATGGGACAGGACACTGGGTGTGCAACTGCGACTAGGCTCCATTGTTGAAGCGCTCGGCGGCGAGCTTTGCGGCAACCCGGAGCGCCCGATTGCAGGCCTCGCGCCACTCGAATCCGCCGGCGACACACAGCTGAGCTTCCTCGCGAATCCCAGGCTCGCGCAGCAACTGGCCGCCTCGCGCGCGGCCTGCGTCATCGTGGCGCCCGCGATGCGCGAAGCGGCGCTGGCGCGCGGCGACTGCATCGTCACCGGCGAGCCGTACCTGTACTTCGCCCGGCTGACCCAGTTCTGGAAGAAGCAGCTCGGTCGCGCCGCCGCGCCGGGCATCCACCCCAGCGCGGTCATCGATCCCCAGGCGATGGTGGATCCCACCGCAGCCATCGGCCCGCTTTGCGTGGTCGAGCGCGGCGCGCGCATCGGCGCCGACACGGTGCTCAAGGCGCGGGTGTCGGTGGGCGAGGGCTGCGTGATCGGCGAGCGGTGCATCCTCCACCCCGGGGCGGTGATCGGCGCCGATGGCTTCGGCTTCGCGCCGGACGGCACCGGCGCATGGGAAAAGATCGAGCAGCTCGGCGCGGTGCGCATCGGCAACGACGTCGAGGTCGGCGCGAACACGTGCATCGACCGCGGCGCGCTGCAGGACACGGTGATCGAGGATGGCGTGAAGCTGGACAACCTGATCCAGGTCGGCCACAACGTGCGCATCGGCCGGCACACGGCGATCGCCGGCTGCGCGGGGATCGCGGGCAGCGCCAACATCGGCGCGTATTGCACCATCGGCGGCGCCGCCATGATCCTGGGCCATCTCACGCTCGCGGACCACGTCAACATCTCGGCCGGCTCGTTCGTGGCGCGCTCGATCCCCGCGCCGGGCCTGTACACCGGCATCTTTCCCATCGACGACAATGCCGCCTGGGAGAAGAACGCAGCCACGCTCAAGCAGCTGCACAAGCTGCGCGAACGCGTGAAAGCCCTCGAGAAGAAGACCGACTCATGATGGACATCCACCAAATCCTCAAGCTGCTGCCGCACCGCTACCCGATCCTGCTGGTGGATCGCGTGCTGGCGGTCGACAAGGGCAAGAGCATCCGCACCCTGAAGAATGTCACGATCAACGAGCCGTTCTTCGTCGGGCACTTCCCGCGCCGGCCCGTGATGCCGGGCGTGCTGATGCTCGAAGCCATGGCCCAGAGCGCGGCCTTGCTGTCGTTCGCCACCATGGACGTCCCGCCCGACGACAACACCGTCTATTACTTCGCCGGCATCGATGCCGCCCGTTTCAAGCGGCCGGTCGAGCCCGGGGACCAGCTCGTGATGGATGTCTCGCTGATACGCGCAAAAGCCGGCATCTTCAAGTTCAAGGCCGTCGCGAGCGTGGGCGACGAGCTCGCCTGCGAAGCCGAGCTCATGTGCACGATGCGCACCGTCGGATAGAGGCCCGCCGTTGAGCCGCATCCACCCGACGGCGATTGTCGATCCGCAGGCGCAGCTGGATGCGTCCGTGACGGTCGGCGCTTACACGCTCATCGGAGCGCACGTGCGCATCGGCGAAGGCACGAGCGTGGGGCCGCACTGCGTGATCGAAGGCCGCACCACGATCGGGCGCAACAACCGCATCTTCCAGTTCGCCTCGCTCGGCGGCATTCCGCAGGACAAGAAGTACGCGGGCGAGCCGTGCGAACTGGTGATCGGCGACGGCAACACGATCCGCGAGTTCACCACCTTCAACATCGGCTCGCCGGGCGGCGGCGGCGTCACGCGGGTGGGCAACGACAACTGGCTGATGGCCTACGTGCACCTGGCGCACGACTGCATCGTCGGAGACCACACGATCTTCGCCAACAACGCGCAACTGGCCGGCCACGTGGAGGTCGGCGACTGGGCGATCCTGGGCGGCTTCACCACCGTGCACCAGTTCGTGCGCATCGGCGCCCATGGCATGACGGCGCTCAATACCATGCTGCTGGCCGACCAGCCGCCGTTCGTCATGAGCCAGGGCCAGCCCGCCAAGGCGCGCTCGATGAACTTCGAAGGACTGCGCCGCCGCGGGTTCGAGCCCGGACGCATTGCCGCCGTCAAGGCGATGCACAAGGCCTTGTACCGCGACGGTCTCACGCTCGAGCAATCCAGGCAGCGCATCGCGCAACTGGCGCAGGGCACGCCGGAGGCCGCGGCCGACGTGCATTTGATGCTTTCGTTCCTCGAACGCGTCACGCCCGAGCGCGGCATCGTGCGGTGATCAGCCCCGCGGTGGCCCCCGTACGGCAACTGACATGACAGCCCCGAGTTTCGCCATGGTGGCGGGCGAAGCCTCCGGCGATCTGCTCGCGGGCCTGCTGCTGGACGGCATGCTGCGCCGCTGGCCAGACCTCCAATCTCGCGGCATCGGCGGACCGCAGATGGCGCGCCGCGGCTTCCAGGCCTGGTGGCCGCATGAAAAACTCGCGGTGAGCGGGTATGTGGAAGTGCTGCGGCGGTACCGCGAAATCGTGGGCATCCGCAAACAGCTGCGCGATCGGCTCGTAAAGGAGCCGCCGCAGGTCTTCATCGGTGTGGATGCGCCCGACTTCAACCTCGGCCTGGAAGAGTCGCTCAAGGCGCGCGGCATCAAGACAGTGCATTTCGTCTGCCCCTCGATCTGGGCCTGGCGCGCCGAACGCGTGGAGAAGATCAGGCGCAGCGCCGATCATGTGCTGTGCATTTTTCCGTTCGAGCCCGAGTTGCTGGCCCGCAGCGGCATCGCCGCGAGCTACGTCGGCCATCCGCTGGCCAGCGTCATTCCCATGCAGCCGGACAAGGCGGCGGCGCGGCGGGCGCTGGCGCTGCGCGAAGATGACGAGGTTCTCGCGATCCTCCCGGGCAGCCGCGCTTCGGAGGTGCAGCAGCTGGCGCCGCGGTTCTTCGGCGCCGCCGCCCTCATCAGGAAAGCCCGGCCGGCCCTGAAGCTGGTCGTGCCCACACTGCCGGACCGCAAGGCCGCGATCGAGCAGGCCGCCCGCGTCGCCGGGATCGGTGGCCGCCTGCAAATCGTCGCCGGCCAGTCGCACACGGTGCTCGCGGCCTGCGACCTGGCCCTGGTCGCCAGCGGCACGGCCACGCTGGAAGCGGCGCTGTTCAAGCGGCCCATGGTCATCGCTTATGCGGTGAACTGGTTGAGTTACCACATCATGAAGCCCAAGCACCTGCAGCCGTGGATCGGGCTGCCGAACATCCTTTGCGGCGAATTCGCAGTGCCTGAACTGCTCCAGCGGCAGGCGAATCCCGAGTCGCTCGCCACGGCCCTCTTGGAATGGCTCGAAGCGCCTGCCAGAATGGCGGCCGTACAGCAGAAATTCACCGCGTTGCATGCCCAGTTGCAACGCGACACCGCAACACTGGCCACCGATGCCATCGAAAAAGTCCTCGAGTCCTGATCCGGCGCAGCGGCCCAAGCCGATCCGCGTGCGGCCGGCGCGCAGCGCCAGGAATGCACAGGCGCGGCTGCCGTGGGACCCGATCGGCCTCGTGGCCGGTGTCGACGAAGCCGGGCGAGGCCCCCTCGCCGGACCGGTGGTCGCGGCGGCGGTCATCCTGGACGACAGCAAACGCATCCGCGGACTGGCGGATTCGAAGGTGCTCACGCCGCTGCAGCGTGATCGCCTCTACGACCAGATCCGCGAGAAGGCCCTGTGCTGTTCGGTCGCGCAGGCGAGCGTGGAGGAAATCGACACGCTCAACATACTCTGGGCCACCATGCTGGCGATGAAACGTGCCGTGGAAGGTCTGCGACTGAAGCCGGCCAAAGTGCTGGTGGACGGCAACCGCCTTCCGGTGCTGGATGTACTGGCCGAGGCGGTGATCGGTGGCGACGCGATCGTCAAGTCGATCTCGGCCGCATCCATCCTCGCCAAGGTGCATCGCGACCGGCTGTGCCAGACGCTGCACGAGGAATTTCCGCACTACGGTTTCGCCTCGCACAAGGGCTACGCCACCCCGGAGCATCTGGAGGCCCTCCGTGTGCATGGCGCTTGCTACCATCACCGCCGGTTCTTCAGCCCTGTCGCGGCCACGTTCGCGGTGGCAGCCGGCCTGCCGGGCGCGCTGGTCCTCGATCCGGAGGCCGCCTCGTTCGCCATGGAAGAAGGGGTGACCCTCACCGCCCCGTGAACCCGGAGCAACCGCAGTTCATCAGCTCGGCGGCCAATCCGCTGCTGAAAGAGCTGCGCCGGCTCGCGCAGGACAGCACGGCCTACCGCAAGCAGGGCCGCATCTGGCTGGAAGGCGACCACCTGTGCCGGGCCGCATTGGCGCGCGGCGTGCGACCGGCGCTGGCGGTGTTCTCCCAATCGTCTTGGGCCGGGGGCGATGCCGACTGGGCGCAAGGCGCGGCAAAGACGGTGGTGGCCGCCGACCCGCTGTTCGACTCCTTGAGCGGGCTCGATTCGCCGGCACGCATGGGATTCGTCGTGGACCTGCCGGCTGCGCCGGTGCTGCAGCCTGGCGCTGCCTCCGTGATCCTGGACCGTGTGCAGGACGCCGGCAACGTGGGCGCGATCCTGCGCTGCGCCGCGGCGTTCGGTTTCCGTCAGGTGCTCGCGATGAAGGGGACGGCGGCATTGTGGAGCCCCAAAGTGCTGCGCGCGGGCATGGGGTCGCACTTCGCCCTGCAACTGCTGGAAGGGCTCGAACCGGCAGCGCTCGACGGCGTGACCGTGCCGGTGATCGCCACGAGTTCGCACACCGGCGAATTGCTCCACAAGCAGCGGCTCCCCTGGCCCTGCGCCTGGGCTTTCGGCCATGAAGGGCAGGGCGTGAGCCCCGACATCGGCGCGCGCGCCGCTCTCGCCGTGCGGATCGTCCAGCCGGGCGGCGAGGAGTCGCTCAACGTGGCCGCGGCGGCGGCGATCTGCCTGCATGCCAGTGCGGCGTCACGCTCCGGATGAGACATCGTCGATGCCCTCTCGCGAGCAGGAATTGGGGTCCTCCGGCTATAATTGGCGGCTTTCCCGCAAACCCCCCGTACGCCTAGCGCATTCAAGCCAAATCCTTGACAAAAGCAGCCGCGAGAGCCCGCTCTTGCCCGCCGCACTTGATACCTGGGCGTACCCGTAACCATTCGGAGAACCCAGTGCTTTTGTCTCAACAGGGAGCTTTCCCTCCCGCGATCCTGGCGCTCGCAGACGGCACGGTCTTTCCCGGCATTTCCATCGGAGCCATCGGCTCGACCACCGGCGAAGTCGTGTTCAACACGGCGATGACCGGCTACCAGGAAATCCTGACCGACCCGAGCTACTGCCAGCAGATCGTGACGCTCACGTATCCGCACATCGGCAACTACGGCGTCAACGAAGAAGACGTCGAAGCCGCCAGGATCCACGCCGCCGGCCTGATCATCCGCGACCTGCCGCTCGCCGCATCGAACTTCCGCACCAGCCAGACGCTGTCGCAATACCTGCGCAGCGAAGACACCGTGGCCATCGCGAACATCGACACCCGCAAGCTCACCCGGCTGCTGCGCACGGGCGGCGCGCAAAACGGCTGCATCATCGGACTGGCTGCCGGCGAGCAGATCACGCCCGCCCTCGTCGACAAGGCGCTCGCGGCGGCGAAGGCGGCGCCTTCCATGAACGGGCTGGATCTTGCGAAGGTCGTCTCGGTCCAGCGTCCCTACGAATGGACGCAAACCGAATGGCGCCTCGGCTCCGGCTACGGCAGGCAGGCCTCCACGCGGCACCACGTCGTGGCATTCGACTATGGCGTGAAGAAGAACATCCTTCGCATGCTGGCCGAGCGCGGCTGCAAGGTCACGGTGGTGCCCGCCACCACCTCGGCTGCCGAAGTGAAGAAGCTTCGCCCCAACGGCGTGTTCCTCTCCAACGGGCCGGGTGACCCGGAACCCTGCGATTACGCCATCGAAGCCACGCGCGAGCTGATCGCAGCGGGCTATCCCACGTTCGGCATCTGCCTGGGCCACCAGATCATGGCGCTCGCCTCGGGGGCCAGGACGTTCAAGATGAAGTTCGGCCATCACGGCGCCAACCATCCGGTCAAGGACCTGGACAGCGGCCGCGTGAGCATCACGAGCCAGAACCACGGCTTCGCCGTCGATGAAAAGACGCTGCCCGCCAACCTGCGGGCCACCCACGTGAGCCTGTTCGACGGCACCCTGCAGGGGCTCGCGCGCACCGACAAGCCGGCGTTCTGCTTCCAGGGCCACCCGGAAGCGTCGCCCGGCCCGCACGACATCGGTTACCTGTTCGACCGCTTCACGGCGCTCATGGACCAAGCCGCCGGAGAGACCCAGTAAATGCCCAAGCGCAACGACATCGACAGCATCCTCATCATCGGCGCCGGGCCGATCATCATCGGACAGGCCTGTGAATTCGACTACTCCGGCGTGCAGGCCTGCAAGGCGCTGCGTGAGGAGGGCTACAAAGTCATCCTGATCAACAGCAATCCTGCCACGATCATGACCGACCCCGCCACGGCGGACGTCACCTATATCGAGCCGATCACCTGGCAGACGGTCGAAAAGATCATCGCCAAGGAAAGACCGGATGCGATCCTGCCGACCATGGGCGGGCAGACGGCGTTGAACTGCGCCCTCGACCTGTGGCACAACGGCGTGCTGACCAAGTACGAAGTCGAGCTGATCGGCGCCAGCCCGGAGGCGATCGACAAGGCCGAGGACCGCCTGAAGTTCAAGGAGGCGATGACGAAGATCGGCCTCGGCTCGGCCCGCTCGGGCATCGCCCATTCGATGGAAGAATCCTGGGCGGTGCAGAAGACGCTGGGATTCCCCGCCGTGATTCGCCCCAGTTTCACGCTGGGGGGCACCGGCGGCGGCATCGCGTACAACCCCGAAGAGTTCGAGGTGATCTGCAAGCGCGGCCTGGAAGCGTCACCAACCAGCGAACTGCTGATCGAGGAATCCCTGGTCGGCTGGAAAGAGTTCGAGATGGAGGTGGTGCGTGACAAGGCCGACAACTGCATCATCATCTGCTCGATCGAGAACCTCGACCCGATGGGCGTGCACACCGGCGACTCGATCACCGTCGCGCCGGCGCAGACGCTGACGGACAATGAATACCAGATCATGCGCGACGCCTCCATCGCGGTGCTGCGCGAGATCGGCGTCGACACGGGCGGCTCGAACGTGCAGTTCGCGATCAACCCCAAGGACGGGCGGATGATCGTGATCGAGATGAACCCGCGCGTCTCGCGTTCTTCCGCGCTCGCTTCCAAGGCGACGGGCTTTCCGATTGCCAAGGTGGCGGCCAAATTGGCCGTCGGCTACACACTGGACGAATTGCGCAACGAGATCACCGGCGGTGCCACACCCGCCAGTTTCGAGCCCAGCATCGACTATGTCGTGACGAAGGTGCCGCGCTTCGCCTTCGAGAAATTCCCGCAGGCGGACTCGCACCTGACCACCCAGATGAAATCGGTCGGGGAAGTGATGGCCATCGGCCGCACTTTCCAGGAGTCGTTCCAGAAGGCGCTGCGCGGCCTGGAAGTGGGCGTCGACGGCATGAACGAGAAGACGCAGGACCGCGAAGTGCTCGAGGAGGAACTCGGCGAGCCCGGGCCGGAGCGCATCTGGTACGTCGGCGACGCATTCGCACAGGGCATGAGCGTCGCCGAGGTCTACGAACTCACGAAGATCGACAAGTGGTTCCTGGTGCAGATCGAGGAGATCGTGAAGATCGAGCTCGAGCTGGAGACGATGACGCTGGACCAGATCGACGAGCCCACGCTGCGCATGCTCAAGCGCAAGGGCTTTTCGGACCGGCGCCTGGCCAGGCAGCTCAAGACCACCGACAAGGTCATCCGCGACCGGCGGCGTGCGCTGGGCGTGCGGCCGGTCTACAAGCGCGTGGACACCTGCGCAGCGGAGTTCGCGACCAACACGGCATACATGTACTCGACTTACGAAGACGAGTGCGAGGCCGAGCCGACGGATCGCAAGAAGATCATGGTGCTGGGCGGCGGGCCCAACCGGATCGGCCAGGGCATCGAGTTCGACTACTGCTGCGTCCATGCCGCGCTGGCGATGCGTGAAGACGGCTACGAAACCATCATGGTCAACTGCAACCCGGAAACGGTGTCGACCGACTACGACACCTCGGACCGCCTGTATTTCGAGCCGTTGACGCTGGAAGATGTGCTCGAGATCGTGGACAAGGAAAAGCCGCTGGGCGTCATCGTGCAGTACGGTGGCCAGACGCCGCTCAAGCTCGCGCTGGGCCTGGAGGCCGAAGGTGTGCCGATCATCGGCACGTCACCGGACATGATCGACGCCGCCGAAGACCGCGAGCGCTTCCAGCAATTGCTCAACGAACTGAAGCTGTTGCAGCCGCCGAATGCCACGGCGCGCGCGGAACCCGAAGCGCTCGAAAAGGCGTCCGCCCTGGGCTACCCGCTGGTAGTGCGCCCGAGCTATGTGCTTGGCGGGCGCGCGATGGAAATCGTGCACGAGCAGCGCGACCTGGAGCGCTACATGCGCGAAGCGGTCAAGGTATCCAACGACTCGCCCGTGCTGCTCGACCGTTTCCTGAACGACGCCATCGAGTGCGACGTGGACTGCCTGTCCGACGGCCGGCAGACGTTCATCGGCGGTGTGATGGAACACATCGAGCAGGCGGGCGTGCATTCGGGCGACTCGGCCTGCTCCCTGCCGCCGTATTCGCTGTCGAAAGAGACGGTGGACGAAATGAAACGGCAGACCGCGGCGATGGCGAGGGCGCTGAACGTCGTCGGGCTGATGAACGTGCAGTTCGCGATCCAGCAAATCGACGGCAAGGATGTCATCTACGTGCTGGAAGTGAACCCGCGCGCCTCCCGCACGGTGCCATTCGTGAGCAAGGCGACCGGCATCCAGCTTGCCAAGGTGGCGGCGCGCTGCATGGTCGGCCAATCGCTTGAATCCCAGGGCATCGGCACGGAAGTCGTGCCCCCTTATTTCAGCGTCAAGGAAGCCGTGTTCCCGTTCGTCAAGTTCCCGGGCGTGGATACGATCCTCGGCCCCGAAATGAAGTCGACCGGCGAAGTGATGGGCGTCGGCAAGACCTTCGGCGAAGCGTTCATCAAGAGCCAATTGGGCGCCGGCACCAAGTTGCCGCGGCCGACCGACCCCGTGCACAAGGTCTTCCTCACGGTGAAGAACAGCGACAAGCCCAGGGCGGTCGAAGTGGCGCGGCAGCTTGCGGCGCTAGGGTTCCAGATCGCCGGCACCAAAGGCACGGCCGCAGCGATCAACTCGGCCGGGATCGCGTGCGAGTCCGTGAACAAAGTCACGGAAGGACGGCCCCATGTGGTGGACATGATCAAGAACAACGAAGTCGTGATGGTCATCAATACCGTGGAGGAGCGCCGCAACGCGATCGCCGATTCCCGCGCGATCCGCACATCGGCGCTGCTGGCCCGCGTGACCACTTTCACCACCATCGCGGGAGCCGAAGCCGCGGTGGAGGGCATGAAGTACCTCGAGAACCTGGACGTGTATTCACTGCAGGAGCTGCATGCGCAGTTGGCCTGAGCGGACCGGCGGCCGGCGCGGACGAGCCACCGGCCGCTACCGTAGGGCTATCGGCGCCAACGGGGCGGGCTCTATATAATCGCGCGTTCGAGAACACCGCCGGTCGGCAACGGTCGGCGGTTTTCCTTTATGTGGAGAATTCATCAATGGCAACCATTCCGATCACTCGCAGGGGCGCAGAGAAGCTCAAGACCGAGCTGCACCGGCTGAAAACCGTGGACCGCCCCGGCGTGATCACCGCGATTTCCGATGCCCGGGCGCAGGGCGACCTGTCGGAAAACGCCGAGTACGAAGCGGCGAAGGACCGTCAGGGATTCATCGAGGGCCGGATCAAGGAAATCGAAAGCAAGCTGGCGGCGGCGCAAGTCATCGATCCGAGCACGGTCGAGGCCGGCGGCAAGGTCGTGTTCGGTGCGACGGTCGAGCTCGAGGAGGAGCTGTCCGGCGACAAGGTGAAGTACCAGATCGTCGGCGAGGACGAGGCCGACCTGAAGCACGGCCTCATCAATATCTCCAGCCCCATCGCGCGTGCGCTGATCGGCAAGGAAGAGGGTGACACCGCCGAGGTGCAGGCGCCCGGTGGCCTCAAGCGCTACGAGATCGTGGCGGTCCACTACCTTTGAACTGGCGCGCCCGGCTGCCGGTTTTTGCCGCCGCTTTGTGGTGGGGCAGCCTCACGACGATCGGCTTCGTGGTGGTGCCCTTGTTGTTCACGCATCTCGCGACGCCGGCACTTGCGGGCCAGACGGCCGCCCGGTTGTTCACCGCTCAGACCTGGATCACGTTGGGCTGCGGGGCCACGCTGCTGATTGCCTCGCGCCGACCCGGTGAGCCGGCGCGCCTGGACTGGGCCGGTGGCGCATTGATCTTCGTGCTCGGCGGTGTCCTGCTGTCGCTGTTGGTCGAGTTCGCCATAGCCCC
>JAGRPN010000246.1 GCA_019449555.1 Ramlibacter sp.
CAGCTTCAGCGGCAGCGGCGGCTCGGTCGTCAACCAGGGCGCGCTCAGCGCCGCGGACGGCGGCTACGTCGCACTGCTGGGCGGCAAGGTCTCCAACGAGGGCGTGATCCAGGCCCGCCTCGGCACCGTTGCCCTGGGCGCAGGCAATCAGGTCACGCTCGACTTTGCCGGTGACAAGCTGCTCAATCTTCAAGTGGACCAGGGCGCGGTCAATGCGCTGGTCGAGAACAAGCAACTCATTCGCGCCGACGGCGGCGCCGTGCTGCTCAGCGCCCGGGCGGCCAACGCCCTGCTCGATACGGTGGTGAACAACGCGGGCATCATCGAAGCGCGCACCGTCGACAGCCACAACGGCACGATCAAGCTGCTGGGCGGCATGGAGGGCGGCACCGTGCAGGTGGGCGGCACGCTGGACGCCTCGGCGCCCAGTGGAGGGGACGGCGGCTTGATCGAAACGTCCGGGGCCCGCGTGAGCACCGCAGCCGAGGCGCGCATTACCACTGCCGCTGCGCAGGGGCGCACGGGCCAGTGGCTGATCGATCCGACCAACTTCACGATCGCGCGCGAGGGCGGCGACATGACCGGGGCCGCACTGGGCAGCCAGCTCGGCACGACCAACGTCACCATCCTCAGCAGCAGTGGCAGTGCACAGGGCAGCGGCGACGTGAAGGTCAATGACAGCATTGCCTGGAACAGCGCCAACGCCCTGACGCTGTCGGCCTATCACGATGTCCGGCTGGTCAAGACCATCAGCAACAGCGGCACGGGAAATGTCACGCTGCGCGCCGACAACACCGGCGCCTGTGTCTCGGGCGCAAAGAACTGCGGCACCGTCAGCTTTACGCCGCAAGCAGGCATCAGCGTCAACGGCGGCGCGGTGAACCTGTACTACAACCCCGCCGGCAGCAACCATGCGGCCAACGCGAACGGCAACGGGCCGAGCTACGCCAGCCCGACCGATTACAGCGGCTACGTCACGCTGAACGGAGACAGCACGCTGAACGCCTGGATGCTGGTCAACGATGTGAACCAGCTGCAGGCGATGAACACCAACCTGGCGGGCACCTATGCGCTGGGCCGCGACATCGATGCGGCAGCGACGGCCGCATGGAATGGGGGGGCGGGGTTCGTGCCGGTGGGCTCATTCCCGAGCAGCTTCACAGGCAACGTCGATGGCCTGCTCCATACGATCAGCGGGCTCACGATCAACCGGCCTTCGTCCACCGACGTGGGCCTGTTCCGTCAGAACGACGGACACATCGCGAACCTCGGATTGCTGGGAGGCGCTTTCAGCGGCGCACTTGATGTCGGCGGACTGGTCGGGTTCAACGCCGGCTCTGTTGGCAACAGCTACAGCACGGGGAGCGTTAACGGCGGCGAATCCGTCGGCGGACTGATCGGATTCAACGCCGGCACGGTCCTCAACAGTTACAGCAGCGGTACTGTCAATGGGAGTCGGTACGTCGGCGGACTCATTGGCTCGAGCGCTGCCATTCCCGGGCTCAGCTCTGCTACCGTGAGCGGCAGCCACAGCTCCGGCCCCATCACTGGCAGCCTCGATGTCGGGGGTCTGGTCGGGGTCAACTTCGCCATCGTTGCCAACAGCTACAGCACTGGCACGGTCAATGGCAACACCGCAGTCGGCGGATTGGTAGGAGAGAATACCCGTACCAGCGGCCCCGGCACCGTGAGCAACAGCTACAGCACCGGCGCCGTCAATGGAGGCGACTCCGTCGGCGGATTGGTCGGGGCCAACAACAGTGGCGGCGTGAGCAACAGCTACAGCACCGGCACGGTCAATGGGACGCTGCGCTTCGGCGCGCAGAACGTCGGCGGTCTGGTCGGGAAGAACGCTGTCGTTGTCGGTTTCGGCATTAGCACTGTCAATAACAGCTACAGCACCGGTGCCGTCAATGGCTGGGACAACGTCGGCGGCCTGGTCGGGTTCAACGGCGGTGGCACCGTGAGCAACAGCTACAGCACCGGCTATGTGGGTGGCAGAGGAAATTCCGTTGGCGGGCTGGTGGGAACGAACAGCGGCACTGTGGCCGGCAGCCACAGCACCGGCAATGTCTCGGGTGGCTTCTCGCACAACGCTGCCGCCGGCGGACTGATCGGGTCCAACGATGGCGGTACCGTGAACGACAGCTACAGCACCGGTGGCGTCTCAGGCTATACCGACGTCGGCGGACTGATTGGATACGACCTCAATGGCGCCGTGACCGACAGCTACAGCACCGGTGCCGTTTACGGCGTCAACATCGCCGGCGGACTGATTGGATACAACGATGGCGGTGCCGTGAACAACAGCCACAGCACCGGCGCTGTCACTGGCGCTCAGTACGGTGGCTTCGGCGGACTGATCGGGGCCAACGGTGGCAACGTGAGTAACAGCTACAGCACCGGCTCCGTTGCCGCTTATGGCCATGACGGTCAGGTCGGCGGACTGATCGGGTCCAATGGGGGTACCGTGAGCAACAGCTACAGCACCGGCGCCGTCACCTCTTGGGGCTACGGTGGCGTCGGCGGACTGATCGGGTCCAACGGGGGTGCGGTGAGCAACAGCTACAGCACCGGCGCCGTCGCTGGAGTCGGAGGCTATTCCACCACCGGCGGACTGGTGGGGACGAACGCTGGCTCGATCACCAACAGCTACTGGGACACCACCACCTCCGGCCAAAGCACGAGCGCCGGCGGCACCGGGCTGACCGACGCGCAAATGAAGCAGAAGGCCAGTTTCACCGGCTTTGACTTCATCAATATCTGGGACATCAACCAGGGCGCGTCGTATCCGTTCCTGCGCGCGGAGTAAAGCGAATCTGCCAAGGACAACACAACAACAGAGCTCATGCCACGCGCATCCATTCAGCATGCCTTGGCGGTGATGTTTGCGACTGCGACGGCGGCGGTGCTGGCGCAGCAACAGGTGCCCGACGCCGGGCGGCTGCTGCGGGAGACCACGCCGCCCCCGAGCCTGCCGCAGCGCGAGGCCCCTAAGATCGAGATCGAAGAGGCCCCGACCGCGCGAGCCCCGGAGGGGCCTCTTATTCATGTGGCCCGCCTGCGCATCACGGGCGCTACGGCGTTTACCGAGGCCGAGCTGCATGCGCTTGTTGCCGATGGCGAGGGCAAGGAGCTTTCGCTGGGCGCCCTTCGCGGGCTGGCTGAACGTGTTACCCAGCACTACCGCAGCCACGGTTACCTCCTGGCCCGGGCTTATCTTCCCGCGCAGGACGTGACCAACGGCGAGGTGCAAATTGCCGTGCTGGAAGGACGCCTGGGCGAGGTGAGAGTCGACAATCCGGCCGGCGTGGGCGGCGCGGCGCTGGCGCCGCTGGCGCAATTGAATCCCGGAGAACTGGCCCACGGGCGCGCTCTGGAGCGCAATCTCCTGCTCCTGTCCGACCTGCCCGGCGTCGAGGTCAAATCCACGCTGAAGCCTGGCGCCACGCTCGGAGCTTCCGACTTGCTGGTGGACGTGGCCCCGGGGCGCCGGGTCACCGGCAGTGTCGACTTCGACACCTTCGGCAACCGCTTCAGCGGCCAGTACCGCGTGGGCGGCATCGTCAACTTCAACAACCCGCTGCGGCTAGGCGACCAGGCTGCGCTGCGGGCCATGGTAAGCGACGAAGGCATGACCTACTTGCGCGGTTCTTACCAGCTCCCCGTCAATGGCCAAGGCAGCCGCGTGGGTCTCGCATGGTCGGACATGCACTACCGCCTGGGCAAGGATCTCGCGCCGCTGGAGGCCGAAGGTGACGCGCAGGTCGGCAGCCTGTACGCGATGCACCCCTTCGTTCGCAGCCGCACTTTCAACCTCTACGCCCAGCTGCAGTACGATCGATTGAGACTGAAGGATCGGATCAACGCCACAGCGACGGCGATCGACAAGAGGTTGAACAACTGGAGCGTGGCCATGAACGGCGACGTCCAGGACGGCTTGGCCGGCGCCAACAGCTTCTCGGTCGCTTACTCCGCGGGCGACCTCGACCTGGATCCCGTCAGTCGGGCACTGGATGCGGCGACGGCGCGCAGTGGCGGCAGCTTCGGAAAATGGCATCTCTCGTGGCTGCGCCTTCAACCCTTGACCGGTGCCTTCAGCCTGTATTTTTCGGCGATGGCCCAGTTCGCCTCGAAAAACCTCGATTCCTCCCAGAAGCTGTCTCTTGGCGGTGTGTACGGCGTGCGCGCGTATCCGCAGAACGAAGCTCCGGGTGACGAGGGCTATGTTGCAAGCTTGGAGGCCCGCTATAACCTGCCGATATCAGTCCCGGGCGTGTGGCAGCTGACAGCATTTGTCGATACGGGCCATGTGAGGCTGAACAAGCAGGTCTGGGCGGCGGGGGAAAACAGCCGCACCCTCAGCGGCGCAGGCTTCGGGCTCAACGCCGCCCCTGCGAGCAATTGGTACTTGAAGGCGAGCCTGGCATGGAAGCTCGGCGGCGGGCGACCGCTCTCCGATGTCGATCGCTCACCGAGAGTCTGGTTCCAGGCGGGAAGATTGTTCTGAAGATTTTCCCGCTTCAATCACCTTCGAATTCGCACAACGCAAATACTTTCTGGCCGCAAGACGTGAGTCGCTGGCGCCCGCCCAAGTCAGGCAGGTCGATGACGAAGCAGCACTCGACGATCTTGCCTCCCATGGACTCGATCAATTTGACAGCGGCTTCGGCTGTACCCCCGGTCGCAATCAGGTCGTCGGCCAGCAACACCTGATCGCCCTCGCTGATCGCATCCAGATGGATTTCGATCCGGTCGGTGCCGTATTCGAGTTCGTAGTCATGACCAACCGTTGGCGCGGGCAGCTTGCCTTTCTTGCGAACAGGAACGAAGCCCACCCCGAGCTCGAACGCGAGCGCTGCGCCAATGATGAATCCCCGTGACTCGATCCCGGCGACCTTGTCGATCTTGACGCCGGCATAACGACTGACCAGTTGGTCGATGGTGCTGCGAAAGCCCAGTGGATCTTTCAACAGGGTGGTGATGTCGCGGAACATCACGCCTGGTTTCGGGTAGTGGGGAACGGTGCGAATACGTGACTTGATCGGCATGAGCAGCAGCTCCCTGGTGCGGTAACAGGGATGCCAGAGGATAGCTGCCCGTGCGCGCGCTTCAATCGTGCTCCGGCCTGCCTTGGTCCCGGTTGAGGCTCATCAATCAACCTGTTCGTTCCTGCTGGCGGAAATGGCCGAGCGCTGCGCTTGACCTGGAAAACCGCGCTCATGTTCGGACATTTCCTACGCCGCCTCGGCGCGCACCGCCCTCGCGATTCGGACGCCGCCGACCTGCGTATTCAGCCTGCACCGATGTCTCCCGGAAGGGCGCGCATCCATAGTGAACGCATGGCACACGCCGCCAGGCAAAACGGAGGCACCGGATGGATTCAACGATCGCCCGATTCGAGTTGCGCTCTCCATTGGCCAAGCCCACTCAGGCCAGGCGCACGCAACCGGTTCGGCTGCCCCAACCCACCGCCGACCTCGTCAATCGCCTCTTGGCAGCGCGCTGCGGCGCTGGCCGCTAGCAAAGCCGGGGGCTGCTTATGCTGAAACCTCGCTCGCCGGCGTGCGGCGACGGTAATGCTGCCGGCCTGTCATGGAGCACACGACTTCATTCTTCTGGTTGAGCACGTCCCAGCGAAATTTCACTGTGCCGCGCGTCGGATCCTTCTGCGACGCAGCCTGCTCCAGCACTGTCGAATGCAGCCGCAGTGCATCGCCGGGCCTGACCGGTTTGAACCAGCGCAACCCATCGAGCCCTGGCGATCCGATGCACGAGGTCTGGAGCAGGTAGCCGTCACACATGAGCCGCATCGCCACGCTGCAAGTCTGCCATCCGCTGGCGATCAGACCGCCAAAGGGCGAGGATTTCGCCGCCTCCTCGTCGGTGTGATAAACCTGCGGATCGTATTCGCGCGCGAAGGTCGTGATCTCGCGCGACGTGAGCGTTTTCGGCTGCGACTCGTATTGCCAGCCCGGAGTGAGGTCTTCCCAGTAGTACTTGATCGATGTCATCTGCCGCAGGACGTCCGAGAGGAATTTGCTGGTAGGCCGTGTTGGACTTGAACCAACGACCAAAGGATTATGAGTCCTCTGCTCTAACCAACTG
>JAGRPN010000247.1 GCA_019449555.1 Ramlibacter sp.
ATCGGTTTTCCGCTTCTTCTGATTCCCCTCGCGATCTACAACATCATCGTCTTCCTGATGCCCGGCGTTTCCTTCGCCGACCCGCTTCTGAAGCTGACGCTGATGTCCGGCGCCGAATGGCCGCTGACGTTGAGCGACATACTGCTGGCGCTCGGCATCGTGTTGCTGCTGCTCGAGGTCATCAAGGGCGCGCGCCACGGGGCGAAATATCTCACCGATCATCTGTTGTCGCTGATCGTGTTCGGCGCCGCGGCCGCCGAGTTTGTGCTGTGGCCGAAATTCGGCACCTCGACCTATTTCCTGCTGGCGCTGCTCGCGCTGGGCAGCGCACTGGTCGCGGCGCGCGTGTCCGGCGCCGGGCCGGCTCCCGCCGGGGCGCAGGCGCGCGCCGTCGTCGCGACGGTGCCCGGGATGCCCGCCGTGGTGGACCAGCGCAACCTCTACAGCGAAACCGGCGCCATGCGCCTGAGCCCCGCGGTCAAGGACCACCTCGAACGCGTCTATGTGCCGAACTTGCGCTCGGACGACATCTACGTGATCGATCCGGCCACGATGAAGGTAGTGGACAGGTTCAAGGTCGGCGACGGGCCGCAGCACGTCGTGCCTTCCTGGGACCTGAAGACGCTGTGGGTGGCCAACAACTCGGAGAACCACCCGGACGGCAGCCTGACGCCGATCGACCCGCTGACCGGCAAGCCGGGCGAGAGCATCGCGGTGGACGATCCGTACAACATGTATTTCACGCCCGATGGCAAATCGGCGATCGTCGTCGCCGAGGCGCGCAGGCGGCTCGATTTCCGCGACCCGCGCACGATGGCCATGCAGTACGCCATCGACACACCGAAGTGCGGCGGCATCAACCACGCCGACTTTTCGATCGACGGTCGCTACGCGATCTTCACCTGCGAATTCGACGGCTCCGTCGCGAAGATCGACCTGGTCGAGCGCAAGGTAGCCGGCTATCTCAAGCTGGCGGTGCCGCGCACCCGCTTCAAGGAAGGGCCGCAAGCGCTGGTCGGCTCGACCGAGATCTGCACCTCGCGCAAGGGCATGCCGCAGGACATCCGCATTTCACCCGACGGCAGGCGTTTCTATATCGCCGATATGGACGCCGACGGGGTCCATGTGGTGGACGGCGACGCTCTCCAGGAGGTCGCGTTCATCCCGACCGGCATCGGCACGCATGGCCTGTACCCGAGCCGCGATGGCAAGCGGCTGTACGTGGCCAACCGCGGCACCCACAAGATCCACGGCAAGCGGCGCGGGCCGGGCAGCGTGACGGTGATCGACTTCGCGACCAACGAGGTGCTGGCGCAATGGCCGATCCCCGGCGGCGGCAGCCCCGACATGGGCAACGTGAGCGCGGACGGCAAGTGGCTGTGGCTGGCAGGCCGGTTCGACGACCAGGTGTACCGCATCGACGCAGCCGACGGTTCGGTGACGAAGGTGAAGGTCGGAGCCGAACCGCACGGGTTGACGCTCTGGCCGCAGCCCGGCCGCTATTCGCTCGGGCACACGGGCAACCTGCGCTGATTCAGCACTGCGCAGAGGGCGCGATCAGCCCTCGCCCCAGGGGACGCCGCCCGCGTACGTCTTGTAGCTCACGGCGGCGAGCCATCCTGAATCGACGGGGAGCGTCACGCCCGTGATCGCGCGCGCCGAATCGGAACAAAGGAATGCGACCGCCTCGGCGATGTCCTCCGGCGTGGGCAGTTGGTCCAGCGCGTGCACCGCCATCATCTTGCGTTCATCGCGCAGGCCGGCCTCCATGCGCTGGCGCAGCGGCGGTGTCATGACGTAAGTCGGCGCCACGCTGTTGACGCGCACGCCCTGGCGCCCGAGTTCCACGGCGAGCAGTTGCGTCAGACGCGATATCGCCGCCTTGCCGGGGTTGTACGCCGGCAGCGGCAGCGGCATGAAGCTGTTGATCGAACTCACGGTGACGATGTTGCCGCGGCGCAGCAGCGCCATTCGCCGGCCGAAACTGCGGCATGCGTGCACCGTGCCGAAGTAGTTCACGCGCCACATGCGCTCGTGCGCGTCCATGTCCATGTCCAGGACCGATTCGCAGTTCGGGATCAGGCCGGCCGAGGTGAACAGCATGCGCACCGGCGGGCCTTCCTGTTCGATGGTGGCCGCGACCCGCTCGACCGCGGCCGCATCGGAGACGTCGCACATGTGGAACGAAGCGCCCTCACCGAGTTGCGCGCGGATTGCCTCGCCCGCCTGGCGATTCACATCCAGCACCGCCACGCGCATGCCGAGCGCCGCGAAGCGCAGCGCTGTCGCGGCGCCGATGCCGCTGGCCCCGCCGGTGATGACCGCGGTGCCTTCAGCTTGCAGTTGATTCGCCATGAGCGATCTCCAGAGTCGAGCGCCAGCATGATAGCGGGGCGCCCGACACCGCGGTGCGCGACCACGGCTGAGCGAGCGCGGAAAATTACGACTCGGCAACAGCGATCCGCTATGCAAACACCGCGGCGAGCGCAATAATCCGCGACTCGAAATCGCAAGATTCCGGCAAGCCGGCATTTCGACCGGCAGCCGCAGACGGAGTTGTCATCCACTGCAAAGGAGAACCACCATGGCCGACTATATTTCTTTGGTGTCTTTCACCGATCAGGGCGCCCGCACGATCAAGGACACCGTCAAGCGCTCCGACACCGTCCGGGAAATGGCCGGGCGCTTCGGGGTGAACATGAAGAGCATCCACTGGACGCTCGGTCAATACGACCTTGTGACCTACTGCGAAGCAAAGGATGAGGCGGCCATCACCGCTTTCGGACTCGCGCTCGCGCAGCAGGGAAACGTCCGGACTCAGACGCTGCGCGCATTCTCGCGCGACGAGATGAACGCGGTCATCGCCAAACTGCCTTGATCGCAGACCCATTCTGACAACATAGGCCGACGCGCCGGGCGGCCCTGCCCGGCGTGATCCTGGCGCGGGTTTTTTACGCAACAGTTTAGAGCGCGTGGCCGTGGCTGGCTCGCACTCAGATCTTGCGGCCGTACGCCGCCCAGTACGGCTCCCGCAGCTCTCGTTTCAGCGTCTTGCCGGCAGCGCTGCGGGGGAAATCCGTCATCAGAACCACATCGGAGACGCGCTGATAGCGCGCGCTGACCCGCTCGTTGATCCAGTCGCGCAGTGCCGGCGCGCCAATGCTCGCCCCGGGACGAAGAACGACGGCCGCCAGCGGCGTCTCTCCCCATTTCTCGTGGGGGACGCCGAATACCGCGATCTCCCGGACATCCGGATGCCGCGCCGCAACCTCCTCGATGTCGCGCGGATACACCTTCACGCCACCGGAGTCGATCATGTCTTTCTTGCGATCCACGAGATAGAGATAGCCCTCCTCGTCCAGGTAGCCCATGTCGCCGGAATGAATCCACCCGTCACGCACTGTCTGCGCGGTGAGGTCGGGTTGTTTGTAATAGCCGGTCATCTGGATCGGGCCGCAACCTGCGATCTCGCCAATCTCGCCCGGCGCCGCCTGCGTGCCGTCGTCGCGCAGGATGCGCACGTGCGAGAACTGCGGGGGCACTCCCACCGAGCCGCTCTTTCGCACCGCGTCGTTGCGATCGAGGATCGTGATGAAGCCCTCGGTGACACCGTAGAGCTCGTAGAAACGGCCCGGCAGCGCCGCGTTCAGCTGGTCCTTGCACGTCTGCAGCAGCGGCGCGCCGAGCGAAAGAATGCACTCGAGCGATTGCAGCAGCCGCGGATCGAACTCGGGGGAATTGAGCAGCGCCACGATCTGGGCCGGCACCAGCATGACGTGGGTCACCTGCTCGCGCTCGATCGTGCGAATCATCTCCTCGGGATCGAACCGGCTCTGCAGGATGTAGGTCGCGCCCAGATAGAACGTAGCCATCAGGGTGATAAAGGCGCCGTTGAATACGATGGAGCCCGCATGCAAGGTCCGCGATTCGGGCGTGAGGCGAAACGCCGCGGACATCAGCACGCCGTACATCGCACGCACGAAGTGCGGGTGCATGATGCCTTTCGGCTGCCCCGTGGTGCCGCTTGTGAACATGATGTTGAAAAGCTCGTCCGACGAGACCTGCGCCGGCACCAGCGTTTCGGGTTGTGCGGCAGCCAGGGCCCGGTAGTCGCCGAAGCCGCGCCCAGCACCATCCATCAGCAGCACATGCTCCGGCAGGCGGTCCCTGATCTCCTCGAGCACCGGGACCATCGAGGACTGCGCGATGACGCATCGCGCGTCCGAGCCTCGAATCAGGCTGGCGAGTCCGGCTGGCAGCAGGAGGGGCGAGAGCGGCACCAGCGTCGCGCCGATGGTCGGCACCGCCCAATATGTCTCGAGGAGGTCGAGCGAGTTCGCCGCGACTGTCGCCACCTTGTCGCCCCGCCCTACGCCGAGTTCCCGCAGCATGTTTCCCACGCGCGCCACGCGCGCCCAGAACTGGGCATAAGTGAGTCGTTCGCCTTCGAACACGACGGCGAGCGCGTCGGGACGATAACGCGCATGACGCGAAATGAGGGTCGCCAGTTCGAGCATTGACTCACTCCTTGCGCGCAACCGGCCCGCGAACGTTTGCCGGCGGGGGCTGCGCAACGGGGAACGAGTTTAGCGCTGCGCGAACGGAACTGGCAATGCCGCTGGGGCGGGCACGGCAGTCCTGCGGATCAATGGTGCTGCTGCTGCGGCGCCGGCGTGATTTCCCAATGCTGGAGAACGCGCTCGTGGCTGTCCACGCTCTCCAGCCGCACGCGAAAGCCCCATAGCCGCGCGACGTGCTTCACCACTTCTTCCGCGCCGTTGTCCAGCGGGCGGTCGTTGTGGCGGGTGTGCCGCAGGGTCAGCGAGCGGTCGCCGCGCAGGTTCACGTTCCAGACCTGGATATTGGGCTCGCGCCAGTTGAGGTCGTGCTGGCGCGACAGGGCTTCGCGCACGCGCCGGTAGCCGGCGTCGTCGTGGATCGCCGCCACCTCGAGCTCTTTCTGGGTTGCGTCGTCCACCACCGAGAACAGCCTGAAGTCGCGCATCATGCGCGGCGAAAGGTACTGGCCGATGAAGCTCTCGTCCTTGAAGTGGCGCATCGCGTAGTCGAGCGTCTTGTGCCAGTCGGAGCCCGCGATGTCCGGGAACCACTGGCGGTCCTCGTCGGTCGGCTTCTCGCAGATGCGGCGCAGGTCGGTGAACATGTTGAAGCCGAGCGCGTACGGGTTGATGCCGCTGTAGCGCGGGTCCGTCACCGGCGGCTGGAACACGACGTTCGTGTGCGAGCTCAGGATCTCGATCATGTACCCCTCGGTCAGCAGGCCCTGGTCGTACATGTCGTTGAGCAGCGTGTAATGCCAGAACGTGGCCCAGCCCTCGTTCATCACCTGGGTCTGGCGCTGCGGATAGAAGTACTGGGCGATCTTGCGCACGATGCGCACGATCTCGCGCTGCCACGGCTCCAGCAGCGGCGCGTTCTTCTCGATGAAGTAAAGGATGTTCTCCTGCGGTTCCTCGGGGAAGCGCCGGTGC